>DATAUL010000250.1:0-3217 GCA_036268255.1 Solirubrobacteraceae bacterium | reverse complement strand
AGTGGGACGAAGCCCAGCCCGGCGTAGAGCAGCTGCGGCCAGTCATCGGCATCGGCGGGCACGACGATCAGATCGGCGCCCCACTCGCCGGCGGCGCGGACCGCCGCCGAGACGACGGCCTTGGCCAGCCCCTGCTGGCGGTGGGCACGCAGCGTCCCGACGCTGTCGATCATGGCCACGCGCCGATCGGTCGGCTCGGCCTCGCAGAACAGCGTGCAGTGAGAGACCACCGGTTCACCCTGTCCGGCCCCGAACCCGAGCGCCCGTGTGCCCGCTCGCAGCGCGGCCTGGGCCTCGACGAGTCGATCGATCAGGCCGGGGGAGGTGTTGGGGCCGACGTCGTCCTCGCCGAGCGTCGCGTGCTGGACGGCCCGCAGCTGCTCCTCGGAGAGAACCCGCGCCCGCGGGTCGATCAGCGCGTCCTGCGGATCAGCGCCCAGGGCCATGTACAGCGTGCGGTCGCGCTCCCAGCCGGCGTCGAGCAGGGCGTCGGCGAGCCGCTCGCCGGCGTGCTCATCGTCGAGCACCACGCGCCGATGGCGCAGGTCGCGCTGGCGGTCCTCGACCAGCGCCGTGAGCTCGGCCGCGCTCACCTCGGCGGGCAGCGGGGCACGCAGCAGGAGCGCGTTGAGGTGATAGACGTCGGCGAGCCGATCGTGCCGGGCTTCCCAGCCGAGCGGCAGCTCGGTCCAGCGCGCGGCTCCTCGCCGCGTGATCCGGCGTTCGAACTCAAACGCCGCGGTCAGGTCATCCATCGGATCAGGCGGAGCGCCGGCGGGCCCACACCACGTGGGTCCGATACGGCGTCGGTAGCCGTGCCCCGGGGGCTCCGACGCCGTCACGGTCGAGCACGTGCGTCACCTCGATCAGCAGCTGCTCGCGCTCGGCGGCCGGGAGCATGGCGATGAAGCTGATCGAGCACACGCGGGCCAGCAGGGCGTCGCGGTCGCTCTCAACGACGTGCTGGATGACCTGCTCGCTCAGCGGCGTGAAGCGCCCGGTGTGCTCCAGGCGCGCGCGCCAGCCGTCGATCTGCGATGGCTCCTTGGCGCGGTGCTGGTCGATCAGCGACTGCACCTCGTCCACCCACGCCACCGACCGGTCCCAGGTGTTGCGGATCACGCCCAGCCCACCGCCGGCCACGAGCACGCGCGTGATCTCGGCGGCCGCCGCCTCAACGTCGAACCAGTGAAACGCCTGGGCCACGAGGACGGCATCGACGCTCCTGTCGCGCAACGGGAGCTGCTCTGCTGTCCCGTCGAGGACCTTGACCCCGGGGACGGCCTTGCGCAGCTGGGCGCGCATCCCGGGGACCGGTTCGACGGCGACGACGCGCCACCCCCGCCCGCCGAGGGCACGGGTCAGCTTCCCGGTGCCGGCCCCCAGGTCGACGATCCGGCTGCGCGGCCACAGGCCGAGTTGTTCGGCGAGCAGCTCGATCGCCGCCGGTGGATAGCCGGGGCGTCCGCGTTCGTAGTCGGCCGCGGCGCGGTCGAAGCCGATGGCGGCTGAGCGGTGGACCGGGCTCACGACGCCGGGTCGGCGGCGGAGTGCTGGTCGCGCAGCCACGTGACGGTGTCCTCCAGGCCCTGGCGCAGGTCGACCTGGGCCTTCCAGCCCAGCACCGTGCGGGCTTTCTCCACCGAGGGCCAGCGGCGCTGGACGTCGACGGCGAAGGTCGGCAGGTGGCGCAGCTCGAAGCGCTCGGGATCCTCGCCGCACGCCTCCCAGATCAGCCGGGCGATGGCTGCGACCGACAGCTCCTCGGAGGCCGAGATGTTGAAGTCATCGTTCTCGCCGGCCGGTGATCCGGTGGCGGTCACGATCCCGTCGGCGATGTCGTCGACGTGGGTGAGGGTGCGCGTCTGCTCGCCGGAGCCGAAGATCTCAAGTGGGTGCTGGCCGGCGAGGACCTTGGCGATCAGGTCGGGCACGGCGTGGGCGATGCCCGGCTCATCGCGGTCAGGCAGCTCACCCGGGCCGTAGGCATTAAAGGGCCGGCAGATCGTGTAGCGCAGCCCGTGCTGGTCGTGGGCGGCGCGGGTGTAGACCTCGCCGGAGAGCTTGGAGAACCCGTAGGCCGACTCGGGCACCGGGCAGTCCTGGAGATAGGCCTCGGTGGTCGGGTACTGGGTGGCGCGCTCGAACACCATCGAGGAGGAGACGTAGGTGAAGCGCTGCACGTCGTGGTCGACGGCCGCGTGGACGATCGCCCCCGTGAGCGCGTTGTTGACCTCGGTGAGGGTGAACGGCAGCTTGTGGAAGTTGGCGATCCCGCCGACGATCGCCGCGAGGTGGATGACGTGGGTGCAGCCCTCGACGGCCCCCTGGGCCACCGCGAGGTTGCGCAGGTCGCCCTCGTGCAGCTCGCACCCCTGAAGCATCCAGTCGGGCGGGGTGCGATGGTCGGCGACCCTCACCTCCCAGTTCGGATCACGCAGCAGACGACGGACGACGGCCGAGCCGATCGTCCCGGCTCCGCCCGTCACGAGCACCCGCGCCATCAGCTAAGCGATCCATCGCCGAGCCCACCCTGGCTGTGATGTCGGTCGCGGCAATGCCAGCGATCATGGTCTCGTCCGTCGGTCATCGTCAGCCATGAAGGTACATCGCGGGCCGGGACGATGCTGCCCAGATCGGCGAGCGCCTCCGACCCTGGCCGACTGCTCCCGGCAGCTTCTGGCGAGAAGCCGAGCGCAAGCGGTGGGGCTCTTGATCAAGAAAGATCAACTGACTAAAAGAACGATCGTCGGACTGGCGATGCGTCAGGCACCAGTCGCCGATCCGAGGTTACGGAAGCCTCTGGATTCCCCGTGTCGCGGCCCGTTACCGCCCGCCCCGATTTCACCGCGCTCACGCTGGCGGATCGCGCAGGCGGGTGGCAGACCGGCAAGGGCAAGCAGACCTCCAAGCCGGTCAAGACGAAGCTGGCCGTCGGCTACCCGCTGCGGGACGCGTCGACGGCTGCCGCGTCGCCGAGCATCGAGGAGGCCTCGGCGGCGAAGACGAACACCTGTGAGGTGCCCAGGCTGTTCCACGGGTCGACCATCAGGCACTCGTCGGCGGTCAGGTCGGCGATCGTGCGCAGCGTCTCGGGCCGCTCGAAGTACGAATGGTTGGTGGCCACGATCACCACGTCGGCGTCCTGCACCGCCTCGGCCAGCGGCTGCGTCGGAGAGGGCGCCACCGGGTCGCAGACGGCGACGTCGGCGAGCTC
>DATAUL010000249.1:0-4239 GCA_036268255.1 Solirubrobacteraceae bacterium | reverse complement strand
AGCCAGTCCATGATGACCTCACTGCCGTGGGCGCCGGGTTGCGGGGGCGCCGTGACGCGTGCGGGCGACCCTGACATCTGCACTGGCCAGCCCGGGATCGTGATCGTGCCGAGCTCCGGATGGGGGACGCGCACGAAGACGCCGCGGTCGTGGAGATCCTCGTCCTCCATCACCTCCAGCGTGGTGCGCACCGCCCCGGCGGGCACGCCGGCCTGGCCGAGGTGGTGCATCGCCTCGAGCTTCGTGCGTTGGCGTGTCCAGTTGGCGACGATGTCGTCGATCTCGTGCTTGAACTGGCCGCGGCTCTCGGCGCCCCTGTAGGGCTCGTGATCGATCAGGTCAGTGCGATCAATGGCGATCAGCAGCGCCTGCCACTGGCGCTCGTTGCCGCAGTGAATGTGAACGTAATCGTTGGGACCGAACGGCGAGCACGCAAACAGCCCGGACGGTGAGGTGGGGAAGGTGAACGGCGGCCCGTTGCCGAAGCGGGGGGTCGGTGTCTGGTGGCCGACGGGATAGCCGTAGTGGATCCGCAGCGCCGCGGCCACGTTGTCGGCCATCGACACCTCGACCAGCTGGCCCTCGCCGGTGCTCTGGCGCTGGTAGAGAGCGGCGAGGATTCCGAGCGCGGCCATCATCCCGCTGCCGGTGTCGCCCACGTCGGGCCCGGGCTTCATCGGCAGGCCGTCCGGCTCGCCGGTGACGCTGGAGGCGCCCGACATCGCCTGTGCGATCGGGTCCCAGCAGGGGAAGTGCTCGTAGGGCGAACTGCGTGCGAAGCCCTTGATCTGTGCGTAGATGAGCCGCGAGTTGCGGTCCCGCAGGGTGTCGTATCCCAGCCCGAGGCGCTCGATGACCCCGGGCCCGAAGTTCTCGGCAAAGACGTCGGCCTGCTGGGCCATCCCCAGCACCAGCTCGACGCCCTCGACCGTCTTGAGGTCGACGACGATCGAACGCTTGGAGGCGTTGTTGAAGTAGAACGGCAGCACGTCGTGGCTCGATCGATCGCCTGGGGCGACCACCTTCACCACGTCGGCCCCGAGCACCGCGAGCGCCAGCGTTGCCGAGGGACCCGCCACCTGGTGAGTCATGTCCAGGACCCGGACGCCGGCGAGGGCCAGTGGCGCGGAGCCTTCGATCCCTGAACCGTTCTTCTCCATCGGCGTCAACCCTCTCCTCAGATGGTTCCGATACGGCTGCTGCGGTCAGGACCGCACAGCCGCAGTGGTCTGATCGTATACGATCAGTCGGGAGGGGCGCAAGCGGGAGGAGCGCGGGGCGGTCCGTCCGCTGACGCCCCGCAGGGTGCGGTCAGGCCGGCGGTCGTGCGAGCTCGTCGTGTCGCTCGAGAAACGCGTGCACCGTGGCCATCCGGTGCTCGCGGATCAGCGACTCGATCTCCGCAGCGGGGGCGCCGGAGCGAAGTCGCGCGAGCAGGTGGCGATGCTCCTCGACGGCCTGCGCGGCGCGCTCGGGGACGAACGCGAAGCTCGAGATCCGAATCGCCGCCAGCCGCGACCACTCGACGTCGATCAGCGCCAGCAGATGCGCGTTCGGGCACGGGCGGCACAGCAGCTCGTGAAACGCCTTGTTGGCCTGGGTGAACTTGGCCGGGTCGAGCTTCCGCAGGCCGGCGGCCATGCGTTCGTTGATCCGTTCGGCCGTCTGGATCTCGCGCTTGCCGAGATACGCGGCGGCCAGGCCGGTGGCCGCACCCTCGAGGATCGCCAGTGTCCGCATCGACTCGGCGTAGAGCGGCGTGTCCACGCTGGAGACACGCGCGCCGACGTTGCGCTGGAAGTCGGCAAAGCCCTCGGCCTCGAGCCGGCGGATCGCCTCCCGGACCGGCACCGTGCTGATCTGGAGGTCGCGCGCGATCTGCTGCAGCACGAGGCGATCCCCCGGCTGGTAGACGCCCTCGGTGATCCACTGCCGCAGCGTCTCGTAGGCCCAGTCCGCCTTCGACGCTGACCCGGCGGCGCCGGGGGCGGCCACCACCGGCATCGGCGCGCGCGGGCGATCGGTGGCCTGCGACTGAGCGTCGCCGCCCCCCGCCGCCTGCTCGGCTGCGATCCGGGGGGCGGGCGAATCCTCGGCTCCGATCCGGGGGGCGGGCGCAACGAGGAGACCGAGATCCCGCTTGGCGGCGTCGAGCGTATGCAGGTAGCCGAGCAGTCGCTGGCGATCGCGCGCGTCCAGCGGCGCCAGGAGATCCTGCTCGACGGCGCGGGAGAGCGCCAACGCCCGGTCGAGCATCGCGCGTCCGTCCGCGGTCAGCGAGACGACGGAGGCACGCCGGTTGAGCGGATTGCGCAACCTGCGAACGAGCGCGCGAACCTCCAGATCGTCGATCAGTTCGACGATCGTGCTGGGGGTCACCCGCAGCGCTTCCACGAGGCTCCGCTGCGACGCGCCCGGATTCCCGCTGAGATACACGAGCACCTGCACGTGGTTGGCCTTGAGCGCAAGCGGCTCCAGTCGCCGCGTGAACATCCGCTTGGCGCGGTGCCCGAGCTTGCTCAGCAGGACCGCACCGTCGTCGAGGATCACCTGAGCCGGCGCCTGATCGGCCGGGAACGATGCCGCGCTGTTCGACACCCCTCCAGTCTAGGGCGGGGGAGTAGTGTTCGCTTCCGAACAGTTCGAAAAGCGAATTGAAGGGCAGGAGGTGGGGCATGTCGGTCAACACGCTGGTCTCTGATCTTCAGACGACGCTCACACACACGGCGCCCCGGATCACCGGGGTGGAGCTGCTGCCGGTGTCCTCGCCGCTCAAACATGCCTTCACGATGCGCGAGGAGACCCTGCGCTCGATCGACAGCGTCCTGATCAAGCTCCACACCGACGTCGGCATCGTCGGCATCGCGGATTGTGGAAACGTCTCTCCGTGGTACCTGGGCGAGACGCAGGAGTCGATCATGGCGATGATCTCGTCGGTCTTCTTCCCGGAGATCCTTGAAGGTGAGTCGGCGACGAGGATCGAGCGGATCGTGGCGCGGATGGACTTCCTCTGCCGCGAGAACTGCCAGGCCAAGGCGCTGGTCGACTACGCCCTGCACGACATCAAGGGCAAGCTTCTCGGCGTGCCCGTCTACGAGCTGCTCGGCGGCCGGTCCGTGGACCGGATCAAGCTCGCCTGGGTGATGTCGGCGGCCGAGCCCGAACCGGCGGTGGCGATGGCCGCGGCGGCGGTCGCCGAGGGATTCGACGCGCTCAAGCTCAAGACGGGCCGCGCCACGCTCGCCGACGACATTGAGATGGTCGCGGCGGTGCGCGCGGCCGTGGGGCCGGACATCAAGCTGTGGGTCGACATCAACGGCCACTGGAGCTACCAGGAGGCGCTGCAGGCGATCCGGGCGCTCGAGCCCTACGACATGTGGTTCATCGAGCAGCCACTCCCCGAATGGGACATCGACGGCACGGCCCGGCTGCGCGGCAAGGTGTCGACGCCGATCTACGCCGACGAGTCGGCGCGCACGCTCTCCGATCTCCACGAGATCATCCGCAAGGACGCCGCCGACGGGCTGATGCTCAAGGTGCCCAAGGCCGGCGGCCTGCTCAAGTCCCAGCAGTGGATCTCCATCGCCCAATCGGCCGGCCTGAGCGTCATGTGCGGTTGCATGGCCGGCTGCGGGTTCGAGGCCGCGGTCTACAGCCACCTGCTGTGCAGCAACGAGTGGACCTCGCGGTTCGCCCACGAGAACCTCGGGCCGCTGCACATCCACGATGTCTTCAACACCGTCGACGCCCCCGTCAACGACGACCTAGCCCGCGAGCTCCCGCGCTACGAGGGCGGTTACGTGTACCCGACCGAGGCCCCGGGAATCGGAGTGGAGCTCAACGAAGACCTCCTCCCCCAACGCATCACCCCCGGCAAACACCCCGTCACCGCCGGACAGACCTGAGCACCGCGATCGTCACGGACTGCGGCTCAAGGAAGTCGAAGCGACGCGCGCCGAGAGAACGTAGGCGGAACGGAGCGGATGGTGGGGCTGGCCACGACGACGCTCGCGTCGCGCGCGCCCACGACACGGTTCGACTCCCGCCAGCACGCGGCGTCGTGGCCAGCCCCACCATCCGTAAGCCAGCTACCCGCCGGCAGCGAGCCGCGCACCGTCGCTGAGCGAGCGCAGCTTGGCCCAACAGATGTCCGGGTCAACCGCGCCGAACCCGGCCCAGGTCCCGAAGCCGCAGTCGGTCCCGGCGATGACCCGGTCGGACCCGACGATGTCGCTGAAC
>DATAUL010000248.1:0-2515 GCA_036268255.1 Solirubrobacteraceae bacterium | reverse complement strand
TTCCGAACGACGCGCGAGCAGCGTGACGAGCTGGCACGACGGTTCTTCGCGGCCGCCGAGCAGGGCGATCTCGCTGGGCTCGAGACGCTGCTCGCTCACGACGTGCAGCTGACCGGCGACGGCGGCGGCAAGGTTCCGGCGCTCGCGCGGGCACTGCGCGGGCGCAACCGGGTCGCGCGCACGCTGATCAACTGGGTCCGCTTCAGCGCCCGCCTTCCGGGTGTGTCGTTGCGCCAGGTCGAGGTCAACGGCGGCCCGGGAGCGCTCTACCTCGACGCACAGCAGCGGCTGATCGGCGTGCTGGCGCTCGATATCGCCGGCGGTCAGATCACGAGCATCAGCTCGATCGTCAATCCTGACAAGCTGACGCACCTCGGCCCGGTCGCAGACCTCAGATCACTTCCGGGTTCGGCGAGATGAACTCCGGCGCTCGCCGGGAACTACCGCTGGTGGACAATTCTCAGATCGCGGACCGTCTCGAAACGTTCGCGTCGTCGCTCGAGCTCGCCCAGGCGAATCCGTATACGGCCCGTGCTTACCGCCGTGCTGCCGATACGATCCGGGGCGCCGCCGTGCCCGTCGGCGAGCTTGTGCGATCCGGGCGAGTCCAGGAGTTGCGCGGGATCGGGGCAGGAATCGAGGCGCGGCTGCGCGAGCTGGTCGAAACGGGCGAGATCGCCGAGCTGGCGGAGCTTGAACGGGAAGTCGCACCGGATCTCGTCGGCCTGGGCCGCTTCCTCGGGCTCGGCACGAAGCGTTCGATCGAGCTGGCGCGGTCCCTCGGCGTACGCACCGCCGACGAGGTTCGCCAGGCGGCCGCGGAAGGCCGGCTGCGGACCGTGCCGGGGATCGGGCCCAAGACCGAGGCGCGACTCCTTGAGGCGCTCGCCAGGGAGGGCGAGCCGCGACCGCAGCGGGGACTTCTGCTCAACCGTGGCTGGGAGCTCGTCGGAAGCATCGCGAACGCGCTCGACGGGGAGGCCGCGGGTGACGTACGCCGGTGGTGTGATTCCTGCGAGCGGCTCGCGGTCGTATGCGCCGCGGCAGATCCAGAGTCTGTGCTGGCGCGCTTTGCGGCGCTGCCCCAGATCGTCGGACTCATCGAGCGGGGCGAGCGGCGCGCGGTGGGTGTGACGGTCGATGGCGTGCCGGTGGAGCTCGTCGCCGCCGAGCCCGATCGTTTCGGCGCAGCGCTCCTTCGTGCCACGGGCTCGCCCTCGTACGTCGCGGCGCTCGAGCCGCTACCGGAAGCGCCTGACGAGGAGACGGTCTACAGCCTGTTGGATCTGCCCTGGTGTCCGCCGGAGCTGCGCGAGGAGCCGTTCCGCGGCGAGCCGCCGCCCCTCGTTGCGCTGGACGACATCCGCGGGGACCTGCACTGCCACACGACGTGGTCGGACGGACGGGCGAGTGTCGAGGATATGGCCCGAGCCGCGCTGCAGCGCGGCCACGAATACCTCGCGATCTGCGATCACACGCCGGCCGTCGGCGCCGTCCGCGGGCTCACGCCGGACGACGTGCGCCGCCAGGCCGAGGAGATCGCTGCCGCGAATGAACTCCTTGCGCCGTTTCGCGTATTGCGCGGGATCGAGTGCGACATTCTTCCTGATGGGCGGCTCGACCTTCGCGATGAGATCCTGGCGGAGCTCGACTGGGTACAGGCAAGCGTGCACGGTGGGCAACGGATGCCGCGGCCGGAAATGACCAAGCGCGTCGAGGAAGCGCTGCGCAACCCGAGCGTCCGTTGCCTCAGCCATCCGACGGGGCGCTACGTCAACCGTCGGCCAGAGAACGCTCTCGATCTGGAGCGCGTATTCGAAGTCGCGCTCGAGGAACGAGTCGCGCTGGAGGTCAACGGCCTCCCCGCCCGCCTCGACCTGAGGGGCGAGCACGTCCGCGACGCCTTGCGGGCCGGCGTACAGATCGTCTGCTCAACCGACGCGCACTCAACGCGCGGACTTCAGAACATGGCATTCTCGGTCGCCACTGCGCGCAGAGGTTGGGCGACGCCCGCAAATGTCCTCAACACCCGACCGTTACGTGCGCTGCTCGATCGAGCGCAACGGTCCTGATGGTGTGCCGGTCGAGATCGGCAGAGGTCCACTGCCCTGTGTTGGTGATCCGGATGCAGGCCACCGAACCGGCCAGGGTTTCGGCCGGGGTATTGCCAAGCGCGATCGCCGGTGCTAAACCAAACTTCAGTCAGTCGCCGCGAGTGTGATCGTCTAGGCGCACGACGCGGTGTCGAAGGGCCGAGAGGAGCAGACATGTCGTTCAGCGAGGACCCCACGCAAGGCAGGACACGGGGCGAGCGCCCGGGTGAGGACGCCACGGATTCAGGCGCGGGCGCCGGGCGGCCCTCCCGAGACCCCACTCAGGGTCGAGAAGTGGGCGAGGAGCCCTACGAGGATGCGACCCAAGGGCGCGAGGTCGGCGAGGAGCCCTCCGATGACCCGACCGAAGGGCGGGAAGTCGGCGAACGCCCAGGGGAGGACCCCACCGGACCACCGGCCTG
>DATAUL010000247.1:0-10209 GCA_036268255.1 Solirubrobacteraceae bacterium | reverse complement strand
CCACAGCGTGATGCTGTCCGCCATCGCCTCGGCGACCTCCTTGGGTTCCGGGTGGCGCACCGTCGTGCCCCCCTTGGCGCCCCGGGTCGACTCGACCAGGCGCTGCGCGGCGAGGATCTTGATCGTCTCACGGATCGTGCCGCGGCTCACGTGGTACTCGGCGGCGAGCTCGGCTTCGGACGGCAGCCGGTAACCGTCCGGGAGCTGGTCGCTGACGATCGCATTGCGCAACTGCTGCGCGATCCGCGCGGCGGCGCTCAGCGTCTGGATGGGGGCGCGACGAACGGCTCACGGGACCCGGAAGCTCCCACGGTTCCAGGTTAGCCAGGCGCGATTTTGGACATATCACGTATACAAATGTCCAGCCTTTGTACATCCGGTCGTGGGCTCTGACGTCATGACCCAACCCGCCGCGCCCGGCGACGCCGGACTGTCGGTGGACGTCAATTGCGACCTTGGCGAGAGCTACGGCAACTGGCGCCTGGGTGACGACGAGTCGATCATGCCCCTCGTCACGACGGCGAACATCGCCTGCGGCTTCCACGGCGGCGACCCGCTGGTCATGGCCCGCACGGCGGCCCTGGCACGCGAGCACGGGATCGCCGTCGGCTCGCATCCCGGCTATCCCGACCTGCTCGGCTTCGGACGGCGCGCCTACAGCCTCACGCCCGAGGAGGCGGCCGCCTACATCCGGTATCAGACGGGCGCGCTGCGGGCGTTCCTGGATGCCGAGGGGTTGGCACTTCATCACGTCAAGCCCCATGGCGCTCTCGCCGGCTACCTCCGCGACGACGCGTCGGTGGCGGCGGCCGTTGCCGACGCCGTCGCCGGTTTCGGCCCGGGCGTCTCGTTCTACTTTCCGGCGCCGGTGACCGGCTTCCCGCTCGTCGAGGAACTGCGCGATCGCGACGTCCACGTCGTCGGGGAGGTCTACCCCGACCTCTCCTACACCCCGGACGGCGCGCTCGTGATCGAGCGCGCCAAGCTGGCGACCGACGTGGCGTTCGCGACCACGCAGATGCGTCGCTGGCTGGCCGACGGCACGGTGCAGGCACAGGACGGGACGCTCGTGCCCCTGGAGGCCGAGAGCGTATGCGTCCACGGCGACGGCCCCAACGCCGTCGAGGTGGCCGCGGCGATCCGCGACGAGGTCCAGGCTGCCGGGGCACGGCTGCAAGCGGTGGCGGTGTGAGCGAGCCGTTCACCACCCGTTACACCCACGGGGGCGACGAGTGGATCCTCGTCGAGCTGGCCGAGGCGATGAGCCTCGGCGTCAACATGCGCGCGCAGGCGATCACGACGCGCCTGACGGCCGAGCGCCTCGATGGGATGCTCGACATCTGCTGCTCCAACGCCTCCTACCTGGTGCGCGTCGATCCCGATGTCCTGCACCCCCGCGCCGCCGTCGAGCACCTCCGGGCACTGGAGGAGGAGGTCGGCGACGCAACCGAGTTCCGGCTGCAGACGCGGATCGTCGAGGTGCCGATCCTGTGGGAGGACGAGTGGACGCTGGCCGTGCTCAACCGCTTCCGCGACCGCCACCAGACGCCGGACAGAACCGACATCGAGTTCGCCGCCGAGCTCAACGGCTTCGACACCGTCGACGCCTTCAAGGAGTCAGTCTGCTCGACGCCGTTCATGGCCACGATGACCGGGTTTGTCCCCGGGCTGGCGTGGTGGTATCCGCTCACCACCCCCGACAAGCTGATCGAGGTCCCCAAGTACGTGCGTCCGCGGACCGATACCCCGGAGCGAGCCTTCAGCTGGGGCGGTGCCTTCGCCGCGATCTACCCGGTCCAGGGCGCCGGGGGCTACCAGCTGCTCGGGATGTGCGCCACCCCGCAGGTCGACCCGTCACGGCGGCTGCCGGACTTCCGCCAGGCCGACTGGTTCTTCGCGGTCGGCGACCTCGTCGTGTTCACGCCGGTCGACCGGGCCGGCTACGACGCGATCCGCGCGGAGGTGGAGGCCGAGCGCTTCGCCTACCGCCAGGCGCCGTTCGAGTTCGTCCCCAGCGAGTTCATGGCCGACACCGCGGGGGTCAACGCGGCGATCCGCAGGAGCCTCGATGGCGCTTGAGATCATCAAGGGCGGTCTGCAGACCACCGTGCAGGACGAGGGCCGAACCGGCGTCTACGCGGCTGGTCTCCCACCGTCGGGCGCGATGGACAAGCACGGCTATCGGATCGGAAACCTGCTCGTCGGCAACCCCCCGGGCGCGGCCTGCCTGGAGATGACCTATCTGGGAGCGGAGCTGCGCTTCACCGCACCGACGGTGTTCGCGATCACCGGCGCCGAGATGGCCCCGGCGCTCGACGGCGAGCCGATCGAGACGTGGCGCTCCTACCGGGCGCCGGAGGGCTCGACGCTGTCCTTCGGCTACCTCACGTCGGGAGCCCGGGCCTATCTGGCCGTCGCCGGCGGCATCGACGTGGCGCTGTACGAGGCGAGCCGCTCGACCTACACGCTCGTCGGCCTCGGCGGCTTTCAGGGACGCGCGCTGGCGCCGGGGGACAGGCTGGCGGTCGGCGACGGCGTGAACGGCACCCCCGGAAAGGTGCTCCCCGCCCAACTGCGGCCGGCCTACACGGGCGAAACCGACCTGCGGGTGGTGGTCGGGCTGGCGAGCTACCGGCTGGAACCCGAGTCGCTGGCCTCACTGTTTGAGACGACGTGGACGGTGACGCCCGACGCCAACCGAGTCGGTTACCGCTACCGCGGCGGCCAGCTGCACTTCATCGAGCGCACGCAACCCGTCGGCGCCGGCAGCGATCCGGCCAACGTGGTCGACTTCGGCTACCCGGTGGGATCGATGCAGGTGCCGGGTGGGATCGAGCCGATCTGCCTGCTCAACGACGCCGTCACCGGCGGCGGCTACGCGACCGTGGGCACCGTCATCTCCGTTGATCTCGACCTGCTCGGCCAGTCCAAGAGCAACGAGCCGACGCGCTTCGTCGAGGTCGACCTCGACGAGGCGCTGCAGGCCCGCCACGACCGCCAGTCGGCCATGGCCGCAGCCCAGGACGCCATCCAGACCCAGTGAAGGAGACCCGCTTTGGCCGATGAGGACGTCATCCGCGCGCAGATCCCCGGGATCTTCTATCGCCGCCCCGATCCGGAGTCCGAGCCCTTCGTGCAGGAGGGCCAGACGGTCGAGCCGGGAACGGTCGTCGGCCTGGTGGAGGTGATGAAGCAGTTTCACGAGGTGACCTCGGAGATCGCGGGGACAATCGCGGCGTTCGAGGTGGAGAACGAGGGGATGGTCTCGCCCGGCGACGTCGTCGCCCGCCTCACGACATGACGGCGGCGACGGCGCCCTTCGAGAAGGTGCTGATCGCCAACCGCGGCGAGATCGCCATCCGCGTGATCCGCGCCTGTCGCGATCTCGGCATCAGCCCGGTCGCCGTCTACTCGGAGGCCGATCGCGACGCCTTACACGTGGCGCTCGCCGACGAGGCGATCGAGATCGGTCCCGCACACGCCACCAAGAGCTACCTCGTGCCCGAGCACATCGTGTCTGCCGCTGTCGAGGCCGGCGCTCAGGCGGTGCATCCCGGCTACGGCTTCCTGTCGGAGGACTCCCGGCTACCCGAGGCCTGCGACGCCGCCGGGCTGACGTTCGTCGGACCTCCGGCCGGTGTGATGGCCGCGGTTGGCGACAAGGTGCTCGCCCGCGCGGCGGCGACCGCGGCGGGAGTTCCCGTCGCGCCCGGCAGCGACGGCCGGCTCGGCTCCGAGGAGGATGCCCAGGCGATCGCCGGCGAGATCGGCTTTCCGGTGATGCTCAAGGCGTCGGCCGGCGGCGGCGGGCGGGGCATCCGCGTGGTGCAGGATCCCGACGAGCTGGCGGCCGCCTACCGCGGCGCGTCGGCAGAGGCCCAGGCCGCCTTCGGCGACGGCGGCCTGTTTCTGGAGAAGCTGCTCGTGCAGGCGCGTCACATCGAGGTCCAGGTTCTGGCCGATCGCCACGGCACCGTTGTGCACCTCGGCGAGCGCGACTGCTCAACCCAACGGCGCAAGCAGAAGCTGATCGAAGAGGCCCCCGCTCCCGGCCTCGATCCGGGGATACGCGAGCTGCTCTGCACGGGAGCGGCCGAGTTCGCGCGTGGCGTGGGCTACGTCGGCGCGGGCACGTGTGAATTCCTCGTCGACGCCGATGGCAACGCCGCGTTTCTGGAGATGAACGCCCGCATCCAGGTCGAGCACGGGGTCACGGAGCTCGTCACCGGGATCGATCTCGTCGCCGAGCAGCTGCGCATCGCCGCCGGGCTGCCGCTCGCCTTCGCCCAGGAGGACGTCGTGCTCCGCGGGGCGGCGATCGAGTTCCGGATCAACGCCGAGGACCCCGACCAGCACTTCATGCCGTCACCGGGGCCGATCACGGGTTGGCACGCGCCCGACGGCCCGGGCGTGCGCGTCGACACCGGCTTCGAGACCGGCCGCGTGGTCCAGCCGTTCTACGACTCGCTCGTGGCCAAGCTGCTCGTGCATGGACGTGACCGCGAGCAGGCCCTGGCGCGCGCCCGGCGCGCGCTGGCCGAGTTTCAGGTGGAGGGGATCACGACGACGCTCGGCCTGCACCGCCGGCTGCTGGACTGGAACCGGCTGGTCCGCGGCGAGGTCGACACCGAGGCGCTCGAGACCGACCTGCAGGCGGTGACGGCGTGATGCGCTTTGCCACCAGTGACGGCTTCGCGTCGCCCGCCGGCAGCGGCGTCACGTGGCAGGCGATGGCTGCGGAGTGGGTCGACACGGTCCGCGAGCTCGAGGAGCTCGGCTACGACGGCGTGCAGACCGTCGAGCACCACTTCCAGGCCGACGGCCACCTGCCGAGCCCGCTGCTGGTGCTCGCCGCGGCCGCGGCCGTCACCGAACGGCTGCGCCTGACGACCAACATCCTGCTCGTTCCGCTCTACAACCCGGTGAAGCTCGCCGAGGACGTGGCGGTGCTCGACCAGCTCTCCAGCGGACGAGTGACGCTGGGCGTTGCGCCCGGCTACGTCCGCGACGAGTTCGAGGGCCTGATGGTCCCCTACGCGGAGCGCTTCACGCGCTTCGAGGAGGCGCTGGACATCATGCAGCTGGCCTGGACCAGCGACGCGTTCTCCCACGAGGGCGCTCATTACACCATTCCCCGCACGCGTCTCAGCCCACGGCCGGTCCAGCAGGACCCGCACCCACCGATCCGCTACGGGGTGTCGGGCCCGAAGCTGCTGCGCCGCGCGGCGCGGCGCGGCGCTGTCCTCGCCGCCAGCCCGCGCCACACCGAGCGCGAGCTGAGCGAGCAGTTCGCCGCCTACGACGCGCATTGCGAGCAGTTCGGCTTCGCGCCCGCCGAGCGGCCGATCATGCGCGGCGTCTTCATCGCCAAGACACGGGAGCAGGCCGTCGAGGTCGCCGGGCCGGCCGCCACCCACCTGTTCCGCGAGCTCTACGGCAAGCACTCGGCGTCCGGCGAGCGCGTCCTGCGCAACGACATCGGAGAGGAGGTCGTCGACGACGGAACGGTCGACTTCGACAGCTTCCGCGACCGCTACATCGTCGGCACGCCCGACGACGCGATCGCCGCGATCCAGCGGCTGCGCGACGAGCTCGGCATGACCGAGCTCTCGTGCTGGATGCAGCTGCCGGGCATCTCCAACGACGATGCACGGGCCAGCGCGCGCCTGTTCGCGCACGAGGTCATCCCCGCCTTCGTGACCGAGCGGGCCGGGCGCCCGTGAAGCGTTCTCGCCCGTGAAGCCAGACCCGACCACGACCACCAGAAGGGACCCGCTGATGGCCACGACGAGAACCAGCGGCGCAGGCACTGAGCTCCCCCAGCTCGAGCTGTCGGTCGACGATGATCCGCGCGTGCTCAAGGAAGCCGCGACCGAGGACTACTCGCTGCACGTCGTGCCCCCGACGTGGCGGATGGACCGGACCAAGCTCACGATGGCGTGGTACGCCGTGATGACGGCGTTCTTCTATATGTACTTCGCGTCGTTCATCGCCCTGGCCTACGGAACCGTGAACGCGCTGATCGGGATCGTCCTCACGGTGGCGGTCTACACGGGGGTCAACATGGTCCTCTCGCGCGTCGCCTCCCAAAGCGGGCTGACGGTGGCGCTGTTCTCGCGCAGCATGTTCGGGTTCGTCGGGGCCGGGATCGCCACGGCGATCTTCGCCGCGACGGCGATCTACTACATCGTGTTCGAGGGCTCGGTCATCTCGGTGGCGGCGCAGAGCTTCTTCGGCGGCCCGATCAAGCTGTGGTATGCGATCGTCATCGTCGCGCTCGCGCCGCTTGTCTGGCGCGGCGTGCGCACTTGGCTGGATCGCCTGAACGCCTTCCTGCTGCCCTTCTACGGGATTGCACTGCTGGCGGTGATCGTCTGGGCGCTCGCCTCCAAGGGCTACCACGGCTTCTTGCCGGGTGCCAAGGCAGCGCCGGGAACGACCCTGCCGTGGCTGCAGGCCTTCTCCGCCTACATGGGCGTCTGGGTGCTGATGCTGTTCACCTTCGACTTCGCCCGCCTGGCCCGCCCCGAGGACCGCCGGTATCACGACGCGGTCACCTTCGGCTGGCTGTACTACACGCTGACGTTCCTCGTCAACGGGCTGATCGGGATCCTGCTGTGCTCCACGTTCGGAATCACCTTCGCCGAGCTCGCCGGGCAGGAGAGCGCGCTGCCGGTGCAGATCGTCAGCCTCACCGGAGTCCTCGGCCTGGTGCTGATCGTGATCACGCAGATGCGCATCAACACCGTCAACCTCTACCTGGCGTCGACGAACCTGCAGAGCCTGGCGTCGCGCGTGCTGCGTCTGACGCTGCCGCGCACCGCGTGGGTGATCGGCGCCTGCATCATCGCCTACCTGCTGATGCTCACCAACATCTTCAGTTACGTGCTGGACGCGCTCAACTACCAGGGGATCGCGATCGTCGCCTGGGTCGGGGTGGCGCTCGGCCACGTCGTGTACCTGAAGCGAGGCGAGGTCGCTCTGGGCGCGGTGGAGTTCCGTCCCGGAGGGGTCCCGGCCTTCAATCCGGGCGGCATCCTCGCCTGGCTGATCGCCACCGTCGTCGGGGTCGTGCTCAAGATCGAGCAGATCCACACCGGGCAGTTCTTCGCGCTGTGGGGGCTGCCGCTCACCTTCGTGCTCGCGATCGGCATCTACGGACTCTCGCTGGTGGCCGCCAACCGGGGCTGGATCGAGCTCTCCCGGCCGTATGACCCGATCGGCGAGGTCGACGATGCCTGGAACGTGCGCGCCCGCTGCCACGCCTGCGAGCGCTCCTACCTCGTGCGCGAGATGGACCGCGACCCGGTCGCCGGGCATCAGGCGATCTGTGCGTCGTGCGCGACTGGCTCGGCCTTCTATGCCGCGGCTCGCAAAGAGTCCGTGACCGCCTGAGGAGGTGTCTGTGCCGACTCGAGGCAAGCCCGTCATCGCCGTCGACGTGGGCGGCACGTTCACCGACGTATGCCTCCTGGATCCGGAGTCCGGGAGGCTCGAGGTCGCCAAGGTCCCCTCGACCGCCAACCCCATCGACGGTGTGCTGGCCGGCGTCGAGCAGGCCGGCGTCGACCTGGCGGACATCGCGCTCTTCAGCCACGGGACGACCGTGGCCACCAACGCGCTCATCACCCGGCGGCTGCCGAAGGCGGCGATGGTGACCACGCGCGGCTTCCGTGACGTGATCGAGATCGGCCGCGGGACGCGCGACGACCTGTGGGACGCCTACAAGGACAACGCCCGCCCCTACATCCGCCGTCGTGACCGCCTCGAGGTGACCGAGCGCGTCGACCATCGCGGCAAGCTCGTCACCGAGCTCGACGAGGACGACGTCGGGGACGTGGGCCGGATCCTCGCCAAGCGCGAGGTCGAGACGGTCGCCGTCTGCTTCATCAACGCCTATGCCAACGCCGCCAACGAGCGGCGCGCCGCCGAGCTGCTCGCCGAGCTGCTGCCGGGCGTTCGGATCTCGACCTCGGCGAGCGTCCTGCCCGAGCTGTTCGAGCACGAGCGCTTCTCGACCACGGTCGCCAACGCCGTCCTCAGCCCACTCGTCGCGGGCTATGTCGAGGAGCTCGCCCAACGCCTGAAGAGCGAGGGCTACGGCGGCGATCTGCTCATCCTGCACTCCGGCGGCGGTGTGATGACGGCCGACGCGGTGCAGCGGTACGCGGTCCGCCTGGCCGCCTCCGGGATCGCCGCTGGAGCCGTCGCGGCCCGCCACACGGCCGCCACCGCCGGGTTCGCCAACGCGATCGGACTCGACATGGGCGGCACGAGCACCGACATCTCGCTCATCTACGACGGCGAGCTGCGCACGACCAACGAGTGGTACGTCGAATACGGGCACCCGATCGTCTTCCCGTCGATCGAGGTCCTGACGATCGGCGCCGGCGGCGGCTCGCTCGCCACCATCGACGCCGCCGGATCGCTGCGCAACGGCCCGCAGTCGGCCGGCAGCGATCCCGGCCCGGCGGCCTACGGACAGGGCGGCACCGAGCCGACCAATACCGATGCCAACCTCGTCCTCGGCCGCCTCGGCTCGCGCCTGGTCGGCGGCGGCATGACGCTTGACCGCGACGCCGCCGAGGAGGCGATCCGGTGCAAGGTCGCCGAACCGCTCGGGCTCGAGCTCCACGACGCGGCGGGCGCCATCATCGAGGTCGCCAACGCCAACATGGCCAACGCCGTGCGGCTGATCAGCCTGCAGCGCGGCTATGACCCGCGGGAGTTCGCACTCGTCGCCTTCGGCGGCGCGGGCGCGCTGCACGGCGCCGCGATCGCCGCCGAGCTCGGCATCCCGACGGTTCTCGTGCCCCCGCGCCCGGGCGCATGGTCGGCGCTCGGCTGCCTGATGGTCGACATTCGCCACGACCTCTCGGAGATGTTCCTGTCCGCCGTCGACGATGCCGACCCCGATGAGCTGGAGGCCTCCTTCGACCGAATGGAGGCCCACGGCCGCGCGCTGCTCGAGGCCGAGGGCGTCGCCCCCGGCGACGTGCGCCTCGAGCGCTCGATCGCCATGCGCTACCTCGGACAGTGGCGATCGATGGAGGTCGCCGTGAGCAAGGGCTCCGGGCTGGAGGCAGCGATCGAGCGCTTCCACACCGAGCACGAGCGCGAGTACTCCTACCGCCGCGACGACGCCCCGGTCGAGCTGTACCGCCTGCAGCTGATGGCGACGGGCCCGGCGGCCGACCTGCGGCTGCCCGAGCAGGAGCCCGGCGAACAGGCGAGGATGCCACGGCCGGCCGAGCGGCGCGAGGTGTGGTTCGACGGCCGCGACGAGCCGGAGGACTCGCCGGTCTACGCCCGCGAAGACCTGCGTGCCGGAATGGTGTTCACCGGTCCGGCAGTCATCGACCAGCTCGACACGACGACCCTCGTCCCCCCCGGCGTGAGCGCCGAGGTCGACCGCACGGGAACGATCCGCATGACGATCTCGCAGGAGGACTGACCACATGGCGACGAGTGAGCGCACCCTGGACCCCGTCACGTTCGAGGTGCTCAAGAACGCTTTTGTCACCGTCGTCGACGAGATGGCCGAGCAGATCCTGCGCACCTGCCACTCGTTCGTCATCTACTCGCGCGACTTCTCGTGCGCGCTGTGCGACGCCAACGGCGACACGGTGATGCAGGGCTCCCAGGACATCGCGGTGCACGTCGGCACACTGCACCTGAAGGCCAAGGCGGTGCTTCAGGACTTCGGCGAGGACATCCACGAGGGCGACGTGTTCGCCGTCAACGATCCATACCGCGGCGGCACCCACTTCCCCGACGTCAGCCTGATCCGCCCGGTGTTCGCCGACGGACAGATGATCGCGCTCGCCCAGGCCAACGGCCACTGGGCCGACGTCGGCGGCTCGGTCCCCGGCTCATTCGACGTCGGGGCCACCGACCACTTCGGCGAGGGCCTGCGGATCCCGCCCGTGCGGGTGGTCGACCGCGGGGTAACGCGCAACGACGTGATCGCGATGATCGCCTCCAACTCCCGGTCGCCGGGCGACATCGTCGGCGACTGCCACGCGCAGATCGAGGCGACGCGGGTCGCCGAATCCGAGCTGTTCCGGCTGATCGACAAGTACGGCCGCGACACCGTCGTGGCGGCGTTCGGCGAGGTCCAGGACTACGTCGAAGGCCTCACCCGCGCGCGGATCGCCGAGCTCGAGGACGGCAGCTGGGAGACGACCGACTACATCGACTTCGATCCGG
>DATAUL010000246.1:0-3934 GCA_036268255.1 Solirubrobacteraceae bacterium | reverse complement strand
GCACTCCGAACGGTGCGCAGGTCGAGCGCGGCCAGCTGGGAGTCTGACCGGCGGGCGAGGATCAGCGGCAGCGTCACCGTGCCGTCGAGCAGGTCGGCTCCCTGCGGCTTGCCGGTGCGCTCGGGGGGTCCGGCCACGTCGAGCACATCGTCGAGCAGCTGGAAGGCCAGTCCGATCTGCTCACCGAAGGCGGCCAGCCCCTCAGCGATCTCCCCGCCGGCGTCGCCGGCGTAGGCGCCCAGCTCGCAGGCTGCGCGGAACAGCACCGCGGTCTTGAGCCGGCAGCGCTTAAGGTAACGATCGACCGACACCGGCCTCCAGGCGTCGGCGCGCTGCATCAGCTCGCCGTCGGCCAGCTCGGAGCTGGCCCGCGAGAGCACCCGGACCGAGGCATGCGAGCCCGTGCTCACCAGCTCAGCGAACGCCCGGGAGAACAGCAGGTCGCCGGTCGCCGTGGCGGCGAGCCGGCCGGCGGCGGCGGCCACGGTGGGGCGCCCGCGCCGCAGTTCAGAGCCGTCGAGGACGTCGTCGTGGACGAGCGTCGCCGAATGCACGAGCTCGACGGCCACCGCGGCGCGCAGCAGCTGCTCGGACTCGGGTGGCGGCGCACCCGCGGCGAGGAACAGGAGCAACGGGCGCAGCCGCTTGCCTCCGGCGGCGATCGTCGAACCGGCGTGGCGACCGAGCAGCTCGCCATGGCCGCCGGCCAGCTCGGCCATCCGCTCCTCGAGCGCCGCCAGCAGCCGCAGGGCCGGCTCGCCGCCGGCGTCGACGACCGCCTGTACCGAGGCCTGGGCGGCGTTCACCGGCCTGCCACCGTCCCGGAGTGCAGCGCGATGATCCCGCCCGCCGTCAGCCGATAGCCGACGTCGCGAAGGCCGGACTCATGCAGGATCGCCGCCAGCTGCTCGGGTCCGGGAAACCGGCGCACCGAGTTCGGCAGATACTCATAGGCGTCCGGGTCACCGGCCAGCCGTCCCAGAGCGGGCACGACGTGATCGAACCACACACGCAGCAGGGTTGACAACGGCGGCCGCGTGGGAATTGTGATCTCGAGCACGATGACCCGGCCGCCGGGGGCCACGACGCGCGCCATCTCGGCCAGGCCGCGGCGCAGGTCGGCGAAGTTGCGCGCGCCGAAGCCGACCGTGGCGGCGGCGAAGGAATCGTCGGCATATGGGAGCGCGAGCGCATTGGCGGCCTCGAAGCGAACGGTCGCGCCGGAATCCGACCCCGTCCGCCCCTTGGTCCGCGCTATCTCCAGCATCGCCTCGGAGAAGTCGGCGCCGACGACCTCGCCGCCGGGTGACACCCGGCCGGCCAGCTCGAGGGCCAGGTCACCCGTGCCGGTGGCGACGTCGAGCACGCGGTCGCCGGCGGTCACGTTCGCCAGGTCGGCGGCCCGCTCACGCCAGCGGCGATCGAGACCGGCCGTCATGACCGCGTTCATGCGGTCATAGACGCGGGCGATCCGGTCGAACATCGCCTGTACCTGGGGCTCGGGCAGCGTCCCCGGAGAGTCGGAGCCCGCCCGGCCGGCGCTCGCCGTCATCGAGACGCGTGCGGTCCGGAGCCCGCTATTGCAGCTCGGACAGGAAGGTGACGAGGTTCTGGAACTTCTTCGGGCTCTGGTTGGCCAGCCCCGCGAAGGAGGGCATCGGCGCCGTCGGGTTGCGCAGCGTCGAGGCGATCGCGTCGGGGCGCAGGATCGATCCGATATGGGTCAGCGGCGGCCCGGGCCCGTTGTTGCCGTTGTCGCCGAGCACGTGGCAGGCCAGGCAGCCCGACTCGCCGACGACGTCCTCCCCGGCCCGGAACTGCGTTTTCTGCGCCGCGGTCAGCGAGGCCGGCGGTGGCAGGTCGACGGAGTTCGGAGAGCCGGTGTTCGCGCCCGAGTACGTCAGGTAGGCCATCGCGAAGATCGTCGTCAGGCCGGCGGCGAGCGCGACCGGGCGGCGCCAGATCAGCCGCTCCGGGCTGCGGTCGTAGAACGGCAGCAGGAACAGCAGGATCATGCAGATCGTCGGCACCCCGATCGTCGCCATGTCGGTGAACTTGGGGACGTTCTTCATCACCCGGAGCACCTCGAAGAGGAAGAAGAAGTACCAGTCCGGGCGCGGGACGTAGGTGGTGGTCGTCGGGTCCGCCTTGGGACCGAGTACGGCGCCGAACATCGCCGCCAGGAAGATGATCACGATCATGACGACCACCGCCATGACCGAGTCCTTGGCGACCGCGTACGGGAAGAACGGCTTGCCCTCGTTCTTCAGGATCGAGTATTCGCGGAGGTACTCCTCCTTCTCTGCCTGGTTCATCTAGACCTGCTCCTCGCGGAGCTCGGGCTCTTCCTGGGCCTTGATCCACGGGGGAGCGGAGATGCCGAGCTTGGTGATCAGGTACAGGTGAGCACCGATCAGCGCGGCGATCAGCCCAGGGATCAGCATCATGTGAATCGCGTAGAACCGAGACAGCGTGGTTGCCCCGAACTCGGGGCCGGCTCTGAGGAAGTCCGAGAGGTATGGGCCGATGAACGGGCCCGTGCCGTTGATGTTCACGCCCACGATCGTCGCCCAGTAGGACTGCTGATCGAAGGGGAGCAGATATCCGGTGAAGCCCATCGCCAGCGTCAGGATGAGCAGCACCACGCCGATGATCCATGTCAGCTCGCGCGGATACTTGTAGGCACCGAAGAAGAACACTCGCGCCATGTGCAGGAAGATCAGGATGATCATCACCGAGGCGCCCCACTTGTGCATCGCGCGGACGAGCTGTCCGAGGAACGCGTCGTCGGTGATGTAGCGCACCGACTCATAGGCGCCGCCGTTGGCCTCCGGCCGGTAGAACATCGCCAGGAACACGCCGGTGACCGCCTGGTTGAGGAAGGCGAACATCGTCGCCGAGCCCAGCGTGTAGAACCAGTTGATGCCGCGCGGGACCTTGCGGAAGAGCAGCCAGCGGATGCCGCCCGACAACGACGTGCGCTCATCGATCCAGTCCACGACGGTGATCCCGGCCTCGGCGGCCTGCTCGGCCGGCGACATCTTCCCGTTGCCGTTCCCGTTCCCGTTCTGGCCGGGACGCTTGGGCTTGGGCTGTAGGACCTTCGGAAGCGGAGGGGCGGGAAGCTTGGGCATCAGTCGGGGCTAGGTCTTCGGGAGAATCGAGGTGTCGAACCGCTTCGGGTACAGATATTGACCGATGCCGTCCAGCGGCTGGCCGGGGTCGCGCGGGGAGAAGCGGTGCAGCTCGGAGTTGACCGAGTACCGGGGGCCGATCTCCACCAGGCCCGAGGTCTCGTTGAGGCGGGTGTAGAAGCGATCCAGCGGACGCACGGGGGGACCTCCGGCGACGAGGCCGCGGAAGTCGTAGACGCCCCCATGGCACGGGCAGATGAAGCGCTCAGCGGCGGACACGTAGCGGACGGGGCAGCCGAGGTGCATGCAGCGCGACGACAGCGCCACGTAGTGGTTGTACTGGTCCTCGGGCTCGGTGTCGATCTGGGGGTTGCGCTTGCGGACGTAGGCGATCGAATTGCCGGCCTCGCCGATGCCCTGGACGATCTTCAGGACCTTGGTCGAATAGTCGGTCTCCGAGAAATCGTCCGGCGTTCCGATCGCCTGCCAGTTGAACGGCAGCCGGCTGAACAGCGGGCCGATGGCAAAGCCGAGGGCGGGCAGGGTGAACGCCATCGCCGCGATGCCGCCGGACCCGTGCACGACCCCGCTCATGAACCGCCGGCGATTGACCGTCTCGCCCTCGAACGAGCCGGGCATCTTCCGGTCAGCGGTGTATTTGGATTTGCTTCCTTCTTTGTGTCTGTCTGCCATGTGCGCCTAGAAATTTAAGTGCGGCTAAGCCGTATTGAACGCCCGCGTAAGCGTACAGTCAACAAAGAGACGGGCGTCACATGCCCCGTGTTCATTGGGGATTGGCG
>DATAUL010000245.1:0-13286 GCA_036268255.1 Solirubrobacteraceae bacterium | reverse complement strand
GGTTACCTGATTGCGGTGGGTCAGAACCCGCGCGGTTACTCGGCGTGGGCGCTCACGAAATGGGGCGCTCGTTATAGCGCGAATCGCTATCGGACCGGCAAGCGCTCGGCCCTCAACGCCAAGCGCGCACATCAGCAGCAGCCATCCGTCGACCTTCGGCAATCGTGGCTCTCCTTCGCATCGATCCGCGAGCACACACCGACCAGCTCGGACGTCGCATTGGTCGACCAGGACGCGGCGCTGGCACCAGTGCTACCGGCGTAATCGGGTCCGGTTGTCCGGGGTTCGCCGGCGAGCGAGTTAGCTGCCGATGGCCGCGGGTGTCGGGGATGGGCTGTCGAGCAGCCCGGTGACCGCCTCGGGACCGAGCGGGCGGGCAAAGAGGAATCCCTGTCCTGAGTCACATCGCTCGTGTTGGAGGTGACGGAGCTGGTCCTCCTGCTCGATCCCTTCGCCAAGTGTCTCGGGACCGAGCGCTTTGCCGAGCTGCACGAGCGTGTGGATCAGCGCCTTTGAGTCGGCGGAGGCGGTGTCCGGAGTTTGTCCGCGGCGGCGTCGGCGTCGGCGTCGTTTCGGTGATCTCGGGTCACGGCGGTGGGGTCGAGTCCAGGTGTTCGTCAGGGCATGGGCGACGTCTCGTACGAGGTTCTTGTCGTCGAGCTGTCGGCCGGAGACGTTGATCGACATCATCAGGGGGTGGTTGGCGCGATGCCAGGCGGCGGCCTGCCGGCATGCGGTTCGCAGCACCCAGCGTCCGATCGGCACGATCAGCCCGGTGGCCTCGGCCAAGGGGGATGAACGCGTCGGGCGGAACGATGCCGCGGACGGGATGGCGCCAGCGGATCAGAGCTTCGGTGCCGGTCATGGTTTCGCTCTGCAGGTCGAACGTTGGCTGGTAGAGCAAGAAGAACTGGTCGTTGTCGAGCGCTTCTCTAAGGTCGATCTCAAGCTCGAGCCGATTCGCGCGGCGCTGTGCATGCTGGACTCGAACACCGCCCAGCGGTTCTTTCCGCTTCGTTTGGCCTCACACAGCGCGAAGTCGGCGTCCCTGAAGAGCTCGTCGGCGGAGGTCTCTGTCCGAGCGCGATGCCGACGCTGGAGGTGACCGAGACGGTTCGTCCCTCGGCGCACGCCAGCTGGAGCGGCTGGGCGAGAACCTCGCAGATGCGCTCGGCGACGAGCTCGGGACCGGCATCGAGCGTGGAACCCTCCAGCAGCACGACGAAGTCGTCGCCATCGAGTCGGCCGGCGGTCTCGGCCTCGCGCACGATTCCCAATAGCCGAGCGCTGACCACTCGCAGCAGTTCGTCTCCAGCGGCATGACCGACGAGACAGCATTTGCTCCGCGCGGTCGATGACCAGGGCCCGGTTGGGTAGGCCGGTCAGCGCGTCGTGCAGGAACTGGTGGCTGAGGCGCCCCTGGGTCTGGCGGAGATCGCGCTGGGCTAGAACTGGCGAGCGGACACCAGCAGGGCCAGAAGCACAGCCGCGATCACGACCGCGAGGTCGGGCAGCAGCCGGTCATGGCGCTGGTCGAAGACAAGCAGCCCGAACCCGACCGCGACCGCGATCACCGGCACGGCAGTGGCTCGACGCGTGCGCTGCTCGACGGCGACCTCGGCGGTCGGTTCCGGAGACGTTTGCGCTGCGCCGGCCACGGAGAACACGGCGATCGCGATCATCCACAGCGAGGCCACCGGATCCCCGCCTTGATAGCTGGAATGCAAACGTGATGTAGCCGTAGACGAGGTCAGCGGCAACGAAGAACAGCAATCCGACCGCCATGAACCGCAACGCGCGGACGCTGGACGGATTGGTGCGACGCAGGAGTACGGAGGCGAGTCCGACGAGCAGCACCATCGGTGGCGAACAACAGCAGCCCCCACAGCATCAGCGGGTAGAAGAGCAGATAGAACGCATCGCCGACCGAGGGGTAGGGCTTGCTGCCCGCCAGCTCGTAGACCGTCTGCGAGACGTCGCCCGCGAGGTAGGAGAGCGACGCCAGGGCCAGCAGCCGCCAGGCCCACCGCAGCCGCGGCCGATCACCGCACCGGCGTGCCGCTCTCAGTGACGTGATGATCGCCGCGATCCCGACCGGATAGAGGAACGCATCGCCGAGGAGCACGCGATCCCCAGCAGGCCAACGGAACAGCTGCCAGCCGGCGTAGACGAGCAGCAGCGCGCCCATCGCGCAGGCAGCCGGGATCCAGCCCGGTTTCGAACGAGGCATACCACGGTGCATCGACACGACCGGTGCGACGTTGAGCGGCGGGTAACGGACTAGGCGTTTCGCCGCTCAGGGTCCTTGACCGCTCGCCGACAGGCTCAATCTCCGCACGTCGCGGCCGATAACCGGCGCATGTCCCGCCTGGAGGTCACTCCTGGTCGACGCGGCGGCCACGGTCCGCGCCCGGACGTGCTGATCGTCGGCGCCGGCTTTGCCGGCTCGGTCAGCGCGCGCAAGCTGGCTGAGGAGCACGGGCTCCGGGTCCTCGTGATCGACCGTCGGCCCCACATCGGCGGCAACGCCTACGACAAGGTCGACGAGCACGGCGTCCTCGTGCACACCTACGGGCCGCACATCTTCCACACAAACGCCGAGACAGTCGTCGACTTCCTCTCGCGCTTCACCGAGTGGCGGCCTTACGAACACCGCGTCGTGGCCGAGGTCGACGGACGCTTCGTGCCGATGCCGATCAACCGCCGGACCGTGCAAGCGCTGCACGGCGTCGAGCTCGGCGGCGAGGAGGACACCGCCGCGTACCTCCGGTCCCTGGCCGAGCCGCGCGAGGCGATGCACACCTCCGAGGACGCGGTTGTCGCCAAGGTCGGCCGCGACCTCTACGAGCGCCTTTTCCGCGGCTACACGCGCAAGCAGTGGGCGCTGGATCCCAGCCAACTGCACGCCTCGGTCTGCGCGCGCATTCCGGTGCGTGCCAATGATGACGACCGCTACTTCACCGACAGCTTCCAGCAGATGCCCGCTGACGGCTACACGGCCATGTTCGAGCGGATGCTGGACCATCCCAACATCACGGTCCGGACCGGCGTCGACTACGACGAGGTCAACGACGAACACGAGGACGCCGCGCTGGTGTGGACCGGCCCGATCGACGCGTTCTTCGGTTACCGGTACGGCCGGCTGCCCTACCGCTCGCTGCGCTTTGAGCACGAGGCCCGCGCCACTCCCGACGGACGACTCGTCCAGCCGACGGCAACGGTCAACTACCCCAACGAGCGGATCCCGTACACGCGCGTGACGGAGTACCGCTACCTCACCGGCCAGGACGCCCAGTTCAGCACGCTGGCCTACGAGTTTCCGTCCGCCGAGGGCGACCCCTACTACCCCATCCCGCGCCCGGAGAACCGCGAGCTCTATCACCGTTACGAGGAGCTCGCGGACGCTCGTCCCAACGTCCTGTTCGTGGGCCGCCTCGCGCGTTACCAGTACCTCAACATGGACCAGGTCGTCGCCGGCACGGTCACCGCCGTCGAGCGCTGGTCGCTGCTGCAGACCGACTCCGACACCCACCACCTCGCCGCCTAGGACGTTGCATGAAAGCCGTTGTTCTCGCCTGCCTCGAGCCCCATCATCTGGATCTCTGCCTGGACGCGCTGACGCGCTGGCTGCCGACCGAGGACATCCTCGTCATCAACAACGGCAACCGCCCGGAGCGCACCGAGGCGATCGAGCGCACCGCCCGTCGCTGGAACGTCACGTCCGGCCGCAACCACGGCCTGGCAGGCGGCGAGGACACGATCCCTTACGCCCACGAGGCGTTCAAGGATGTCTGCGCGATGTGGCCGGGCGAGACGATCCTCAAGCTCGACGAGGACGTCCTCCTGGTCTCGCGTACTCAGGATTGGGAGCTCGGCCCGATGGAGCTGAAGGTCCCGGCGGTCACGGTCAACAACTTCACCTCGCGCTTCTTCCTGGAGCAGTTGGACCCGCAACTGGCCGAGCTCGCGCCGAGCCACCCGTGGCTGTGGCACCGCCCGCACCCCGTCACCGGCGAGGACACCAGGCTGCGCGCGATGCGCGCGCTCTATGCGGCCGACCCGCGGGACCTCGTCAAGCTCTGCGAGAAGCACGGGTCGGTCCGGCGCCTGGAGCGCGCAGACTGGCGCCCCGAGGGCCTGATGGACGTCAGCGAGATCGACGAGCGTCGCGGTATCTCGTGCACGGTGATGGCGTTCCGCTCCGACGACTACCTCACGATGATGGGCGACGGCCCGGGTGTCGACGAGGTCCTGTTCGCCGAGGCGGTCTACGGCGGCCGCGCGACGTACGTGGTCGACACCTCCATCTTCTGCCACCACGTCAACTACTACAGCCTGCGCGAAGAGGTGCGCGCATTGGGTGAGAGCATCGAGTGCTGGAACCGCAGCGCGGTCGTCGCGGCTACGCGGTCAGTGTTCGATCGCGGCGCCGCCGCCGAGCCGGCGCTGGCCGTCGTGGCCTGATGGCGTCTCCGTCCGCGCCCTAGGCGCGGTCGCGCGCCGCGAGGCCGGCCTTCAGCTCCTCGACGCGCTCCGGCCCGTATGCCTGGACACCGAGGCGGGCGGGCCGGCGCGTCAGCAGCGCGTCGGCGCGGCGCTCCAGCTCGATCTTGATCGCTTTGGTCGGGCTCTTGGCGTTCGCCGCGCTCTTGGCGACGAGCAGGGCGTCCGGGACCGTGGTGTGGTCCAGCCTCGCAGCGACCAGCACCTGCTGGACGCGCGAGAGCGCGAAGCCCTCCTCGACCTCGGCGGCATCGATCGCCAGCGTGACGTCGTCCTCCTGGCCGACGACCTCGGCGTAGGCGGCGAGCAGCTGGGGTTCGGACTCGAGCTCGTCGAGGAACGCGACGACGATCGACCCGCGCGCGTGCGCCAGCGGGTCCTCGATCTCGGCGTCCAGCAGCGCGACTGCGCCGAGGTCGGTGATCCACTCGCGCGAGTCGGCGTCCCACGGGTTGGCGGCGACCGCCATCACGCGGTTGCGCAGGGCGTCGTCGTAGCGACCGTCGCGGGTGGCGGCCTCGGCCTCGGCGGCGTACGCGCGGCCGGTCTCCGCCTCCTCGTCGGTCGCCGGCGCCAGCGGGAGAAAGACCGTGTTGGCGATGCTCACCGTGTGGGCCGCGGCCTGCTCGAAGACGCGCCAGACCTTGACCAGCTGCTCGGTGCTGAGCTCCTCGGCTGCCCCACGCAGCAGAAGCTGGCGGCGCATCTGCACGGCCTTGAGGACCTCACGCACCGCCCGCTGGCCGGTTGCGCCGAGCGTGATGTTCGCGCCATGCGTGCGGTAACCGACGAGCGACGCGTTGGTCGCCAGCTCCGACACCTGCGCGAGCCGCGCCACGACCCACCAGTCGACGTACGGGATGCCGCCCGGGATCGGCGCGAAGCGTCCGGCCAGCTCGGCGCGAAGCATGATCGTGGAGTTGAGCGCGGGGTTGCCGGCCGGCTCGCTGCACATCTCGTACATCGCGTCGCCGCCGCCGACGATCGGCTTTTGCGTGTACAGCTCCCAGACCGAGTACTCGAGGACCTTGTCGTAGGGGTCGATCAGCTGGGTGTCTGAGTAGACGACGCCCACCTCCGGCCGCCGGCGCATAATCTCGACCTGCTCGCGGGTCTTCTCCGACGGCCAGATGTCGTCCGAGTCCAGGAACGCCCACAGCTCGCCGCGCGCCTCGCGGAATGTCGCGTTGGTCGCGGCGATGAAGCCCTGGTTCTCCTGGCGAAACGCGCGGATGCGCCCGGGGTGCTTGGCCTGGTATTCGGCGATGACATCCGGCGTCTCGTCCGTCGAGCCGTCGTCCACGATCACGATCTCCAGGCAGTCGGGCGGGTAGTCCTGTTCCAGTGCGCTGTCCAGCGTGCGGGCCAGGTACCGGCCGTAGTTGTAGACCGGCGTCAGTGCCGAGACGAGCGGCAGGTCAGCGTCGCTCATTGATCCATCGGAACCCACGCGTACAGCACGGTCTCCTCGTGGTGGGGCGTGAAGTGAGCCATGGCGAACCGGTACCCCAGATCGAGCTGGTCGATCTGGCGCATCAGCGCCCACATGTCGTCGAACTGGTGGTAAGCGGCCAGCGCCAGACGCGGCGTGAAGCGGCGCAGCGTCTGCTCGGCGCCCTTCAATGCCGCGGACTCCGCACCCTCGATGTCGAGCTTGACGAAGTCGACGCGCTCGAGCTCGCCCGACGCGACGAGCGAGTCGAGCGAGGTCGTCGGGACGAATTGCTCGACGGGCCGGGTGCCCACGTCGTCGGGCTCGGGCGTGCCGGTCATTACGGTCGTGCCCGGACCGCTGACGAGGATCGGGAGCTCGTGGCCCGCCTCGTCCCAGAGCGCGTGCTCGTTGATCGCGATCCGCGACGCGAGTGCGGGGTTGGCTTCCAAGTTCTCGCGCAGCACGCCCAGGGCGCCCTTTTCGAGCTCGAAGGTCAGGACCCTTCCGGTCTCGCCCACGACATGGGCGAACCACAGCGCGGTTTCGCCGAGGTAGCCGCCGCCATCGACGACGACATCGCCCTCGCGCGGTCGCGCCCCCGGGTGGTTCGGCGCCCAGTACTGCTGCAGCTGGTAGGTGGCCTGCACGCCGAACATCGACGTCTCGAGCGTGATCGGGAAGCCGATCGGGCGCAGGTCGAAGCGGTGGCTGAAGAGGAAGTCGCGCTGGTTGACCGCGTCCATGTAGCCGAGACCGCGCACGTATTCGGCCGTCCGCAGCTCGCCGCTCGCCACCGACGCCAAGCGCTCGAGCTCCTCGATCGGCGGCCCGATGTGTGCGCGCTCGTGCTCCAGCGTCAGGTACACGAGGCGCTGGGTGAGGACCTCCCGCGATTCGGCGTCCAGCCGGTCGGCGGCCCACTCCAGGTCCTCGGCGTGCTCGGCCATGTAGCGGATCGTCCCCACTACGTCCTCGCGGGTGCGGGTCGGCTTGCCGCCGGGCCAGCGCTCGACGTCGACGGTGCCGGGCGCGGGGTCCTCGTCGAGCGCCAGGTAGATGACTCGCCCCAGGACCTCGGGCAGCAGCCGCCGCATCCGATTCTCTTCGATCGTCGCGAGCTGCCCGTCCAGTGTCTCGCCGGACGCCCCCATCGTCGCTGCCAGCACGAGCGCGCCCGTCGCGGCGCCGATGCCATAGGTGCGGCGCACGATCGCGAACGCGTCGGCGAGCAGCTCGCCGTCGACACCGCCGCGCATCACGTCGCCCAGGCGCGCGAGCGACTCGTACGGGCGGCCGGCCATGAAGGCGTCCTGCACCGCGTCGACCTCCCGCTCGCGCGACGCCTCGGTCACGGGTCCACAACTTTGACCGCGATCTGGGCTGGTGTCCAGCTCTCGAGCCAGGCGCCCATCCCCTCGGCGCTCAGGGCGGGCGAGAACAGATATCCCTGCCCGTACTCGCACCCGAGAGAGCGCAGGTGTACGAGCTGGTCGGGGCGTTCGATGCCCTCGGCGATCACGGCCAGGTCAAGGCTCTGCGCGAGGGCAACTGCAGAGCAGACAATGGTGTCGTCCCTGTCGTCCCGGTCGGAGATCGTCGCCACGAAGCTGCGGTCGAGCTTCAGCGTCTCGACGGGCAGGTTGTGCAGGGCGGTAAGCGACGAGTATCCGGTCCCGAAGTCGTCGAGGTGCAGGCCGACGCCGGTCTCACATACCTCGAAGAACAGCCGTTGGGTGCGCTCTGCCTGCTGGATCAGCGTGCTCTCGGTGATCTCGAGCTTGAGCGCCCCCGGAGGGAGATTCGCTGCGTTGAGAGCCCAGCGGAACCGTTCGGGCAGCTCCGGATCATCGAGTTGGCGGCCAGAGAGGTTGACGCTCATGCAGACCTCATCGGCTACGAGACCCTGCCGTCGCCAACCGGCGAGGGTCTCCAGCGCCGTGCGTGTCACCTGCTGTCCGAGCGCGCCGATCACGCCTGTCTTCTCGGCGATGGCGATGAACTCGACGGGCTCCATTGGCGGCGACCGCTCTGGCCATCGGGCGAGCGCCTCCAGGCCCGTGATGCGTCCGGTTGCGAGCTCGACGATCGGCTGGTAGTGGATCCTCAGCAGCGAATCCTCGACCACCTGCCGGAGCGATCTCTCACGCGCGAGACGGTCGATCACTCCTCGGTGCATCCTCTGGTCGAACGCGGAGGTGCGCGCCCCCCCGAGCCGCTTGGCGTCATACATCGCGGTGTCGGCGTTACGCATCAGATCGGCGGGGCTGAGATCGGGAGCGCTGAGCGAGATGCCGATGCTGGCGCTGACCGTCAGCCCGTTGCCTTGGATTTCAAACACCTCGGCGACCGAACCCAGAATGCGGTCGGCCACGACAGTGGCCCGATCGAGATCGACGACGTCCTCCAGCAGCACGGTGAACTCGTCGCCACCGAGCCGAGCAGCGGTATCCCCTGGCCGCAGGGCTGCCGAGACGCGCTCCGCGAACGCAACCAGCAGCGTGTCCCCGACGGCATGGCTCAGGCTGTCGTTCACCAGCTTGAAGCGGTCGATGTCCAGAAACAGAATCGCGCAGCCCCTGGAAGCGTCGCGGATCGATTGCTGCAAGCTGTGGGTGACCCGATCCAGGAACAGGTTGCGGTTCGGCAGGCCCGTGAGAGCGTCATGAAGGGCCTCGTGCTTCAGACGCACCTGCACGAGGTGCCGGTCGGTGATGTCTGACAGCGAGCCGGCCATCCGCGCCGGCTTGCCATCAACCCCGCGAATCGCGATGCCACGCACCATCACCCAGCGCCACTTGCCGTCGGCATGACGCACCCGGTGCTCGCATCGCAGATACGGCGCGCGCCCAGCCAGATGCGTCGCGATCGCGCTTCGCAGCTTCGGGAGGTCATCCGTGTGCACCCGGTCAAACCAGGCGGAGGGACCGTGCTCGCGGGCATGCTCGGGCTCGCCGACCATTGCCTGCCAGCGAGGCGAGAAGTAGATCCGGCCGCTGACCAGATGCCAATCCCAGATCCCGTCGTTGGCTCCGCGTACCGCCAATGCGTAACGCTCAGCCTTCTGAAAGCTGATCGCGAAACGGATCGACCGCTCAAGCCCGACGGGATCGAGATCCTGCTTGACCACGAAGTCGGTCACACCCAGCGCGCTGGCCTCGAGATCGATCTCATACGAGGGCTGCCCGGTGACGATGATCACGGGCGCAAGCGACCGCGACGCAAACCCCTCACGCACCAGCTCGAGCCCGGTACGCTCGCCGAGCCGATAGTCGATCAGGTACACGTCGTGGCGTTGCTCGCCGATCGCCACGAGCGCCTCGTCGTACGTTGAACGCCACTCCACCATGAACCGGACTTGGTCCTGATCGGCGAGCATCTCATCGATGATGAGGTAGTCGTCTTCGTCGTCCTCGACGAGCAGAACGCGAACGGCCTCTGACTCACGGGCGGTCATCGGTCACCCGCAGCCTACTAATGGCCCTGACCACGCGCCGTAGATCTCCGTGCCAGAGGGAAGGATCCGTGCGGTCGTCGGCGCCTGCGATCTCAGCTTGGCTGAGAGCCGCGTAATGCGTCGGCGATGTGAGAGAGATGCGTGCGCATCGCATCCTCCGCGGCGTCGGCGTCACCGGCGGCAATTGCGTCGACGATTGCGGCATGCTCGGCTGCGGATCGCTCGCTGCGCCCGGGGAGAAGGATCGTCCGGTACTGGAAGCGGACGATCTGCGAGTTGAGGGTCGCAATCAGGCGCGACGCTGTCTCATGTCCGCCGATCTCCAGCAATCGACGATGAAGCTTTGCGTTCTCGTTCGATACGCCGAGTAGGTCATCGGCGTTGCGAAGACGCTGCATCTCCGCCAGGATCGCCTTGAGGCTCTCGACGTCCTCAGCCGTCGCTCGCCGTGCGGCGACGCGCGCGGCGAGTCCCTCGAGCACTGCGCGTGCTTCCTGGATCTCGACCGCCTCGCTCAATTCGACGAGGCGCACCCGCGAACCTCGGTGTCGTTCGTGCTCGACCAGTCCCTCGTGCTCGAGTCTCGCCAGCGCGGCGCGGACAACCGTGCGACTCACGCCGAGCAAGCGGGCCAGGTCGCTTTCGATCAGCCGTTCGTTCGGCTGGAGATGACCGCTGACGATCTCGTCCCGTAGACGATCCTCGGCACGCCGGCTGGCGCTTGTCTTGTCCACCACCTCCTCCACGCGGTCGAAGCTACCACGGCCCTCGCCGCCTGATAGAAGTCTCCCGCTCGATTTCGTGCCGATGGGCGCACGCCCGGGGACGAGCGATTCGAGCGAGAGTCTTAACGCGTTCCCAATATTGCACACAATCTCGTTTACAACTAGCATGTCCGCGGTCCTCGCAACGAGGGTGAGAACGGAGGAGGAGACATGGGCAGTAGGAACGGTCTGCCAGGACGGTGGCTGAGCCTGGCGTTGGTCTGTGGGGTCGCGTTGTTGGCCCTCGCGGGGTGTGGGAGCAGTAGTAAGAGCAGCAGCAGTAGCGGCGCGGCTCAGTCGACGGCGGCCGGTGGCTCGTCAACGGCGGCGGGTGGCTCGTCGACGGCCGCCTCCAGCAGCAGTAGCGGGGGTGGGGCCGATGTGTCGTCGTGTGGTCCGACACCGGGGAAGGCGGCGACGGGGTCGCCGATCAATCTGGGCACGATCAATACGAAGCAGCCGGGGACCGACTTCACCGATCAGGCGAATATGGCGCAGGCGTTCTTCACGTGCTTGAACGCCAACGGCGGCGTCAACGGGCATCCGGTGAAGTACTTCATCCAGACCGATCAGACCCAGCCCTCGCAGATCGCGGCCGACGCGAAGAAGCTGGTGCAGGGCGATCACGTCGTGGGCATCGTGGGGACCTCGGACATCATCGAGTGTTCGATTGATCAGGCCTACTGGAAGCAGACCGGGATCTATGAGCTGGGCGCCGGAATTGCGCCGGAGTGCTGGTCGACACCGAACAGCGCGTCGGTGAACATGGGTCCGCGCTACAGCTCTGATGGCGCAACCCAGTACGTCCTCAGTCTCAAGCCGGACAAGATCGTGTTCGATCAGTCCAATGTGCCGGGGACGGGGTACATCGCCGGTGGTCCGACGTCGATCGCGGCTGCGTCGCACGTGCCGATCAAGACGATGACGGAGAACGTGCCGATCAACGACGCCAACTCGGTCGCGATCAACCTCGTCAACGCCGCGGGTCCGAACGGTGCCGTGGTGTTGAACTTCACGCCGCCCGAAGCGCTGGTGATCCTGCAGGCCGCCCAGAAGCTGGGACTCGAGGCTCGGGTCAAGGCGTGGTCGTGCTCGACACCGTGCAACACGGACTTCCTGGCCAAGGCGCTGGGTCCGAAGTGGAACCACAAGTTCTTCGTCAACGCCGAGCTGACGCCACCGTCGACGGCGAACGGTCCCGAGATGCAGCTGTACAAGGCGATTCTCGCCAAGTACGGCCATTCTGTCTCGGGTGGCGTGGGGACGTTCAGTCAGATGGGATTCCTGGACGCCGAGATGGCGGCCAGCGCCCTGCAGAAGGTCAAGGGCGCCTACACGATCAAGAGCGTCAACGCCGCGTTCAAGGCGATCAAGAACTACAAGACCGAACAGCTGTGCAAGCCGTTCACCTACGGTGATTATCCGGAGCACATTCCGAACAACACCGATTACACCGTCACTCCGAACAACGGGGTGATGGCGATTGCGCAGGGCTGCACGGCGATCTCGTCGGCGGACCCGCAGATCGCCGCCTACCACAAGATCGCCGGCTCCTAGCCGCCGTTCGGCGCCGAGACAGCAAGCGTGGTGGCCTTCGCCGAAAGGCGTGGCCACCACGTAGCCTGCTTCGGTGTGCGGAGGTCGGGCGCTCGCTTTACTTGACGGCGACACCGATTCCTTGGAGAAGCTGATGGGCATGCGATACGGATACAAAGCCTCGGCGGAGCAGTTTGGCCCCCGGGAGTTGATCGATTATTCGCGGCTGGCGGAGGACCTGGGGCTGGAGACGATCGCGGTCTCCGACCACTTCCAGCCGTGGCGCCACAAGGGCGGACACACACCCGCGGTCTTTCCGTGGCTTGGCGCCCTGGGCGAGCGCACCTCGCGAGCGATGCTCGGAACGAGCGTCCTCACGCCGACGATGCGCTACCACCCGGCGATCATCGCCCAGAACTTCGCCACGCTGGCCCTGCTCAACCCGGGCCGGGTGTTTCTCGGTGTGGGAACCGGCGAGGCGCTGAACGAGACGCCGGCGACCGCTGCGCAGTGGCCGGGAGCCAAGCAACGGCGGATGATGCTCAGCGAGGCGATCGAGCTGATCCGCCTCCTGTGGACAGACGAGCGGGTGAGCTTCGAGGGCGAGTTCTACCGGACCGATCGCGCGACGATCTACGACAAGCCCGACGAATTGGTCCCGATCTACGTCGCTGCGTCGGGGCCGCTGGCGGCCAAACTCGCCGGGCGGGCCGGAGACGGGTTCATCGCCACGTCGGGCAAGGATCCGCAGCTGTACCTGGACCTGTTGGCCAAGGTTGCGGAGGGTGCGGAGGCGGCCGGCCGCGACCCGGGCCAGATCGACAAGTTCATGGAGATCAAGGTCAGCTATGACCATGATCGGGAGTACGCCAAGAAGGCCACCCATTTCTGGGCCCCGCTCGCGCTGACGCCGGACGAGAAGTCCGGGATCGATGACGCCACCGAGATGGAGGCTGCCGCCGATCTGATCCTCGATCGCGCGCACACGCGCTTCATCGTGTCCGACGATCCCGATGAGGTGGTCGAGACGATCGCCGAGTACGTGAACGTCGGCTTCGAGCACCTCGTCTTCCACGCGCCCGGCCACGACCAGGAGCGCTTCCTGCGCGGCTTCTGCGCCGACGTCCTGCCCCGGCTTCGCAGCCGCTTCGGGGCGACGGTCGCCACCTAGCACAGCCTGCCGGGGCGAAGTTCAGGGTGCGTCCCCGACGCGAACCGCCAAGCCGTGGCGGATACTCCGCTCGTGAGGCAACTGGCTCGCTGGTCCGTTGGAGTGTTCGTTCTCGGACTGGGCGCGCTGGCCCTCGCCGGGGCCGCCCAGGCTCGGGTGCAGACGATGGTGCACATCGCGGGTGCCCGGCTCATCGGCGTCGACGGGCGTCCACTTCGCCTGATCGGCGTGAACCGCTCGGGCACCGAGTACGCCTGCGCCGGACCGGTGCAGGGAGGCGGCTTCGGCTACGGGATCTTCCAGGGTCCGGTCGATGCTCGATCGGTTCGGGCACTTCAGTCCTGGCACGTCAACGCCGTCGCGCTGCCGCTCAACGAAGCGTGCTGGCTCGGTGGTTACGCCGACCTCGATCCGCGCTACAGC
>DATAUL010000244.1:0-4519 GCA_036268255.1 Solirubrobacteraceae bacterium | reverse complement strand
CAGCGTCCTCGCGATCCGCTCGCGGCCGTTCATCGTGATAATCACCACCGCGACCCGGTCGTCACTCATGACGCGGAGCGAGCCCATCCTACGGCCGTACCAGTGACCGGGGACATAACTTGCACTCTAGGCCTGACGACCGACGTCTCAACTGCGTCCGTTACACCGCGCGCCCTTAGGGGCGAGACGCAGCCAGCACGTGCCTATCAGCTGGAACGACTGCTTCGCAGCCGCCTCCCCGGGCAACAGATTGCCATGACCGAGATCCTGGGGCGCGGCGTCTCAGATTGCGCTCGTCGAGAGACCGAGCTTGAGCGGCTCGACCGCGCCGCGTCGCTCGTACTCGTCCTCGACGCGTTGCCCGCGCGTGACCGCGGCCCTGGCCGCCAACGATGTGCGTGAGCTGCCGGGCTTGGATCGAGGGTCTCATCGCAGCGTACGACGTCGTCGGGATGCAGCAGCTCACCCCCACCGGCCGCCATCAAGTCCAGGATCGGACTGGCCTTGGCGGTGAACTCGGGGTCGCGGGGGAAGATCCAGGAGCGGTACTACCACGGCTTGATGGCGTCCTCAGACAGCCAGCGCTACACGGTCACCGCGGAGATCTGCTCGCAGATCCCGCGAGTCATGACTTCGGCGGAGAGCTCGGCCGATGACCGGCGTGCCAGCGGCACCGCGCCGTCTGAGGGCCGTTCGCACGGCAGGCGGATCACCTCAGCGCGCACGTGAGCGGCGAAAAGTCGGCGGTCTGCCGCGTCGAGGCGGATCCTCCAGGCCCGCCAGGCGCCGCTCAAAGAACCGCTGCGCCACCGCGAGACGACGTCGCTCCGCACTGCTGCCGCGCGGCGATCTGTCGTTGCGCAGGCCGTCGGCGGCCGGGGACGGGCCGACGCCGACGCTGACGCTGCGGCGCAGACCCATGTTCAGCTGCAGTGGCGAGCCTGCGCTTGAACCCGACGTTGACACTGCGAACCTGCGGCCTAGCAAGCACGTCAAGAAACGAGGATGTACCGACCGAGCGACCGAACCGTATCTCGCCAGACCGATGCTCGTGCTCGCGACGACCCAACCGAGAGGAGGCAACATGAAGGCACTCGTCTACAACGGACCCCGCGATGTCACTGTCAAGGAGGTCGAGGACCCGCGCATTGAGCGACCCACCGACGTTCTGGTCAGGATCACTCGCACCAACATCTGCGGCTCGGATCTCCACATGTACGAGGGGCGCACCGACATGGAGCCCGGACGGGTGCTGGGGCACGAGAACATGGGAGAGGTCGTGGAGGCGGGGAGTGGGATCGACCGGCTGAACGTGGGTGACATGGTCGCCGTTCCGTTCAACGTCGCGTGCGGCCACTGCAAGAACTGCGAGCGAGGGCTCACCAACTACTGCATCACCGCTCAGCCCCATGAAGGATGGGCTGGGGCCGCGTATGGCTTTGCCGATATGGGGCCGTATGACGGCGGCCAGGCGGAGTACCTCCGCGTGCCGTGGGGTGACTTCAACTGCCTGCGGCTGCCTGAAGACGCCGAGGAGAAGCAGAACGACTACGTGATGCTCTCCGACATCTTCCCCACCGGGTACCACGCGACCGAGATGGCCGGCCTTCAGCCGGGCGAGTCGGTCGTCATCTACGGCGCCGGTCCGGTGGGGCTGATGGCGGCGCATTCGGCAGCGATCAAGAACGCGAGCCTGATCATGGTGGTCGACCGCCACCCCGACCGTCTGAAGAAGGCCGAGGAGATCGGCTGCGTCGCGATCGACGACTCCAAGGCGTCGCCGGTGGACCAGGTGCTCGACCTGACCAGGGGCGAGGGCGCGGACCGAGGTTGTGAGTGTGTCGGCTACCAGGCGCATGACCCCCAGGGGCACGAGCATCCCAACATGACCCTGAACAACCTCGTCAACTCCGTGCGTTTCACGGGCGGCATCGGCGTCGTGGGGGTGTTTGTACCTCAGGATCCGGGCGGCCCGGACGAGCTCGAGCGGCAGGGCCAAGTGGTGTTTGACTGCGGCATGTTCTGGTTCAAGGGCCAGCACATGGGCAGCGGACAGTGTCCGGTCAAGCGGTACAACCGCTACTTGCGCAACCTCATCCATGTCGGCAAGGCCAAGCCGTCCTGGATCGTCTCGCATGAGCTGCCTCTGACAGAGGCTCCCGAGGGATACCGGCATTTCGACAGTCGCGATCACGGCTGGACGAAGGTCGTTCTCACCCCTGGCAAGTCAAACGGCAGGACCGCGGCGGCGTAGGCGGTAGCGCCCGCTAACGATCAATGAGGCTGGCGCGGCGGGTCGCGCCCCTTGCCCGCAGAGTCACGGCTGTGCGAGTGTCTTGAGCAATCTCAGTGAGCGCCGGCGGGGGCTGTGGTGAAGCGTACCGCGCGGCCGGAGACCACGCGGGCACTTGTGTGTCTCGCGGCGCGTGGAGCGGGCAACGCGATATGGAAACGTCCGATCACAGGGAGGTCAGGCTGATGAATTCGAAGGCAGCCATCACGGTGATGCGTCCCCGGGAGGAGGTCGAGCGCCTCTGGAGTCACCCTGAATGCCGGGCCGGCGACATGGCCGGCGCGCACGTGAGATTCGTTGATGCGCCCGGCGATCGCGGAACCGAGATTCATGTTGAGCTGGAGCGCGGGGTGCCGGGAGGAAAGCTCGGTGAAGCGCTTGCGAGGCTGACCGGCAGTTATCCGCTGGCCAAGATCGAAGATGACCTGCGGCGCTTCAAGCAGCGCGTGGAGACAGGCGTCATCGCGCAGTCCGATGCCTCGCCGGAGGGAGAGCTTGCCGCGCGCAAGTTTTATGAGCGCCCCGCGCAGCCGCTGAGCGACAGCGAGCTGGAGAGGGTGAGTGCGTGATGCGGGCAAACGTCTGGTCTGGCCGGAACACAGTTCAGGTGGAGAACGTGCCTGACCCCAAGATCCTCAACGACCGAGACGCGATCGTCAAGATCACCTCGACGGCGATCTGCGGCTCGGATCTGCACCTCTACGACGGCTATATCCCGACCATGAAGCGCGGCGACATCCTCGGTCACGAGTTCATGGGCGAGATCGTGGAGACCGGCCGGGGGGTGACGAACCTGAAGGTCGGTGACCGAGTCGTCGTTCCCTTCCCGATCGCCTGCGGCGACTGCTGGTCCTGCCAGCACGAGATGTACTCCGTCTGTGAGAACAGCAATCCCAACTACGGCATCGCCGAGAAATTCTTCGGACATGGGACGGCGGGCATCTTTGGCTACTCGCGGATCACGGGCGGTTACGCCGGCGGCCAAGCTGAATACGCGCGGGTCCCGTATGCCGACGTCGGGCCGATCAAGATCGAAGATGATCTCGCCGACGAGCAGGTGCTCTTCCTCTCCGACATCCTGCCCACCGGCTACTTCGGCGCGGATCTCTGCGACATCACGGGCGGTGACACTGTCGCCGTCTTCGGAGCGGGGCCGGTCGGCCAGTTCGCTATCGCCAGCGCTGTGATGATGGGCGCTGCGCGCGTGATCGCGATCGACCAGTACGACTACCGGCTGCGGATGGCGCTCAACAAGGCGCGGGCCACTGACATCATCAACTTCGCGGACGATCCGGACGTCGTCGAGCAGCTCAAGGGCCTGACCGGCGGCCGGGGTCCGGACGCCGTGATCGATGCCGTCGGCATGGAGGCCGTCCACGGACATGGCGCACTGCATGCCGTCGACCGGGCCAAGCAGGCGACCCGCTCGGAGACCGACCGCGGGTGGGCCCTGCGAGACGCGATCCTCGCCTGCCGTCCGGGTGGGGTCGTGGCGGTCATCGGGGTCTACGGCGGTTTGATGGACAAGTTCCCGACGGGCGCGTTGATGAACAAGGGACTCCAGCTGCGGAGCGGGCAGTGTCACGTGCACAAGTACCTCAAGCCGCTGTATGAGCACATCAAGCACGGAGACATCGATCCCAGCTTCGTGATCACCCACCAACTGGGGCTGGACCAGGCTCCTAACGGCTACGAGACCTTCAAGCACAAGCAGGACGAGTGCGTCAAGGTGGTCCTCAAGCCCTGAAGGAGGCAACATGCCGTTCCCACGACCGATCGACGCCACGCTGCACGGCGTGACCGACTACGCCGCCGGCACGACCTTGATGACGGTCTTTCCCCGCTTGGCCAAGCTGGAGGGCACCGAGCCGGCTCGACAGATCCGTGTCGCCGGAGCCATCCACGCCGGCTACAGCACGCTCACGGATTACCCCCTGGGGCTGATCAAGCTGCTCCCGTTCAAGGTGCACCTGACACTCGATGGCCTGGGGGCACTCGCGTTGGCGGCCACGCCGTTCGTGACGGGACAAGCGAAGAAGGGGACCAGGCACTGGCTCCCGCACGTCGCGCTGTCGCTGTTCGAGCTGTCATCGCTGGCGCTCACCGACCCGACCGGAGCGGGCGACTTCCATGCTGACCTCGAGGCCGTGCGCGCGGCCAACCTGGAGGACCCCCACCGCAAGATCTATGAGGGACCGCCGGCGGTCAGGCCGGCGACCGCCGTCG
>DATAUL010000243.1:0-17486 GCA_036268255.1 Solirubrobacteraceae bacterium | reverse complement strand
GATGCGCTGTCCGGTCGCGAGGTAGTCACCGACGATCGTCGCTCGGTCCACGCCGGCCGCGTCGAGCGCGAGTGCGACCAATACTCCAGTCCGGTCCTTGCCGGCCGCGCAGTGCACCAGGACCGCTCCGTCGGCGCAGGCGATCGCGCGCACCGTGGCGACAACGGAGTCCGGACGTCGGCGAAGGTAACTCATATACGCCTGAACGACCGGCGATTCATCGGGTGCCTGATGCTCGTCGGGCGGCCCCCACGCATTAATCGTGCCCGCCTCGAGATCCGTGTTACCCCCGGAGTCCGGGTACAGCGAGCGATGCTCGATACGCACCGCGGCCTCGGCCGTCAGAGGTCCAGGCCCCTCCAGCTCCACCTCAACATCCGTCCGCAGGTCGACCACGACCCCGAGCCGCTCCTCGTCGACGAGTACGCGCACGTCACGCTCGCTCAGTGACTGCAGGTTGTCTGCTCGTAGCAACACGCCGGGCACGACAACACGCGCGTTGACCGCCCCGTCAAGGGCGAGCCAGACCGGGGCGTTGTCCTGAACGTTCACCCCTGGATCGTCGCAGGCCGGACCCCGTGACCTTGCTACAGCGCGATCAACGATCGTGGCGGGGTCGTCCTCGCGATCCCCGACACGATCGACATGGGGTCGCCGACGTTCAAAGATGCGGCGGCCACCTGCGGATTCGGGCACTGACTCGGGCTTCGCCGGTACAGACCGCAGACAAGCGACGCTGTAGTCCAAACGGACAGCGTCCTCCGGACGCCCAGCGTCAGAAGTACCTTCCGACAGTGATCCGGAGTTGAGCGGTCGTACGCGAGATGCTTTGCGGCTGAGGCATGGTGTGCTCCTTGTCGAGGGGCCTTGGGACTACGGTGCCCGGTGAGTTTGCGTTGCCCAATCGATACTCCGGGAGCGACGTTCGATTGGCTAGCCACCCTGGGGGTGGTTCTCACAACACCTTCGAGTGATCCGTCAGAGGGTCGAGATGCCCATCAGGGCGGCGACCATGCCCACGGCCACAGCCACCAGCCCGGCGACCGCGATTGCCCAGCGAAGCGCGCCGCCACGAATGGCCGTGGCACGCTCGGGCGCCCGTGTCGCAGGCGCCGCAGCGGTCTCCTCCGGGATCGCCCCGTTCCGAGCGGGAGCCGCCTCGCCGGTGGCAACGACAGACCACGCCCGCGCTTTTCGCAGTCCACCGGCCGCTACCAGCGCGGCACGCCCAAGGTCGCCGGCCGACGGATAGCGCTCGCTTGGATCCGTCGCCATGGCTCGGCGCACCACCTCGTCGAACTCACGAGGCAGGTCGGGGCACAGCTCTGTGACCGAGGGCCGCGGGGCACTGACGTGGCCCAGTGCTTCGGGGCCGCCGTCCCACCTTGCGAACGGCGCCTCTCCGGTGAGGCTCTCGAACAGGAGGCACCCCAGCGTGTAGATGTCGGCGCGTGCGTCGACCCGCTCGTTCAAGACCTGCTCGGGTGCCACGTACTCGGCTCGTGCGACGATCGACCCGTGCCGCGTCAGTCCGACCGCTGAGGCGGACTGGCGCTTGGCGAGTCCGAAGTCGCTGAGGTACACGTGGTCTTCGCGGGCGAGCAGGACATTGGAGGGCTTGACGTCGCGGTGCAGCATCCCGCGAGCGTGGGCGGCGTCGAGGCCGGCGCCGACCTGGCGGACAATGCGCGCGGCGCGAATCGGCTCGATTCGCCCCTCGGCGGCGATCAGCGCGCGCAGGTCTGTGCCGTTCACAAGACGCATCGTGATGAAGAGCACACCGCTCTCGTCGCCGGCATCGAAGATGGGAATGACGTTTGGGTGGTCGATCGCGGCCGCGATCCGGGACTCGCGCCGGAAGCGCTCGCGGAAGCGGTCGTCCCGAGAGTGCTCGGGGAGGATCAGCTTGAGCGCCACCCGGCGCTGGAGCGCGAGCTCCTCGGCTCTGTAGACGACCCCCATATCTCCGTGGCCGATTACCTCCTGGACACGGCACCCGGCAAAGACGGAGTCCACCGGGAGCTCGGAGCCCAGAACCGCTCGGTCTGGCGCAGGGGCTGCCGGAGTCTGAGGGCGCTTGGGGCGGGCGGGCAGCGGCGTTGGCGGGGCCGCGGCGGCGAGCGGAGTGGGGGAGACCGGGGCGGCAAGCGGCGGCGGCGGCACCGGCGGGCTAGGTGGGGTCCCGACATGGGTCAACTCCAGGGTGGTCAAGCCAACCCGGATCGAGTCGCCGACCTTGAGCGCCTGAGGGCCGTCTGCGCGCTTGCCGTTGACGAAGGTTCCGTTCGCCGACCCCAGATCCTCGATCGTGAGTTGGCCGCTCGCGTCGCGGGCAACCCGGGCGTGGCGGCGGGAAAGTTGGCCATCGTCGCTGAGCAGGCCCTGCCCGCTTACCCCGCGTCCGATGATGAGCTCGTCGTCGGTGAGGGTCAGCCGGCGTCCCTCGGCCGTCCCGACGGTGACGACCAGCGCCTCGCCCGCCCCGGCGGGCGCGCTCGGGGCCTCGGCGGGACCGGATCCTGTGCCGGGTCGCGATCTCTCCGGCACGAGAGCGGACGGCTCGCTGACCTGCAGGACCGTCTTGCCCACCCGGATGACGTCACCGAGGTTGAGCGTCCGCCGGGCGTCGAGGCGCTCATCATTCACGAAGGTCCCGTTCGCCGACCCGAGGTCCTCGATCGTGAGCTGTCCATCGGCACCGCGCCAGACCCGAGCGTGACGGCGTGAGATCACGGGATCGTCGCCGAGCCTGCCGTCTTGCTCGGGAGCCAGCCGGCCGATCAGCAGGTCGGTGTCCACGCTCAGGCGTTTGCCACGTGCCTTGCCTTCGGTAACCCGCAGCTGCTCGCCCGCCATACCCCTTGTAACCCTACGCTTCTCCTCAGGTATCTGCCAGAGCGCAAGCCCGCTCGACGCCGCTCGGTTCCCCGTAGATAATGGGCGCCATGTCGCCGAACCCTCCCGCCGACGTCCGTCCGGTCTCCGAGCTGATGGCTCGCCTCGAGGCCGAGCAGGCGGGCCGTCCATTCCTGATCTACAGGGACGGTGATGACAGCCAGCGGCTTTTCGTCTTCGAGCCCGGCTTGACGAACGCTTCGGTCGGGCGCCAGCCGCCGGCGGATCTCCTGCTCGACTGGGACGACCGGGTCTCGCGCCTCCATGCCCGGTTCGAGCGGGCCCAGGACGATTGGGAGGTCGTCGACGATGGCCTCTCGCGCAACGGCACGTTCGTCAACGAGGAGCGTCTGAGCGGCCGGTGCCGCCTGAAGGACGGCGATGCCCTGCGATTCGGCACCACGACCGTCAGCTTCCGTTCCCCCAAGCGAGAGCAACCGGTTCCGACAGATCGGGGCGAGCCCCCGGCCGCGGTGCGCCTGTCCACGACCCAACGGCGCGTCCTGGTGGCACTGTGCCGTCCGTACAAGGCCCGGAGCGGGTTCGCCGGGCCGGCCACCGACGAGCAGATCGCCGAGGAACTCTTCCTCTCCGCAACTGCGGTGAAGACCCATCTCGGCGTGCTCTACGCGAAGCTCGGGGTCGAGCAGCAGCCGGGCAACGAGGCGCGAATCCGGCTGGTCGAACGGGCCTTCTCCGCCGGGCTGATCTCACAACGGGATCTGTAGCCGGCGTGCGTGCTCCCGGGTCCAGCTTTGCCGGATACGAGGTGGAGAGCGTTGTCGGCGCCGGCGGGATCGGGATCCTCTACCGGGCTCGCCAGGTGCGGCTCGACCGGCTCGTGGCGCTCAAGTTGGTCGAGTCCGACGTTGCGCGCGACCCCGTGGTGCGGGAACGCCTGCGCCGCGAGGCCAGAGCAGTGGCGGCGCTTGACCACCCCAATGTCGTCCCGCTGTACGAGGCCGGAGAGGAGGAAGGAACCGTCTACATCGTCACGCGATGGGTGGAGGGAACCGAGCTCGGCACCCTGATCCAGGATCACGGTCCCTTGGAGCCTGGGCGGGCGGCGCGGACCGCCGCGCAGATCGCCGCCGCGCTCCAGGTGGCGCATGAGAATGGGCTTGTCCACCGGGACGTCAAACCCTCCAACGTGATCCTGACCTCCGAAGATCACGTGTACGTCACGGACTTCGGACTGGCCAAGCGGGCCGGGACGGCCGCGGGCCTGACACGTGCGGACCAGATGCTGGGAACTGTCGACTACATCGCGCCCGAGCAGATTGAGGGCAGCGAGCCCGACGCGCGAGGCGACGTCTATGCCCTCGCGTGCGTGCTCTTCGAGACGCTGATCGGCGAGGCCCCATTCGCGAGTCAGAAGGGCGGGATGGCCAAGATGTGGGCCCACGTCAACGCCCAGCCACCATCGGTGCGCGAACGGCGCCCGGACGTGCCGCCGGCGCTCGAAGACGTGATTGCGCTCGGGCTGTCCAAGGCGCCTGAGGCCCGTCCCACCGCGGCGGGCTTTCGGGCGACGGTGCTCAGGGCTGTCGACGAGACATCCTGAGCGCCGGCGGCCCAGTGCCCTGAAACAGTAATTGGATGGCAGCAATTAATGCTTCACGACACTACGAGCAGGAGGCGTCGAGGAGGTTGGTGGTGAGCATCATCCGGCCAAGTGCCACCCAGGCGGCGCCGTAATACGTGGGAAATCGCCGGTCGAGTGCGGCGGCCGAGTCGAGCAGCCCGTCTCGGGCAGCCGTATGTCCGGCGGCGTCGGCCGCCCCGGCCGCGGCCACGAGCACCACCGGATTCAGCGTGTCACCGAGCGCCCGGCCGGAGAGGGCATGCGCGACCGGCAGCTGGGTGGGGTCCCGCCCAGCAAAGACCGGCCATGCCCTGGCGACGATCCGCCGGCCGGCCGGGTCCTCGGCCATCCGGACGAGCGTGCGCGCGGCGTCGAAACCGAAGCGCGCAGGCGCCTGCGGGTTGCTCGGCGAGCCGATCGGGACCGGCTTGTCGCCCTCCAGCCTCGCCCAGTCCGGCGGCAGCCGTGACCGACCTCGCATCAATGCGCTCGTGATCGAGCGGGAGCTCGACGCCAGGCTGCTCCAGCGGTCATCGCCCGACGCGGCCCGCAGCGCGGCGAACGCGGCGGGCGAGAAATAGCTCGGGTCCACCGTCACCGGTGGCTTGACCGCCCAGGGGCCGGCGGTCAGCACGAGAATGCCCTGGGACGAGGCGACCTCCACCCGCATGATGGCCTTCCCCAACGCCAGCGCCTCCTGTTTGAGGGCGGGCCGGTTGAAGCGACAAGCGCCAACGAGCAGAGCGCGGCTGGCGTCCAGGTCGGCGTCGGAGGCCGCCTCGGGGTCTTGTACGCGGCCGTCGTGCCACCGGAACGAGATCAGCCCGTCAGGGCGGCGGAGATTGTCCTTCGTCCACCCCCAAATCGAGTCGAAGTGCCGGGAGTCCCCGATGGCGGCAGCCAACAACATGCCGTAGGCCTGTCCTTCGCCCACGGTATCGCCCCCCTGGTCGATCCGTACGACACGTCCGTCGGAGGTGACGTAGCGGTCCAGGAAGTGTCGGGCGGCCGCCACAGCCTCGTCGCGGGGCGTGGCAACCGAGCTCGAAGTGGAATTCTGACTCACAGTCCGAGTGGAGCTCTTGCCACCGCAGCCTGCGACGAAGAGCAGCGCCGCTCCTCCCAGCGCCAGCACGACGACGACGTCCCGCACGGCCCGGATCATGCGGGAGCCTCGAGGGGCTCGGCGACCGGAACGCGTGGTTTCTGGAGCGCAGCCCAGCATCCGGCCAGGAGGATCGAGACGTGAACGAGAGCGAAGGAGACGTTGTTGATCGTGGCGGCGTCGGGTTTGCGTATCAAACCGTAGACACTGACCGCGACCAATATCCCGACGACCACGAGCGCTGGCATCACCGCCTCCGGCTGGCGAGCCTCGGCACCCTTCTTCGGGGTCACGACGAAGGAGCCCTTCCGCCGCAGCACGGTGTAGATCGTGGAGAGGATGTGGATCCAGAAGTTCGCGGCCGACAGCGCGAAGGCCGCGAAGGTGTAGGAGCCTGCGCCGGCGACCGCTGCCATCGTCAGCGCGACGGCGTAATAGGGCACGAAGTGCAGTAGGAAGATTGGAGCGTTGATGCCGCCGATCGGCTGGCCACCCCCGAGCAGACGAACGACCGGGAAGCTCATGTAGATGAGGACGGTCCATCCTGACAGGAAGTACAGGCCTGAGAGCAGATACTGTGCCTTGAGACGCAGGGGGAGTCGTGCCCGGAGCGCGCGCGGGAGGCCGGACAGGCAGCCTCTGGCCCAGCGCTGTTGCTGGGAGACGTAGGCGGCCGTGTCCTCGGGGCCAAGGCCGCGCGACAGCACATCCGGCACGTACGCGGAACTCCAACCCCGCTCGTGGAGGTGGATCGAGAGCTCGAAATCCTCGGTCAGAGAGTTCGTTGGAAACCCACCGACGCTCTCGAACGCCTCCCGCCGGAACAACACGTTCGTGCCACAGCAGAAGACCGCGTTGAGCCCGTCCTTGCCGCGACAGATGGCCCCGAAGAACAATGCCTGCTGGGCCCAGGACGCCGCCGCGATGCGATTGGTCTCCGTGTTGGCGTAGTACTGCGGGGTCTGCACGAACGCCATCTTGGGGTCATCCATCCACCCGAGGGTGGCCTCGAGGAATTCCGGGTCAGCCACGTGGTCGGAGTCGAACACGGCGATGAACTCGGCGTCGGTCTCGGCCAGCGCATGGTTGATGTTCCCCGCCTTGGCGCCGGTGTGCTCGGGGCGCCGGATGTAGCCCACGCCGTACCGGGCGGCGAGGTCGCGCATGGCGTCGTCGTTGCCGTCGTCCAGCACATGGACCCTCACCTCCGCGCCGCGCAGGCCGGCGGCGGCGGCCACCGTCAGGTCGACGATGTCCGGCGGCTCCTTGTAGACGGGGATGAACACGTCGACGGTCACCCGTCGGCTTGGAGGCTTCTTCTCCCGCACCCGCTCGTTGGACACTGTCCACCAGAATCCGAGAGCCTGCATGAAATTGAAGAGCTCCGCAGCGATCAAGATGCCGTAGAGGACGGGGGTGCCGACGCGGTCGGGGTTGAGCAGCCAGCCGAAGTACCACACGGCGCAGGGCACGCCGAGGCAGATCAGGATGCGCACGCGCCGGCGAACACTCCAGTTGCTCGGCACGGGCTGCCACGTCACCCGGCGAAGCCGGACATCCCAGGGCCCACTGCTCATCGAAACTCCCAGACGATTGTTTGCGGGGTGTTGAAGCGGTGCACGAGCGTGCGGAAGAAGGTGAGCTGACCAACCACCTTGTTCGTCTGATGGAAGAACGCCTTGTTGGTCTGGAACGAGGCAAGGACGAACAGGGGACTTCCCTCCCGGCCGGCGGACACTGCCTCGGAGAGCGGCTGGCTCCGAAGATGGGGGGCGTAGTAGTCGAGCACGTAGCGCATATCGGACGGCTCGTACAGGACGAGGCTGTTCGGCCCGCCATTCGCCTGGATGTCCTGGATCGCGCCGCGGAAGTCGAACAGCCGCGGATTGGCCTTGTTCAGCTGCTGATCGGCCAGACCTGCCAGCAGTGTCAGGGCGATGCCGCCGGCGACGAGTAACCGGGTGCTCGGCTGGCGTATCCAGCCGGCGACAAGCCGCGCGATCAGGAGGAGCACCAGAGGAACGAGGACCAGGAAGTTGCGCACCTCGAACAGCGAGCGGTCAAACGCGGAGACGATGATCAGAAGCACGACGAGGCCGGCCGCGGCGACGGCGAGGCTCATCGTCTGGCGCGACCCGCCGCGGCCGAGCAGGACCAGCGAGCCGAGCAGGAACAACGGCCACATCGCCGCCAGGAGCACCGTCGTCGCATCAGGCTGATACCCCCACAGCGCCCAGGCCATGTTCGCCAGCACAGAGTAGAAGGACAGGAGGTCGTAGGTCCCGCTCGGGGAGCCGGCCGCACCGGACGTGACCTGGTACTGATGGCGGGCGAACACCAGGAGGGGCACAAGCTGCATGACGAGCACTGCCGCTGAGTAGGCAAAGCCCAACGCCAATGCCTTGACGGGCTGGCCGTTTCGCCTGCGGTGGGCGAGGACCGCGACGAAGACGACCTGCTGCACGGCGATCAGCAGCAGGCCGAAGTAGTGCGACCACAACAGCGCAGCCGTGGCGAGGATGTAAGCCGCCCAGTTGAGCATGGTGCCGTGGCGTATAGCTCGCAACTGCGTCAACAGGGCGAGCAGACCGAAGAGCGCGATGAACTCGTACATCCGCACCTCTTGCGCGTACCAGATGAGCACCGGCGAGGCAGCGGCGAACGCGGCCGCGATCAGACCGGTACGGCGGTCGTACAGCTCCCGTCCCAGCTCGTAGAGCACCGGGATCACGAGGGTCCCCGCGATTAATGAGGGCAGCCGGACGGCAAACTCGCCGTGGCCGAACGCCCGGATCGTCAACCACAGTGTCAGGTGGTACAGAGGCGGCTGACGATCGCCGTTGTAAAGGTTTTCGAACAGGCCGTGCAGCGTGAGGCGCGCCTGGTGGATGCTGATGGCCTCGTCGAGCCAGATCCCCCGCGTCACCGCCAACCGCAATCCGAGCCCCGCCAGGATGAGCCCGGCGAGGACGAGACGGGCGGTTTTGCGACTCGTGTCCGGCTCACCGCGACGCGGGAGGCGGCCCTGTGGGCCGAACAGCTCGGCCTCATGTGCACCGCGGAGTCCCCGAAACACCGTTCGCAATGAGTTCCCCGCCGCCGGCTTGACCGCGTGCATGCGACCGATGCCTCTCGATATGGAGGCGTCCACGACGCTTCAGAGGTCCGCGGGCAGGGTCGCGAGTGCGGCAGTGCTCGAAAGCTGACCCAGCTCCAGTTGCCGATCCGCTCTGATGACATGCATCACCGCGTTGATCAGCGCGAGGTGAGTGAACGCCTGGGGAAAGTTGCCGAGGTGACGGCCGGTCTCAGGATCGATTTCCTCGGCATAAAGCTGGAGCGGACTCGCGTATGACAAAAGCTTCTCGCACAGCCCCCTTGCCCGCGTGACCTCACCGATCTCACACAGCGCAGAGACCAACCAGAAGGAGCAGATGGTGAACGTGCCTTCCTCGGTGGTGAAGCCGTCATCCATCTCGTCTACGCGATAGCGGAGAACGAGTCCTTGTTCGGTGAGCTCGTCTGCGATCGCCAGCACCGTGTTGCGGATGCGCTCATCCGACGCCGGGAGAAACCGCACGAGGGGCATCAGCAGGAGAGATGCGTCGAGCGCCGTCGTTTCATAGTGCTGGACGAACACGCCTCGGCTGTCCAGGGCGTGCTCGCAGATGTCTTCGTGTATCTCGGCGGCGACTTCTCCCCAGCGCTCCACCATCCTTAAGTCATGGCGGAGCCGCGCCAGGCGCACCCCTCGGTCGAGGGCGACCCAGCACATCAACTTGGAGGAGGTGAAGTGCTTGGGTTCGCCTCGGACCTCCCAGATCCCGTAGTCGGGCTCACGCCAGCGGCCGAGCGCGGTCTCGACCTGGTGCTTGATGATGGGCCAGAGGCGGTCAGGCAATTGGTCGCGTGACTTGGTGTGGAGGTAGATCGAGTCGAGGATCGCGCCCCACACGTCGTGCTGGTCCTGGTTGTAGGCGCCGTTGCCGACCCGCACCGGCTTGGCGTAGTCATAGCCTGAGAGGTGGTCGAGCTCCTGCTCTTCGAGCTTGCTCTCGCCCCCGATCCCGTACATGATCTGGAGCTGACCCTCCTCGGCCTCCGCGACATCGGCGATGAAGTAGAAGAAATCGTTGGCTTCGTCGTCGAACCCGAGCGTGTACAGGGCCCACAGCATGAACGTCGAGTCGCGAATCCAGCTGTAGCGGTAGTCCCAGTTGCGGTCCCCGCCGGGACTCTCCGGCAGGGATGCGGTCGCGGCGGCGATCATCGCGCCGGTCGGGCGGAAGGTCATGCCCTTCAGGGTCAGAGCGCTGCGCTGCAGATGCGAGCGCCACCGGTGGTCGGGAAAAGTGCCGTGCTTGAGCCATTCCTGCCAGTGCCGGGCTGTGCGCGTGAGCCAGGCATCGGCCTCCTGGTAGGTGCTCGGGAGCGGATGGCTTGACCAGGCCAGCGCGGCATAGGCGCATTCACCTTCGTGCAGGATGGTCCGGGCACGGGCCCGCGGCCCTTCCAGGCCGAGCCGCAGGTCGGTCACCAGGCGCACGCGCAGATCCGTTCCCTCTGACCCACCGACGGCCTCGTGATAGCCGGGGCTGGAATAGCTCCAGTCGGCGGACAAGCCGCCGTAGTCGAAGGCCGGCTCGCATTCGAGGTTGATCTCCGCCGACCCCTCGACGCATTCGATGAGCCGCAGCAGGACGTGGTCCGCGTCGTAATAGGTCGGGGAGCGTCGATGGCTCTCCGATCGCTCCTCTTCGTGATGCCAGAAGCCGATCGAGAGCGCGTCGCGCACGATCACCCAGCCCGTGCGCGTCTCCCACGTCGTCTCGAGCACCATCGTTCCCGGGATGTAGCGACGCCCGGCGGGCACGTTGACGTCGGCTGGGCCGAGCCGGAAACCACCCGCGTCACGATCCAGGATCGAGCCGAACGTGCTCGGAGAGTCCATCCGCGGCAGACACATCCACTCGACATTGCCGTTGGGCGCAACCAGAGCCGTGGTCTCGCAGTCCGACAGGAAGGCGTAGTCCGCGATCGGCGGAAACGCACTTGCCCCAACGCCGTGTTCTGAAGCCCCCGATGCCCCGATTGTGCGATTCTGGTGCGCTGGAAGATTCGTGTCAAGGCATGCTCCCGCGGTCGGGTGGCGACCGCCATCCCGTGGACCCTCCGAAACAACCCACCTCCATCGACCGCATGGCGCTGGCGCCCGAGCCGGTGGCGAGGTTCCGCGGCGCAACTTCTCCCGAGGGCGCGGTAACGCTCATGTTGAGCGACATCCCCGATGCCGTGTCAGTGGCGCAGCGCATCGGCCCGGACCGCTGGGAGCAGCTCCTTCGCGATCACCGCAGGCTCGTTGAGCAACTCGTCTCGAGCTACGAAGGCCAGGTCACGAAGATCGACGGCGACGGCTTCGTGGCCTCCTTCCACAGTGCTCACGCCTGCCTTCACGCCGCCGTGGAGCTGAACCGCGCCTTCTCAGAGCTCGCGACCGGCGTCGAGGGTGGAACGGTCGCCCTGCGCATCGGCTTGCACTCCGGGTTCCTGATGCCCAATCCAGAGCAGCCGCAGGGACGCAATTTTGTGCTCGCGGCCCGAATCGCAGGGCAGGCAAGCGCTGGGGAGATCCTGGTCTCGTCGTCGCTCAAGCAATACACGGAGCGCGATCGGAGATTCCGCTTCGAGCCCCACGGCGAATACCACTTCAAAGGCCTCGTCGGCGAACACACCGTGTACTCGGTGAGCCCGCGGTAGGGGTGTAGGCGGACTTGTGCCGGCACCGCGCTTTGTGGACACGCCGATGGACCTCAAGCGGCGCCTGGAGGCCGAGCGGAAGGGCGCGCCCTTTTTGTTCTTCCGTGACAGCGACGGCAATCAGCGCATCATCACGCTGGATCCGGGGCGAGAATCTCTGAGCGTTGGCCGAGACGACGGTTGCGACGTTGGCCTCAGCTGGGATGGCATGGTCTCCAGGCTCCACGCGCGGCTCGAGCGCAGCGGCGGTTCCTGGACGGTCTATGACGGCGGTCTGTCGCGAAACGGCACGTTTCTCAACCAGGAGCGGGTACACGGGCACCGAGTTCTGAACGACCGCGACCAGCTGCGCTTCGGAGCCACCGAGATGTGCTTTCGCGACCCGGCTCCCCAGCGATCGCGCACCGTGATCCTCGGCACCGAGCAGGCCGGGCCGGCCGTGTCGATCGCGCAGAAGAAGGTGCTCCTGGCCCTATGCAGGCCATACAAGCACCACTCCGGTTTCGCCAGGCCGGCGTCCAATCGAGACATCGCCGACGAGCTGGTGCTGAGCATTGACGCAGTGAAGAGTCACCTCCGCAACCTGTTTGCGAAATTCGATCTTAACGATCTGCCCCAGAACGAGAAGCGGATGCGCCTCGTGGAGCAGGCGCTCCAGCACGGCTTGGTGCGCGACAGCGAGCTTTAGCGACCGCCCGAGCCGCTGCCTCACACCTTGGTGGCGTCCGTCCACTCCTTGGTGGCGGTCATTTACACCGCCGGCCCTGGTGGGCCAATCGCCGCCCACATACGTTGCTTAAATCGACCGTCGCCTTCCCCAATCGAAGTCCCTTGTGCAGACTGTCTGCGCCCGCCTGTCCGAGCATGCGGTCAACCTGGCGATGGCCGCCGGACTGCTCGTGATCGTCGGCTTCGTCCTGGCCGCCGGGATCGCCGGCTACCCGGCCCTCGCCGCGGACGAGGACACGCGCAAGAACAGATCCTGGTGCTCGCCCTGGCGGGCGTGGCGCTGCTCTATGTCCTCGCGCCGGGGACTCACGTGGCGGCCCCGCCAGAGCCCAGCTTGACAGCCTAGCCTCGACAGTTATCCTCAACCCCGACGCTACCTAAGTCGATTGGTTGGGCAGCCGGCTTTCAGCTGGGTTCGGGGGAATCGAATGTCTTTCAGAAGCGGTCAGCTTGAGCGCGGCTTCGTAATCGGGGGCTACCGCGTCGATGAGCTGATCAGCCGCGGCGGGATGGGCGCTGTGTACCGGGCGACGAACCTGGCGCTCAACCGGATCTACGCGCTGAAGGTGATCGCTCCCGAGCTGGCCGGGGACGATCAGTTCCGCGAACGGTTCAAGCGCGAGATGCGAATTGCGGCGTCGCTGCACCATCCGCACGTTGTCGGAATCCACTACGCCGGAGAGCAGGACGGACTGCTGTTCCTCGTCATGGACTTCGTGTACGGCACCGACCTGCGCCAGCTTCTTCTCAAGAGCGGCGCACTTGATCCCGAACGGGCTGTCGACCGGCTGGTCCAGGTCGCGTCCGCGCTCGACGCTGCGCACCATAAGGGCCTGGTGCACAGGGATGTCAAGCCGGGGAACATTCTGATCACCGTCCGAGACGGTGAGGAGCACGCGTACCTGACCGACTTCGGCTTGGCAAAACGGTCCGACACCGTGGGTGCGCTGACCCAGCACGGGGCCGTCGTCGGCACCGTTGACTACATGGCCCCCGAGCAGGTGACCGGGGCCATCACGGACGCTCGCACGGATATCTATGCGCTCGGATGCGTCTTCTACCAGATGCTCACAGGAAACGTTCCCTACGAGCGCGAGAACTCGGTAGCCACGCTGTTCGCGCACGTCCACGAGCCCCCGCCTCCAGTCGAGGGCCAGGTCAGTGACACGTATCCGGCGTTTAACGCGGTTGTGGATCGAGCCATGGCCAAGGAGCCAGCCGACCGCTACCCGTCAGCCGGGGACTTCGCCCGTGATGCAGCGGCGGCGCTGAGGGGCACGCGGTACACGGGGCCGCCCTCGCTCGTGGCGAGAGGCGAGGCAAAGCCGGCTGACGAGGCGGCGCTCGCAGGATCGGAAGGTGCGGGCGAGACCGAGGTCGACCTCGGCGCAGACTCCGATCCGCCGGCATGGCCGGTTGTGGAGGCGCCGCTGTCATCGGGTGTGGAGGCATCGTCGCCGGGTGTGGAGTCGCCGCCGTCCGGCGCGGAGCCGTCGCCGCCCCCGGGTGTGGAGCCGTCGCCGGCTCCGAGCACGGAAACCCACACGTCAGGCAGTTCGGAACCGCCGGCCGCGGCCAGCTCAGAGCCGATTGCGTGGCCCAGGGACCCCGGACTCGGAACACCGCCGCCGGCGCCGCCCACGCAGGTCGAACCACCCGATCCAGCGCCGACCGTCGCGCCTGCCGAGCCTGCAGGGTCCGTTTCGGCGTCAGCTTCCCCGGCTCAGGGCGCCGCGAACATCGCCTCCTCGCCACCCCAGACGCAGCCCGCCGGGCCAGCCCAGGTGCCGCCCGCTGGCCCACCCAGGGATTCAGGGTCTGGTCCTCCGGGCGGAGGCGCCAAGAAGTACCGGTGGCCGGCACTTGCCGTGCTTCTGCTCGTCGTCGCGGGCGTGGTGGCGTTCGTCGTGAGCTCGTCAGGTTCCTCTCACAAGTCCCTTGCGACGCCCGCCGGACCGCATCTTGCGGCGGCCGCGAATCCCGTACCGACCAATCGCGTCACGGGAAAGGGAACGGCAACGTTGGTGCTGAAGGGTGATGTCGCGACTGTGAGGCTCTCGACGGTGGGTCTCCTCAACGGCTCTCCGCACCTCATCCACATCCACGCGGGTGGCCAAGGCCTCTGCCCACCCGCGTCGGCGGCCCGGCTTCATAACGGGCACCTGGCGATCAGCACGGGCAACGGGCTCAGGTTCTACGGTCCACCTCTGGTATCGCTGACGGTCAAGGGGGACACCAGCGCGAAGAGCAACCTTGCCTTTCCACGCTTCCCCTCGGTCGGAGCGATCACCTATGAGCGCGCTGTGACGGTCTCTTCGTCCGTCGCCGCCCTGATCCGTGGAGGCAACGCGGTCATCGTCGTCCACGGCATCGACTACGACCACTCTGGTACCTACGACGAGGTCCTGGGGCCGAGCGACCTGGCCCCTCAATTCACCGGTGACTCGACTGCGCCGGCGCTCTGCGGTCATCTGGCGCCCAGCGCGACCGTCGCAACCGCACACTCCTCGTTCCCGCAGTTCGCAAGCGGACCCTCGTCGCAGACCACGGTCTACACCGCCTCGCTCGGGCGGACGAGCCTTGCCGGTACCGACGAGGCCAGCGGCTTCGTGCTTCTCTGTCACCTCCCCGCAGTGGCGACGAGCGGGGTTGGGGCGTCGCCACCCAGTGGTACCGCCTGACGGCGGTTCCGTGGCTAATCCAGCCAGCCGGGCCGCACGAGCCCGGTTTCGTAGGCCAGGACGACCAGCTGGGCGCGGTCGCGGACCCCGAGCTTCACCATCGCCCGGCTGACGTGGGTCTTCGCGGTCGCGGTGCTGACGACGAGCCGGGTCGCGATCTGCTCGTTCGAAAGCCCGGCAGCCGCGAGGGCCATCACTTCGCGCTCGCGGCCGGTCAGCTCTTCGAGCGCGGTGGACCGTGGTGGCTCCTTTGCGCGCGCCGCGAACTCCCCGATCAGCCGGCGAGTGACAGAAGGGGAGAGGAGCGCGTCACCGCCGGCGACGACGCGCACGGCCTCGATCAACTCGCTTGGCTTGGTGTCCTTGACCAGGAACCCCGCCGCGCCGGCTCGGATCGCCTCGAACACGTACTCGTCGAGCTCGAACGTGGTCAGGATCACGATCCGGACGGAGTCCAGCTCACGGTGAAGCGCAATCTCGCGTGTCGCCGCGAGGCCATCCAGCACCGGCATGCGGATATCCATCAGGATCACATCGGGTCTTTGCTCCCCGGCCAACTCGACCGCCTGCCGGCCGTCCTCTGCCTCGCCGATGACCTCGATCCCGTCCTGTGCGTCGAGCAACGCCCGAAAGCCGGCGCGCACGAGCGCCTGATCGTCGGCTAGCAGTACGCGGATCATCGATCGCTCGCCGGGCATTCGGTCACGCCTGGCTGCCGAGCGGCAGCCGCGCGCACACGCGGAAGCCGCCGGTCGATCGGCGGCCCGCCTCGAGCTCGCCGCCGAGCGCCGTCGCCCGGTCGCGCATCCCCGCGATCCCGCTGCCGCCTCCGGTCTGCAGACCGGCGCCCGGACCATCGTCGTCGATCTGCACCGTGAGATCGCCATTTCCATACGTGAGCTGCACTTTGGCTGAGGCGGCTTCGGCGTGACGCACGATGTTGGTCAGGGACTCCTGCACGATCCGAAACGCCGCCAGGTCGACGCTCGCGGGCAGCGGTCGCTGATCACCCTGCACCTGAAGCGAGACCCCGACGCCCGCCGCCGACGCGCGCGACACGAGCTCGTCGAGCCGGGCGAGCCCCACAGTCGGCGTCCGCGGCGGCTCCTCCTTGCTGCCCCGCAGGACGTTCAGCGCCGAGCGGACCTCGCGCAGAGCGTCCGCGCTGGCCTCGTTGATCGCCTCGAGCGCGATGCGCGCCTGCTCGGGCCGCTCGTCGAACAGGTGCAACGCGACGCCGGACCGGACGTTGATCAAGGAGATGTTGTGCGCCAGTACGTCGTGGAGCTCGCGCGCGATGCGTAGCCGCTCCTCGTCTGCCTTGCGGCGGCCCGCCTCCTGGCGCGCCCGCCTCGCCTCGGCCGCCCGCTCCTGCCTGCCGCGAAGCGCCTCGGCCGCCGCCAGCAGGACCAGGAGCCACGCCGCGATCGACAGCGCCGCGAGCACCGTCGGCGCGCCGGTCACTCCGAGCGCCGCCGGAAGCCAGAGGAACAGCACCCATCCGGCGATCACGGCCACACGAACCGCGAGGCGGTCGCCGGCCCTCACAGCCGACACGGCCGCCAGCAGCAGCGAGAAATAGTTCGGGCCCTGGAGGTATCCCAGCGAGACGTACAGCAGCGCCGCGGCGAAGATCACGGTGAGAACGGCGCGCGGCTGCCGCCGCCTCCACAACAGCGCGAGCGGACCGATACCCAACAACGCGACCCCGACGAGGTTCAGATGCGTAGCGGCGTGGCAGGAAGATGACCACCAGCAGCCGTGGTGACCATCCGACTGGCGATGGCCGGAAGCGCCGAGCGTACCTCCGACCTGGACGGCGGCGGCCAGCGCCGCCAGACGAATGTCGATCAGCCGGATTCCGCGTAGCGCTTGATGAACGGACCGCTCCACAGAGCCACGATAACCCCGCTCGCGCCGGCCGTCATCGGCTGCGTGGCGTTGTCCCGTCTACTGCCACGGGAGTAGCACCCCGCTCGCTCATTGGTCGTCGGGAGCAGCGAACAAGCCGCCCGCCAGGCGATGACAGAGACGGACCAACCCGTCACGCTCCTCCCTGCAAATCAGTCGAAAGCGAGCGAGCTGAATGTACAAGGACAGCACACCTGGGGTACACCCCATACGAGATCCCAACCTGCGCGCCGCCGATGCCGATCGCGAAGCGACGGGCGAGCGCCTGCGCCACCACCACGCCGAAGGCCGCCTCGATACCGAGGAGCTCCAGGAGCGGATCGATCGCTGCTATCAGGCCAAGACCGTCGGCGAGCTCGAGCGGCTGCTCACCGACCTACCGCCGGAGCCGACCTCGGACGGGGGATTCCGTCTCCGCCGTCTGCGGATGATCCCACTCGTTCCAATCCTGATCGCGATCGTGGCGATCTCCGCGGTGACTCATGGGCATCACGGTCATTTCGGCTTCTGGCTCCTGATCCCGCTCTTCTTCCTGTTCCGGTTCGGGCTGCGGCGCCGCGGGCCGTGGGCCATGCGGCGGCGAGGAGACGCGGCTGACTATCGCGCGTGAGCGCCGCAGCGCAGGGTGACCGCGGGCTCGAGTTCGCCCGCTCCGCGTCGTGTCCGTGGGCGGCGGAGCGCGGCTGCGCTCAGGGGAGCGAGTCGTCGGCGCGCTCGGCGTCAGCGGCGGCACGGTCCCGGACGACACCGCCTTGGCGGAGTCGGTCGCGGAAGCATTCTGAGTCTCCCCGCCGACCCGGCGGCCGAGCAAGTTGAGGTCAGC
>DATAUL010000242.1:0-5128 GCA_036268255.1 Solirubrobacteraceae bacterium | reverse complement strand
GCGGCCGAGCTGGCCGCGACCGCCGCCCGGGCGGCGGGTTCGCTGGTCGAGATCAACCTCGCGCTCACGCCGCTGGACCCGCGCCGCGTGCGGGCGCGCGCGCTCCTGGAGACGGCCGAGTCGGAATCTCGCCGCGCTCGGGAGCGCCCGGATGGTCGCTGACGACGCTGGTGCGTTGACGGCGGTGACTCAGCCGTCGAGACGCTCGCGCAGGGCGACGAGCAGCGGGGCGCTGGGGATCAGGCCGGCCGCGGCGACAGCGTCGTTGGGGTCCTCATGAAAGCGCGCGCGAAACTGGGCGTCGGACGCCAGGCGCTCGATCGCCGACAGGTCGCCGAGCATCGACGGGATCAGCACGGCGGCTTCGATCCACGCCGCGGGGGCGTTCGCCGTCAGCTTGAGCGCGTCGGCGAGGGCTGCCTCGGGGAGAACGGGATCGTCCATCTACTTGGTAGACGCTTCAGCGGGGTGCGATCTTCCCTCCGCCGCCTCCCAGGCGACGCGCAGAGCCGCGAGCGCCCGCGAGATCCGGCTGGCGATCGTCCCGGGGGGGATGCCCAGCTCGGCCCCGATCGTGTCGTAGCTCTCGTCCTTGGCGAAGAAGCGGTCGAGGATCTCCTGCTGATGAGCCGGCAGCCGCGCGAGCGCCGCGCGGACGCTCAGCGCCTCCTCGACGCCGCGCAGCGGCTCGTCGAATGCGCTCTCGTCCCGCGGCTCACCGGTGACGACCTCGCGACCGCTGCGCCGGATCTGGTCCAGGGCGGCGTTGCGAGCCACCTGGGCGATCCAGCCGCGGACCGCGTCGCCCTCCCGGATGCTGCCCAGCCGGACGTACAGACGTGTGAACACCTCCTGGAAGACATCCTCGGCGTCGGTGGCCGACAGCCGAAAACCGCCGCGGACGATCGCCGCCACCAGTCCAGAGTGCCGGCGCACCAGCGCTTCCCAGGCGGTCTGGTCGCCGGCGCGGCAGCGGGCGATCAGCTCGGCATCTTCCACGGGAGGCGCACTGTATCCCTCCTCGGCGATCAGGGGCAGGCAGCGCGATGACCTGGCCCGCCGTGCTGCTCGTCCTCATCTCCCACGCCGCCGGTGGCGTCCTGTTGCAGACCGACCACCAGGCGCAAGGGGGAGGAATCGCCGTCGTCTGATCCTCGGCCGCACTTTCAGCCGATCCTCAGCGTCCTCTTACGCGGAGCTGACGGTCGCAAGATTAAGCTCCTGACATGTCGCGCTGGTGTCATCCAAGGCGAGGCGATGGTTGGCTTGACAGAGGCATCCCCGCGTCCTGTCGTGCCCACCGTTTCGCGACACCAGCCGGCGACGACGAATGTGCGCCTCGTCGTCCGCGGGCCATCGTGCCCGCATCCTGGGGTACCGGCGGCGGCTCGGGCTGTGACTCCCGCTCGAGCATGCCCGCCGGGCCTCGGGGGACCTGCGGCGCGCGCCTGCATCAGTAGGTATCGATGAACGGCCGGCGCTTGCCGGGCTGGTCGGACCAGTGCGGCGCCGCCTCGTCGAACAGGGTGGCGATCCAGCGCCGGGTGTCCGCCGGATCGATGACGTCGTCGATCTCGAAATACTCAGCCATGCTGATCCCGCGGCCGCGCTCATAGGCCGCGGCGACCGCCGTGTCGTAGGCCCGTTCGCGCTCCTGCGGATCTGTAATCGCCTCGAGCTCGCGCCGCATCCCGAGCTTCACCGCGCCCTCGAGGCCCATCCCGCCGAACTCCGATGTGGGCCAGCCGACGCAGAACAGCGGTGCCTTGAAGCTGCCGGCGGCCATCGCCTGCGCGCCGAGCCCGTAGCCCTTGCGCAGCACCACCGTGCCGGTCGGCACCCGGAGGTTGGCTCCCGTCACGAACATCCGCGACACGTGGCGCACCGTGGCGGTCTTCTCGGCATCGGGGCCGACCATGAAGCCGGGGGTGTCGGCGAGGAACAGCAGCGGCAGGCCGTACGCGTCGCAGAGCTGCATGAAGCGCGCCGCCTTGTCGGCTCCGTCGGCGTCGATCGCGCCGCCGAGGTGGGCCGGGTCGTTGGCGATCACGCCGAGCGGCCGTCCGTCCACGCGGGCGAGCGCCGTCACCATGCCCGGGCCGAATCCCGCCCGCAGCTCCAGCACGTCCTCCAGGAGCGTGTCGATCACATCGCGCACGGCATAGACCCGCTTGCGGTTGGCGGGGATGAGATCGCGCAGCCGCGTCTGATCGGGCGGGGTGGTGGACTCCTGGGGTAGTGGCCGTGGCGCGGTGCGGCGGAAGTACCCCAGGTAGCGCTGGGCGGCGGCGACCGCCCGGGCATCGTCGGCGACTCGCACGTCGACCACGCCGTTGGCGTACTGGACGTCGATCGGCCCGACCTCGGCGGGGTCGTAGCTGCCCAGTCCGCCGCCCTCGATCATCGCCGGGCCGCCCATCCCGATGCTCGCGTCCTCGGTGGCGATCACCACGTCGCAGCAGCCGAGCAGGGCGGCATTCCCGGCAAAGCAGTAGCCGGAGGCGATCCCGACGAGCGGGACGAGGCCGCTCAGTTGGGCGAAGTGCTGAAACGCACGGACGTCCAGGCCGGCGACGTGCGGCATGTCGACATCGCCGGGGCGCCCGCCACCGCCCTCGGCGAACAGCACGACGGGGAGGCGCCGCCGGTGGGCCAGGTCGAACAGGCGGTCCTTCTTCTGGTGGTTGCGCATCCCCTGGGTTCCCGCCAGCACCGTGTAGTCGTAGGACATCGCCACGCAGGACTCGCCGGCGATCGCGCCCACGCCGCCGACGAGGCCGTCGGCCGGCGTTCGCTCGATCAGCTCCTCCCGTGGGCGGCGCCGCTCCTGGGCGGCGAACATCATCGGCCCGTACTCGACGAAGCTGTCGGGGTCCAGGAGGTCGGCGAGGTTCTCGCGCGCCGTGCGCCGTCCCTGGTCGTGGCGCCTGGCGACGGCGTCGGGCCGGGCCGCGTCGAGGCCGAGGGTGTGGCGGTCGCGGACCGCCTGCACGCCGTCCCCGGGGCTGGTCTGCGCCACGACATCGGCCGCGACGACCGTGTCCCGCGCTGCGGCGACGAGCACCACCAGCGGCTGGCCGTGCACGACCGCCTCGCCGACGGCGACGCGGACATCGGTGAGCGTCCCGCCATGCTCGGCGACCACTTCGTGCTCCATCTTCATCGCCTCGATCACCGCGACCGTCGTGCCCGCGCTGACCGTCTGGTTCACGGCATGGGGGACCGCCACGACCGTCCCGGCGAACGGCGCGACGAGCGTTGTCTGAGCCGACACCGGCGGGAGTCTATGCCGCATACTTCGCCTGGTGAGTGAGGAGCCTCAGCTGCTGTGGGAGCCGTCTGACGAACGGGTGGGCCACGCGACGTTGACGCGCTACAGCGACTGGCTGGGGTCCGAACGGGGGTTGTCGTTCGGTTCCTATGAGGAGCTCTGGCAGTGGTCGGTCGACGACCTGGAGGGATTCTGGTCGTCGGTCGTGGAGTTCTTTGGCGTGCGCTTCTCCAGCGGCGGTGACGTGGTGCTCGGCGACCGCTCGATGCCTGGCGCCGAGTGGTTTCCGGGCGCTGAGATCTCCTATGCCGAGCACGTGTTCCGCGGCAAGGACGACGATGCGGTGGCGATCCTGTATCGCTCCGAGGTCCGTCCGGAGCTGGCGGAGTGGAACTGGGGCCGCCTGCGGTCGGAGACCGCGCGGGTTGGCGCGGGACTGCGGGAGCTGGGCGTCTCGGAAGGAGACCGGGTTGTTGCCTACATGCCGAATATCCCGGAGACGGTCGCGTGCTTTCTGGCGTGCGCGTCGATCGGCGCGGTGTGGTCCTCGGCGGCGCCCGAGTTCGGCGCGCGCAGCGTGGTCGACCGCTTCGCCCAGGTGGAGCCCAAGGTGCTGTTGGCGATCGACGGCTACCGGTATGGGGGCAAGGATTTCGACCGGGGAGAGATCGTGGAGCGGATCGCCTCTGAGATCCCCGGGCTCGGTCACACGGTGCGCTTCGGCTACCTCGACGGATCGGGGTGGGAGGACGGGTTCCTCGGCCCGGGCGACACCGAGCTGGAGTTCTCGGCGTTGCCGTTCGATCACCCGCTGTGGGTGCTCTACAGCTCCGGGACGACCGGGCTGCCCAAACCGATCGTCCACGGCCAGGGCGGAATCCTCATCGAGCAGGTCAAGAAGATGCACCTGCACATGGACGCTCAAGCCGGCGACCGGGTGTTCTGGTTCTCGACCACCGGCTGGATGATGTGGAACTTCCTCGTCGGGGTGCTGTTGACCGACGCCGCGATCGTGCTGTTCGACGGCAACCCGGGATACCCGTCGCTCGATGCGCTGTGGGACCTGGCCGCCGAGTCTCGGATGACGACGTTCGGGACCAGCGCGGCGTTCATCGCGTCGTGCATGAAGGGCGACGTTGATCCAGCCGGTGGCGGCCGTGACCTGAGTGCGTTGGGGGCGGTCGGTTCGACCGGCTCGCCCTTGTCTCCCGAGGGCTTTGAGTGGGTGTATGAGAAGGTGGGGGCCGGTACGTGGCTGTTCTCCACCTCGGGCGGCACCGACCTGTGCACGGCGTTCGTGGGCGGGGTGCCGGTTCTTCCCGTCTACCTGGGCGAGCTCCAGGCCCGCGCGCTGGGCGCCGACGTGCAGTCCTGGGATCCGGAGGGCAACGCGTTGATCGGCGAGGTCGGCGAGCTGGTGATCGCCTCGCCGATGCCGACGATGCCGCTCTTCTTCTGGGGCGACGATGACGGCTCGCGGTTGCGAGAGTCCTACTTCGAGATGTACCCGGGCGTGTGGCGCCACGGCGACTGGATCGAGATCACCTCCCGGGGGACGGCGATCATCTACGGGCGCTCTGACTCCACGATCAACCGCGGCGGTGTGCGGATGGGCACGAGCGAGATCTACCGGGCGGTGCTCGACGTCGAACCGATCATCGACGCTCTGGTCGTCGACCTGCCACGCGAAGGCACCGACGGGTGGATGCCGCTGTTCGTCGTCCTGCGTGACGGCGCTGAGCTGGACGACGAGCTCGTCGCAGAGATCCGCCGGCGAGTGCGTGAGGACTGCTCGCCGCGCCACGTCCCGAACGAGATCCGCCAGATCTCCGAAGTCCCGCGCACGCTGAGCGGCAA
>DATAUL010000241.1:0-3367 GCA_036268255.1 Solirubrobacteraceae bacterium | reverse complement strand
CGAGGCGATCGAGAGCTCGCCCTCGGACTGCAGCAGCTTGAGCGCATATGAGGCGCGCTCGGCGCCCTCCTCCTCGGACACCGCCAGGACCTTGTGAGCCAGATCCGACTCGCCCATATAAAAGAGCGACTGGCCCGTCATCGCCGAGAAGCTGACCCGCTCCTCGTCGGGAACGAACCCCAGCACCGCGTCCTGCAACGCCGACTTCCCCGCCGCCGAGGTCGACTGCACGATCACCGCCAACGGCCTGTCCAGCTTCCGCGACACCGCGGCCAGGTAGCCGACCAGGCAGTTCGCCCGCTCGCCGACCATCCCCGCCCCCGCGAAGTCAGAGGCGATCCGCTCGACGAGCTGCGGGTCGCGCAGCAGCTCGAGCGCCCGCTCGCGCTCCGCGTCAGACAGCACCACCGCCGGATCCTCGGGCGCCTGCGCCTGGCGGATCGCGTCCTCCGCGCGCTCCTCGCACACCAACAACACCCGGCCGAGATCTCGGGCGACCAGCTCCTCCGCGACCTGAAGCACCTCAGCCGCCTGCCGGCAGAACACGCCCCTGGCTCTCGCCGAGTACAGATCGAACGTGTCGACGTGAAAGAGATGCCCGCGGCGCTCATCCTCCCGCGCGACCAGCACGTTCACTCGCAGCACCTCAAAGCTCGTGACCTTCGCCAGCCCTCTGACCCGCCAGCGGCGATCGTCGATCCCGACCCGCAGCTCCTCCCCGGCCAGCTGCACGCTCGGCCCCGCCGGCGGACCCGCAGGCACCGGCGACGCCAACGCCGGCTCCAACTCCGGCGGCTGGGCAGCTAGGAAAGAAACCCCCGACCGCTCGCCGACCTCTTGGTCGTCGACGTCGACCGGCTCCACCTCGACATCGCTCTCCGTCGCTGTCGGCGCGGTCTCCGCCGGCGCCGGCGAGGCGGGAGCGGGCTCGACATCAACAAGCGCCGGGCGCACACGCGGCTGGCCCGAGCCGATCCACTCCGCAGCGCGGAGCACCTCCGCGAGCGCGCCCGCCGGATCCTCCGTCGAGGTCGCCAGCGCGTTCGCGTCCATCCCGGCCGGGAACAACACCCGAAAACACTCCACCCCCTCCGCCTGCAACCTGCCGGCGAGCTTCGCGGCGGCGCGGTCGCCGGCGTCGTCGCGGTCATAGGCGATCAACACCCGCTCCACACCGTGCTGCTTGAACGCGGCCAGATGCTCGGCGGTGAACCCCTCCACGCCATAGGCCGCGGTCACGTGCCGCTGGCCGTGGCACCAGAACGACAACGCATCGATCAACGACTCGCACACGATCACCTCGCGCGAGGCGTTCAGCGCCGCCCGGTTGAACACGCCGCGATGCGCGCCCGGGAGATACAGATGCAACGGCGTCCCCGCCCGCAAGTTCTCACCGATCTTCCGCCCGTAGAGCTGCACCGCGACGCCATCCGCATCGACGATCGGGATCACCAGCGACCCCGTCAAATGCTCGTGGCCCGAGGAGCGCAGCACCCCGAGCCTTTGCAGCCGGCCGCGGATGTCCGCGCCGGCTTGGCGGTTCTTCGCCGGCAGCCTATAGCCGAGCGTCCGATTCGCGAAGCCGAGCCGGAAGCGCTCGACCACCTCCGCATGCATCAGCCCCCGGCGCTCCAGATACCCCAGCACCTCCGCGCTCTCCTTCAGCGTCTGGTGATAGAAGCCGACCACCCGCTCGAGCAGCTCCCGGTCATCCGCCGTGCGCTCCAACGGCGAGGGCAGCTTCGTCACCGTCGAGCGCACCGCCCGCCGACCATCGGTCGCCGAGCTCGGCGCGACCCCGTCGCGGAGCAGCTCGACCGCGTGGCGGAACGACACGCCCTCTGAGCGCATCACCCAATCGATCACCGACCCGCCCGCCTGACACGCCCCCAAGCAATGCCACAAGTTCTTCGCCGGCGAGACGACCAGCGACGGGGTCCTGTCCTCGTGAAACGGACAGCAGCCGACCAGCTCCTTCCCCTGCCGGCGCAGCTCAACCCCGGCCAGCTCAACGAGGCGCTGAAGCGACACCTCTTCCTTCAGCCGCTCTATCTCGCTGTCCGGGATCCTCGCCACGCGCTCTCCAGCCCGACCCTGTCAAGACGTAAAGGGGACATATTCTTGATAGCATACTTGCTCTGATGATGAGGGCGCCGCCAATACCGTTCCCGCTCGACGTGACGTTCGCCGAACGGCTCATCGCGCTGCGCAAGCAACACGGCCTCACCCAACAGGCCCTAGCCGACCGAGCCGAGATCCACGTCACCCTGCTGCGCCGCTATGAAGCCGGCAAAACGCAGCCGAACATCGACACGCTCAGGCGGATCGCACTCGCTCTCACAATCAGCGCCGACCTGCTGCTCTTCGACGAACACGAACGCGGACCCGCAGACGAACTACGCGCCCAATTCGAAGCCACCCAACAGCTAAGCAACGAGGAGAAACAAACCGTCAAACGCGTCCTCGAAGGCCTTCTCCTCGCCCACGAAGCCAAACGCTGGGCCGCATAAGGGCGCGAGCAGCAAGCGAGCCGCTCGCCAGATCAGGCGCGAGTGCTCAGATCAAGAAACGCGGCCTGCACGGGCTCAAAGGTCGACGCCCACCCGGCAAGCCCCGCCTTGATTCGCGCTTCGTCATCAACCCCGTAGTCCGGCGGAGTTGGATCGAGCCCCGCCACCTCGCCCACGTAGAACTCCGCACGCTCGCTAACCAGCCGGAGGCGCGCACGCGGGAAGAAGGCGAGCGAGAGCGAGAACAGATCACCACCAGCTGGCTCAGAGCCAGCCACGTTCCACGCAGTCCGCGCCGTCTCTCGGTGCTCAGCCGACCAGGAGAAGTCCTGCACGCCACGGCCGACCACCACCGCCGTATTGGCCGTCCGCAGCTGCAACGCCATCCGCAAGTCGAACAACAGCCCGACCGTCGAGGTCAACGCACATACCCGGACATCAAGCAGCTGAGCCTCCTGCAGCGCGTCAGCCTCACTGAGCGCATCCATCACTGGCGCGTGGCCGACCTCCGTCGGGCGGATGAGCAACTCCTCTAGAAGCATCAGAACGGCATGTGCGCGAACGGATCGGAGTTCGGGATCGTCCGCCCCGTGAACGGATTGACGGTCTGGCCCGACTCGTTGAAATACGAGGCGTAGCCGTTCGGGTACTGGTACGGACCCGAGGTGACGGGATCCATGATCCTTACGCCGGTCGTCCTCGAATCGAGCCCGTGACCGCCACTACCACCCTTGAACTGGAACCCATTGCCGCTCTCCGCCGGCGTCGGACCCTCAGCCCCCTTCGGAACCGGGAGCACGTCACCGTTCGGATGAGCAATGAAACTCGTCCCAGGACCCGCTGCATCTTCTGCGGCA
>DATAUL010000240.1:0-15885 GCA_036268255.1 Solirubrobacteraceae bacterium | reverse complement strand
TGACACGCATGCGATGTGATCGCTAACATGACGCGCCGCGCACCGCCCATGAGAGGAGAGAGCCCCGCCTCGGCGAAGCATTTGAGGTCGGCATCAGGTCAATGGCATAGCCGTGCCGATTCGGCGATCGCCGTGTCGCGTCCGCGCCGAGCGGACGGTCATCGGCTGGCCCTTCAGAATCGTTCGGTCTGAGTTAATTTCACTGGACATCCAGCCTGCCGTCTGAGACGGTACGGCGGGCTGGGAGGTCCGAGGAGAGGAGAGAGAGATGTCCAAGGAGGATGTTGTCTACGACGCCGTCGAGCGACTCGAGTGGGACGAGCGCAAGGACGACGATACGCCGCACAAGCGTCTGCGGCAGTTCACCCGCCGCACCGCGCTGACGGGCGGAGTGGCCGGAATCGCCGCGGTGATGATCGAGGCATGCGGTTCGTCGAGCAAGAGCTCCAGCTCCAGCTCAAGCGCTGGGACAGGCACGGCCTCGGCGGCCGGCGGCGGCAGCGCCGCGTCGAGCATCTTCGGCGCGAGCGGCTCCTACAAGTTCACGCTCGTCAACCATGTCACCACCAACCCGTTCTTCACGCCCACGCAGAACGGCGCCGCCGACGCCTGCAAGCTGCTCGGGTGCTCCTACCAGTGGACGGGCTCGCAGACGAGCAACGTCGGCGAGATGGTCAACGCCTTCAACAGCGCGGTCACCGCCGGCGTCGACGGAATCGGCATCGCGCTGGTGGACCTGAAGGCGTTCAACTCGCCGGTCGCCAAGGCGCTGGCGGCCAAGATCCCGGTCGTCGCCTACAACGCTGACGCCGCCGGCAACCCGCGCCTGTCCTACATCGGTCAGGATCTGTTCGTCTCCGGCCAGGAGATGGGACAGCACATCGCCCAGCTCGTGCCGTCGGGTGACGTGGCGCTGTTCATTGCCACACCGGGCTCGCTGAACATCCAGCCGCGGATCGATGGCGCCCAGCAGACGCTGAAGTCGCACTCGGGGATCAAGGTCAAGGTGGTGACGAGCGGCGCGGCGCTGCCCCAGGAGCTGTCGACGGTCGACTCCTACGCGACCGCCAACCCCAACGTGAAGGGCATGTTCGCCGTCGACGGCGGGACAACGCAGAGCATCGCCCAGACGATCAAGAAGCACAACCTCGTGGGCAAGGTCCAGGGTGGTGGGTACGACCTGACGCCGATCACCCAGCAGCTGCTGGCCGCGGGCGACATCGCCTTCACGATCGACCAGCAGCCGTACCTGCAGGGATTTCTGCCGATCCTCCAGCTCTACATGTACAAGGTGTCCCAGAGCCTGACCGGCATCGCCGACGTCAACACCGGTCTGAAGTTCCTGGACAAGACGACGGTGGCTCCGTACAACAGCACCAAGAGTCGGTACGAGGGCACCGGCACCGCGGCCGGCGTCGCCAAGTAGCCCTCTTGACGGGCTGAGACGATGGCGGTCACCCCAGACACAACGACCGAGGCGAGCGCTCCGCCGCCCAAGGGCCCCGAGAAGCGCTGGGGCCAAGGCGGAGCGCTGAGCTTCGGTCAGCGGTTTCTGACCCTGCGCGAGGGCAGCATCGTCATCGTGACGGTGGTCGCCATCGTCTACTTTGCCGCTTCGACGAGCCGGTTCGCCACCGGCTCGAGCTTCAAGTCGCTGTTGCCGTACTTCGCGCCGTTCGCGATCATGGCGGCCGGCGAGGTGTTCGTGATGATCAACGGCGAGATCGACCTGTCGGTCGGCGCCGTATACCTGTTCACGCCGGTCGTGTTCTACAAGTTCACCACGGCCGGGCTACCGCTGATCCCGTCGATGATCCTCGCGTTGGTCGTCGCGACGCTCATCGGGATGCTCAACGGCCTCGCGGTCGCGGTGATCGGGATCTCGTCGTTCGTCGCCACCCTCGGCACGTTATTCACCCTCGAGGGGTTATCGCTGATCATCTCCCACGCGACCCAGGTGACGACTCCGGGGACGTCGGTGACGAGCGTGGGAACGTTCGCGCAGATCTTCGGCGGCGGGACCTACTCCGAGCTGATCTGGGCGGCGGTCATCGCGATCATCCTGCAGGTGGTGCTGTCGTTCACGCGCTTCGGGGTCTATACCGTCGCGGTCGGCGGCAACCGACTCGGCGCGTCGGAGGCCGGTATCAACACGAAGCTGGTGCTCACGCGCAACTTCATGATGTGTGCGCTGCTCGCCGGCTTCGTCGGAATCCTCGAGGCGGTGCGCGCCAACACGATCACCCCCGATCCGTCGGTCACGGGCGACATCCTGTTTCAGGCGATCTCCGCCGCGGTCATCGGTGGGACGCTGCTGACGGGAGGCTCCGGCACCGTCATCGGCGCGTTCATCGGCGCGATCTTCCTCGGCGTCATCCGCGACGGCCTCAACATCAAGGGTGTCAGCGCGAACTACTTCTATTTCTACCTCGGTCTCGCGGTGCTGATCGCGATGACCGCGAACACGTATGTGTCCCGCGTGCGAACGGGGTCCGGCCGTGCCTGACCTTGCCGCCCCCGGGGAGCGCATCGTCGCTCCCGCCACGTCCGAGGATGACGTCCTGCGCGTCGAGCACGTCGGCAAGCGCTTCGGTGCCACTATCGCTCTGCGCGACATCTCAATGCACCTGCGCAAGGGGGAGGTGCTCGGCCTGCTGGGAGACAACGGCGCGGGCAAGTCGACGCTGATCAAGATCCTCGCCGGGTTCCAGAAGCAAGACACCGGCTCGCTGTGGGTCAAGGGCGATGCGTACAACCCGCGCAGCGTCGAGGAGGCCCGTAGCCGGGGCATCGACACCGTGTTCCAGGATCTGGCGCTGATCAACGAGCTGGCCGTCTACCAGAACCTGTTCCTGCGTCGCGAGAAGGTCCGCTCGCCGATCCCGTTCCTGTCCAACGCGATCATGCGCCGTCAGGCGCGCGCGGCGCTCGACGAGATCGGGATCAACATCCCTTCGATCGACGTGCCGGTCGCCCGTCTGTCCGGTGGCCAGCGCCAGGCGATCGCCGTTGCCCGGACGATCTCCGGTGACGCCGACATCATCCTGCTCGACGAGCCATTGGCTGCGATGGGCGCCAAGGAAGGGGCGATGATCCTCGACCTGATCGCTCGCCTCAAGGACGAGGGCAACGTCTCGATCATCATGATCCTGCACAACTACGTGCACGTGCTGGCGGCCTGCGATCGCGTCAACCTGATCCAGGATGGCTTCATCGGACTCGACAAGCCCACGGCCGAGACATCGGTCGAGGAGCTGACCGAGATCGTCGTCGAGGAATACCGGCGCGCCCGGCTGGAGGCACAGGCCGAGGCCCAGGCACAGGCTGGGAACGGTGCCGCGAGCCCGCCCACGGCGTCCGCGCCGGCCGCATCATCCGCGCCGCCGCCCGAATCGCCCGCGCCGGGCGCTTCGTAGCCGCACCGCCGTGAGCGAGCCGGCCTACTGCATCGGTGTCGACTTCGGCACCGAATCCGGACGCGCGCTGCTGCTCGACGCGCGCACCGGCGAGGAGCTCGCCGTCAGCGTCGTCGACTACCCGAGCGCCGTGATCGAGTCAGAGCTTCCGGGCACCGGCGAGCGCCTGGGGCCTGACTGGGCGCTGCAGGACCCCGACGATTGGGTGCGTGTGCTCGACGTGGGGCTGCCCGACGTGCTCGCCCGCGCCGGCGTGCCCGCTGAGTTGGTGACCGGCCTGGGCGTCGACTTCACGTCGTGCACGGTGCTGCCGGTCACGGCCGACGGCGAGCCGCTGTGCCGCGCCGAGCGGTGGCGGGGACGGCCGCATGCGTGGCCGAAGCTGTGGAAGCATCATGCCGCCCAGCCGGTCGCCGACCGTCTCAACGAGGTCGCCGATGAGCGCGGCGAGCCGTTCCTCGAGCGCTATGGCGGGCGGATCTCGTCGGAGTGGTACTTCCCCAAGCTGATCGAGATCTGGCTGGAGGACCGCGAGATCTACGACGCGGCCGACGGATTCATCGAGGCGACCGACTGGATCGTGTGGCACATGACCGGACGCGAGTGCCGCCAGAGCTGCGCCGCCGGCTACAAGGCGATGTGGTCGGCCGACGAGGGGCTGCCGCCGGTGGCCTACTTCGAGGCCGCCTATCCGGGCTTCGACCATCCCGGCGAGAAGCTCGGCACGATGTTTGCGCCGCTGGGCACCCGGGCCGGCACGCTGCGCTCGGAGCTGGCCGACCGCCTCGGGTTGGGCAGGGACGTGGCCGTCGCCGTCGGCAACGTCGACTCGTTCGCCTCGGTGCCGGGGGCGGGCGTCGAGCGCCCGGGCGTGTTCGTGATGGCGATCGGCACGTCGATCTGCGACATGGTGGTGGCCGCCGACGAGGTGCGCCTGCCCGGGGTCACGGGGGTGGTGCGTGACGGCATTCTGCCCGGTCGGTTCGGCTACGAGGCGGGGCAGACGGCGGTCGGCGACATGCTGGCGTGGTTCGTCCGCACGCTCGGCGACGGAACGCAATTCGACACGCTGGAGCGCGACGCCGCCGAGCTCGCTCCCGGCGAGACCGGGCTGGTGGCGCTCGACTGGTTCAACGGTAACCGCTCGATCCTCGCTGACGCCGACCTCAGCGGGGCGATCCTCGGCCTGACCCTGCGGACCCGTCCGGCCGAGATCTACCGAGCGCTGCTGGAGTCGATCGCGTTCGGCAACCGGCGGATCATGGACAACTTCACCGAGTACGGGATCGCGCTGGAGCAGATCGTCGCCTGCGGCGGAATCGCCGAGAAGAGCCCGCTGACGATGCAGCTGATCGCAGACATCAGCGGCCGCCCGGTCCACGTGCCGGACTCCGAGCTGATCCCGGCACGCGGGGCTGCGCTGTTCGGGGCGGTCGCGGCCGGCGTGTATTCGAGTATCGACGAGGCGATCGCGGCCACGCGTCCGGTCGACGCCCATGTCTATGAGCCCCGGGCGGAGGCGACGGAGGTCTACGACCGGGTCTATCCCGTGTATCGCCGCCTGTACGAGATCCTCGGCCAGAGCGAGATGCGGCTGCTGCACACGCTCAAACACATCCGAACCGGAACGGAGGAGCGGCCGTGAGTCAGTTGCCCAGGATCGGCCTGCTGGGGATCATGCAGGAGCTCTACGACGAGATGATCCCGGGCATCACCGAGCATCAGGCTGCCTACGCGGCCGAGGTCGCCGCGCAGCTGTCGGGCGTCGCCGACGTGAGCTTCACGCGCCCGGCGCGCAACCGGGCCGACATCGAGGAGCGGGCCGCCGAGTTGGTCGCCGAAGGCGTCGACGGGATCATGATCGTGATGCTCACCTACGGCCCGGCAATGCGCTCCGTGCACGCCCTGCGGGCCGTCCAGGTGCCCCTGCTGCTGGCCAACATCCAGCCACGTCGGACGATCACTGCCGACTGGACGATGGATGACCTGACCTACAACCAGGGGATCCACGGTGCCCAGGACCAGGCCAACGCGCTGCTGCGCGCCGGTGTGCCCTGCTCGATCATCACCGCCGACTGGCGCTCGGAGGATTTCGCCGAGGCGTTCGCCGACTGGGCCACGGCGGCGCGGGCGATCACCCGGTTGCGCAGTTCCCGCGTGGCGCTGCTCGGCTATCCGATGAACGGGATGGGCGACATCCTGTACGACCCGCCGGCGATGCTGCGCCGGATCGGGCCGGCGATCGTCGCCGAGGATCTCGGACGTCTGTACGCCCGCCTCGAGGCCGTCACCGACGCCGCGGTCGACGCTCTGCTGGCCGAGCACGCCAAGCGCTTCGAGGTCTCGTCGGAGCTTCCGCGTGAGCGCCACGCCTACGCGGCCCGGCTGGAGATCGCGATACGCCAGATGCTCGAGGAGGGCGGCTATGCCGGCTGGTCCTTTCACTTCGATGCGATCGGCGGCGACGGGCGCTTCGCCCAGCTGCCGCTGCTCGCCGCCTCGGACCTGATGGCCGACGGGTACGGTTACGCCGCCGAGGGCGACACGAACACGGCGTCGCTGATGTGTGCCGCCCAGGCGATGATCGGCGACGCCCACTTCTCGGAGATGTACGCGATGGACTGGCAGCTGGACTCGGTGCTCATCAGCCACATGGGGGAGGGCAACTGGAAGGTCGCCCGGCCCGACCGGCCGGTGAAACTGATCGACCGGCCGCTGGGCATCGGCGGACTGGACAACCCGCCGACTCCGGTGTTCTCCGCGGTGCCCGGCCCGGCGACCACGGCGGCGCTGATCCCGCTCGAGGGTGAGGCCTACCGGCTGCTCGTGGGCCGGGGCGAGGTGCTCAACACGCCCGAGTTGCCCAAGGTGGAGATGCACTACTTCCACTTCCGTCCCGAGCAGGGCATGGAGCCGTTCATGGACCAGTGGATGGAGTTGGGGGGACCGCATCACTTCGTCACCAACCTCGGCGACCACGTCGGACGATGGCGGCGCTTCGCCGAGCTGCTGGAGATCGACTACGAGGAGATCTGAAACCGTGGAGTTCGAATCCCTCCGTCGGGAGGTGCTGGCCGCCAACCTCGCGCTGCCTCAGCATGGCCTGGTCAAGCTCACGTGGGGCAACGTCAGCGGTCTGCACCGCGGGGCGGGGGTAATGGCGATCAAGCCCAGCGGCGTGTCGTATGACGCGATGACCGCGCAGGACATCGTGCTCGTCGACGTGTCCAGCGGCGAGGTGGTGGGCGGCGAGCGGCGGCCGTCGAGCGATACCCCCACGCATGTCGCGCTCTACCGCGCGCTGGACGGCATCGGCGGGATCGTCCACACGCACTCCACCTATGCCACCGCGTGGGCCCAGGCGGGACGCGCGATCCCGCTGCTGGGAACAACCCACGCCGATTTCTCGTCCGAGCCGATTCCGGTCACCCGCGCGCTCACGGCGCAGGAGATCGACGCCGGCTATGAGGCGGAGACCGCCACCGTCGTGATCGAGGCGCTCGGCGAGCAGGGTGATCGGATTCCGGCCGTCCTCGTCCTCGGCCACGCGCCGTTCTGCTGGGGGTCAGATGCGGCCACGGCGGTGGAGGCCGCGGTCACCCTGGAGGAGGTCGCTCGGCTGGCGCTGCTGTCGACGCTGCTCGAGCCCGGCATCGGTCCGCTGGACTCCGTGCTGCGCGACAAGCACTTCGACCGCAAGCACGGTCCAGCCGCCTACTACGGGCAGGCTTGAGCGCGCCCCATCTTGGTGGCCACGAACGCGTCGGGATGGCGCTCGCGCAACTCGCCGCAGAAGCGCTCACTGCGTCCGTCGCCATAGACGTCGGCGGTGTCGAAGAACCGCACGGCGCGGCCGTAGGCGATCTGAAGGACCTCGTGGGCCGCGCCGGCGTCGACGTCTCCCCAGTCGGCGCCGAGCTGCCACGTACCCAGGCCGATCACGCTGACGTCGCGGTCCAGGCGCTGGACGTGGCGGGCCTCCGTGGGCGCCCGATACCAGTCACGTCGTGTGAGTCACAATGGCGGGCATGAACGACGACCCCGGCCGCCGTGCCGCAGCCGACAAGATGCGCGCCGCGGGCGCTCACCCTGAGGCGATCCGCGCCTTCGAGAGCGCCTACTCGCGCCTGACCTCCGGGCAGTCGACGATGCTGCCCAGCTCCGAGCTGGAGCCCGCCGGCGACGTCCCGGCGCTCGATGATTTGCCCGAGGTCGACGCCGGCGCATCCGCGAGCACCGCCGAGGTGCTCGGCCAGGTGGCGCTGATCAAGCTCAACGGGGGGCTGGCGACCACGATGGGCCTGCAGCAGCCGAAGTCGCTCATGGAGGTCCGCGACGGGCTGTCGTTCCTGGACATCATCGTCGGCCAGACGCTCGCTCTGCGCCGGCGCTACGACGTCGCGCTGCCGCTCGTGCTGATGGACTCCGAGTCGACACGCGAGCCGACCCTTCAGGCGCTGGCCGCCCATTCCGAGTTCGAGGACCACGGCCTGGCGCTCGACTTCCTGCAGAGCGTGATTCCCAAGCTTGACGCCGACACGCTGGAGCCTGTCAGCTGGCCCGCTGCGCCGGCGATGGAATGGGTTCCCCCCGGGCACGGCGACGTCTACGGCGCGCTGCGCCGTTCGGGGATGCTCGACGCGCTGCGCGAGCGGGGGATCCGCTACGCGATGCTGTCCAACGCCGACAACCTCGGGGCCAAGCTCGACCCCCGCGTCGTCGCCTACATGGCGCAGCAGTCGATCCCGTTCCTGATGGAGGTCGTCCAGGGGACCGAGGCCGACCGCAAGGGCGGCCACGTCGCCCGCCGGCGCTCCGACGGCCAGCTCGTGCTCCGCGAGACCGCCCAGACCCCGCCTGAGGACGAGGACTCGTTTCGCGACTTTCGCCGCTGGCGCTACTACAACACGAACAACCTGTGGGTCGATCTCGACGTGCTCGCCGACACGCTCGAGCGCTCCGGCGGCGTGCTCGAGCTGCCGCTGATCGTCAACCACAAGACCGTCGACCCGCGGGACTCCGACTCCACCCCCGTGATCCAGCTGGAGAGCGCGATGGGCGCGGCGATCGAGAGCTTTCCCGGCGCCAGCCTGCTGCTCGTGCCGCGCACTCGGTTCGCGCCGGTCAAGACGACCGACGATCTGCTCGTGCTGCGCTCCGACGTGTACACGGTCAGCGAGGACATGGACGTCGAGCCGGTTTCCGAGCGTGCCGACAACCTGCCGTACGTCGAGCTCGACAAGCGCTTCTACCGCATCATCGACGAGTTCGAGCGCCGCTTCCCCGGCGGTCCGCCGTCGCTGCGCGAGGCCGAGCGGCTCGTGGTGCACGGCGACGTGACGTTCGCCGACGGCGTCGTCGTGCGGGGCGCGGTCTCGCTCGACGTCGACGAGCCGACCACGCTCGAGCCGGGGACGGTGCTGAAGAGCCAATCCTCGTGACCGGCGCCGAGGATTCCACCGCGCCCGAGGGCGCGATCACGATCGTGCTCGCCGACGACCATCGGGTCGTGCGGGCCGGTCTGCGGATGCTCCTCGACGCCGAGTCCGACATGTACGTCGTCTCCGAGGCGGGCGACATCTCGCTCACCGAGCGCCGGGTCGTGGCCTATCACCCCACCGTCCTCGTGCTCGACGTGAACATGCCCGAGGGTTCGAGCATCCCGGCGATCCCGCGGATCCTGAAGTCCGCGCCGTCGACGCGGATCGTCGTGCTGACGATGCAGACCGATCCCCAGCTGGCGCGTGACGCGCTACGGGCCGGTGCGACGGGGTTCGTGCTCAAGGAGGCCGCCGAGGATGAGCTGATCCAAGCCGTGCGCTTCGCCGCGCAAGGGCGGACCTACCTCAATCCCGAGCTCGGCGCCCGCCTGGCCGCCGAGCGGCCGGGCGCGGCTGGACCTCCGGACGACCTGAGCGCCCGCGAGCTGGAAGTCCTGCGCCTGATCGCGATGGGACACACGAACTCCGAGATCGCCGGGCAGCTGTTTCTCAGCGTGCGAACGGTCGAATCCCACCGGGCCCATATTCAGCAGAAGACCCAGCGGGCCTCGCGCGCGGAGCTGGTCGCCTACGCGCGCGAGCACGACCTGCTCTGAGCGCTGAGCGCTGATCTCTGAGCCGGTCTACGGGCGCCCGGCGCCGAGGTGCTGCGGGATCTCGTCGCGCTTGGCCGGCCGGGAGGCTGACGACGGCACCGGAGCGGTGCGGATGCCGGCGCCGCCCGCGTCGGAGATGGCGGCGGGACGCACCGTCCCGCGCACGCTCCACTTGATGTACACCGGCCGGTAGCGCAGCAGCGCAGACCAGGTGGCGGGGCCCACAATCCCGTCCGCGGTCAGCCCTTGGGAGCGCTGGAAGCCGAGCACCGCCCGGCGCGTGTTGCCCCCGAAGCCACCGTCGACGCCCAGCCGGTAGCCCGCGGAGATCAGATGCTCCTGGGCCCAGACGACGAGGTCGCCCTTGGCACCCTTCTTGATCGGGGCCATCAGCGTGTACGGCTGATAGCCCGTCAGGGCCCCGGCCGGGCGCGAAAGCGCCATCCACGCCGCGGAGGTGGCCTCCTGCCAATCCCACCAGCTGACGCCCGCGGCTCCATACGCGCGCGAGAGCTCGCGGAAGCGGAAGATCTGGCGCGCCGGCGGACGGTTGTAGACCTGGCCGAGAGGGAAGATCGGTCGGCCGTAGATCAGGTTGTAGGCGTAGGTGTGGGCGAACACGGCGTCGGTCGTGGTGCCGATGTCCTTCCAGTACATCTGCGGTGCGTTGTACTGGGCGCCGCCGGGACCGAGGAAGACCGAGTACGGAAAGCCGGGGTGATAGTCGACGTAGGGAAAGCCCGCCAGGGCCAGCGGGTAATTTGCGCCGACCTGAGCGCGCAGGCGCTGGATGTAGGTCTGAGCCGAGATGTACTTGCCCTCGTACTCGGACTCGGCGTCGATGATCAGGCAGTCGGCCCCGTCGCGCACCGCCGCCGCGCCCACGTTCGCCTCGCCGGCGGGGTGGTTGCCGTAGACGTACTGCCAGGCGCAGACCTTCAGTCCGTCGGCGTGCAGCGCGTGTACGAGCGAGGAGCTGAACTGCGACCACATGTCGGTCCCGTCGCCGGACTTGACCAGGAGCGTGCCGATCCCGTAGAGCCGAGCGGTCCTCACGATCGTGGCGAGATCTCCGTGGCCCGCCCGGGACAGCTCCCAGATCCACATCGCCCGGCCCGACAGCGGATTGCCGCCACCCGTCGCATGGCTGATCGGCGTCGCTCCGCGCGCGGACGCGCGCCCGTCATGCGAGGTGGCGTGATGAACGGCCGGCGATCCACCCAGCGACGCCCCGCCGGTGGCGCTCCACGCACTGTCGACGCAGGCGGCCAGGAGCGCCGCGCAGATGGCCAGCGTCAGGAGTGGAAAGCGGCGCAGCAGGCCATGCCCCGAATTACGACCACCGCCCGCGCGGTCTTCCGGCATACGACGAGTCACCGTAGCGGACAACCCGGCCGATTCCCGCAAGTTGCGGTCCAAGGGGAATCGCCCAGAGGGCGATTCCCCGCGAACTCCCGTCTCTACTTGACGAAGAGGATCTCCGAGTACTTCGGCAGTGGCCACAGGTCGTCGGCGACGACGCCCTCCAGCTCGTCAGCGGCCTCACGTACGGCCGCCATCGCCGGGATCGTCGTGTCTCGCGTGTAGTTGGCCGCCTCCTGCGCACCGCCCCGGGGCTGGTTCTCCGCCAGGTTCGCCACCTCCAGTTCCTTGATCGAGTCCACCAGTGAGCCGATCAGGCTCTGGGTCTCCGAGGCCAGCTCGCCGAGCTGCGCCCCGTGCAGGAGGGTCAGGTGACGGGCGGCCGCCGGCAGCAGCATCGTCTTCGCGATCGCCGCTGCAGTCTCGGCTTCGATGTTGAGGGTGGTGACGTACTGCTCCAGCATCACCTCGTAGCGCGATTCGAGCTCGCGCTGCGAGAGCACCCCGTAGTTGGAGAACACCGTCTCGGTGTCGTCACTGATCAGGTACGGCAGGGCGTCGGCGGTCGTACGCAGGTTCAGCAGCCCCCGCGACGCGGCCTCGGAATGCCAATCCTCAGAGTAGTTGTCGCCGCCGAACACGACCTGCTTGTTGGCGGCGTAGCTGCGCTGCAGGATCGGCCGCAGGGCCGCCTCCAGATCCGTGCCGGCCTCCAGGGCATCCTCGAGCTCCTCACCGAGGTAGTCGATCGCCTCGGCGACGATCGTGTTGAGCACGGTGTTGGGCAGTGACAGCGACTGGCTGGACCCGAGCGCCCGGAACTCGAACTTGTTGCCGGTGAACGCGAACGGGCTCGTGCGGTTGCGATCCCCGCCGTGCATCGGCAGCGGCGGCAGCACCGGCGTGCCCAGGCCGAGGAACGACTCCGGGGTCGACTCGCCCACTTCTCCCTGCTCGATCGCGTTGAAGACCTTCTCCAGCTCGGAGCCGAGGAAGATCGAGATGATCGCCGGCGGCGCCTCGTTGGCCCCCAGCCGGTGGTCCTGGCCGGCGCCGGCGACCGAGGCCCGGAGCAGGCCCTGGTGCTTGTTCACCGCCTGGATGACGGCCGCGCAGAAGAACAGGAACTGCAGGTTCTCGTGCGGCGTGTCGCCGGGCTCCATGAGGTTCTCGCCCTCGTCGGTGCCCATCGACCAGTTGTTGTGCTTGCCGCTGCCGTTGACGCCTGCGAAGGGCTTCTCGTGCAGCAGGCAGACCAGCCCGTAGCGCCGGGCGACGTTCTGCATGATCTGCATCGTCAGCTGCTGGTGATCGGAGCCGACATTGGAGTTCTCGAAGATCGGCGCCACCTCGTACTGTGACGGCGCGACCTCGTTGTGGCGAGTCTTGATCGGCACGCCGAGCTTCGCCAGCTCCTTCTCGGTGTCCAGCATGCACGCGAGCACCCGCTCGGGAATCGAGCCGAAGTAGTGGTCGTCGAGCTCGTGGCCCTTGGGCGGCTTGGCGCCGAACAGCGTACGCCCGGTCGTGTACAGGTCAGGCCGCTCGAAGTAGTACTGCTCGTCGATCAGGAAGTACTCCTGCTCGGGGCCGACCGTGGTGAAGACACGACTCGCCGTCTGGTTGCCGAACAGCCGCAGGGCGTGCATCGCCGACTTGGACAGCGCGTCCATGGAGCGCAGCAGCGGGATCTTGTTGTCCAGCGCCTCACCGGTCCAGGAGACGAACGCCGTCGGGATGCAGAGCAGCGCGCCGTTGGGGTTCTCCAGGATGAAGGCCGGGCTCGTCGGATCCCAGGCGGTGTAGCCGCGCGCCTCGAACGTGGCGCGGATGCCGCCCGTGGGGAACGACGAGGCATCGGGCTCGGCCTGGATCAGCTCCTTGCCGGAGAACTCCGCCAGCGCCGTGCCCTCGCCCGTCGGGGCGTAGAAGCTGTCGTGCTTCTCGGCGGTCAGGTTGGTGAGCGGCTGGAAGACATGCGCGTAATGGGTGGCGCCCTTCTCAAGCGCCCACTCCTTCATCGCCAGCGCGACGGAGTCAGCCAGCGAGGTGTCGAGCGCCTCGCCCTTGGCCAGTGTCAGAGACAGCTTGCGGTAGACGTCCCTGGGCAGCCGCTGGCGCTGGATCAGAGGACTGAAGACGTTTGCGCCGAAAATCTGGTTGTCGGAGTTGGTGAGATCGGGCGCCCCCATCGCGTTCCCGTTCACGTTCCACTTCGCTGCATGGACATTCTGCTGGCGGATGGGCATGCTCTCTGGTGATTCCTTCCTGTCGGCGCTCCGGCGGCGGGAGCGCGCGCGTAAGTAGCCGGTCTCGTCGGGACGTGAGGGGTCGAGCCTAGGCAACGTTTGGTGAAGGGTCACTATCCCAATGGCCAAAGAGGTCGTCATGGTATCGGCCGGACGGCGAAAGGCCGCCGAGCTCGGACCTGAGCGCGCCGGCCGAAACCGCCGAGCTCGGTCCCCGGGTGCGATACTTCCGGCCATGCCGCCGCGCGATGCCGAGACCGGACCGCAATCCGTCTACCTCCCGGCCGCCGATCGATACGGCCGAGTCGAGTATCGGCGCTGTGGGCGCAGCGGACTGAAGCTGCCTCCCGTCTCGCTGGGGCTGTGGCAGAACTTCGGCGACGACCGGCCACTGGGTGTCTCGCGGGCGATCCTGCGCCGCGCGTTCGACCTCGGGGTCACGCACTTCGACCTGGCCAACAACTACGGCCCGCCTTACGGGAGCGCGGAGGCGAACTTCGGGCGCATCTTCACCGAGGACTTCGCTCGCTATCGCGACGAGCTGGTGATCTCGACCAAGGCCGGCTACGACATGTGGGCCGGGCCGTACGGAGATCACGGCTCGCGCAAGTACCTGCTGGGCAGCCTCGAGCAGAGCCTGCGCCGGATGCGCCTGGACTACGTCGACATCTTCTACTCGCACCGCTTCGATCCCGAAACGCCGCTCGAGGAGACGATGGGCGCGCTGGACACCGCCGTCAAGCAGGGCAAGGCGACGTACGTGGGGATCTCGTCCTACGGTCCGCGCCACACCGAGGAAGCGATCGCGATCCTCCGCCAGCTCGGCACGCCGGTGCTCATCCACCAGCCCTCGTACTCGATGTTCAACCGCTGGATCGAGCCCGAGCTGCTCGACGTGCTCGGGCGGGAGGGCGTCGGCTGCATCGCGTTCTCGCCGCTCGCCCAGGGGATGCTGACCGACAAGTACATCAACGGGGTGCCCGAGGACTCGCGCGTGCGCCGGGGCCAGAACTTCTCCGAGGATCTCGTCACGCCCGAGAACATCGAGCGGGTGAAGGCGCTCAACGAGATTGCTGCGCGCCGCGGCCAGTCGCTGGCCCAGATGGCGATCGCCTGGACGCTGCGCGACGCGCGCGTCACCTCGGCGCTGGTCGGCGCCTCGAGCGTGTCCCAGCTGGAGCAGAATGTCGCCGCGGTCGACCACCTCGACTTCGACGACGCCGAGCTGGCCGAGATCGACCGCTATGCCGTCGACGGTTCGCTCAACATCTGGGCGGGCTCCAGCGAGGCCTGACGCGCGCGGGCCCGGGCGGCGCGGTCGGGCGCTACTGCGCGTTGACGATCTGGCCGTTGTTGTTGACGTAGGTCTGTGGCGGGGCGGTGCTGATGTGCACCGCGAACGTCCCATGGGGCTGCGAGCCGTCGGAAAGTACGGCCCGGGCCTTGCCGTTGAGCCCGGCGGCCACCTCCCAGGCGACGATGTGGCGTCCGGGCGCGACGGCCGTCACCGCCCAGTCGAAGCGGGCGGTGTGCCCCGGGCGGAGCGTGCCCAGCGCCCACGTGTTGGAGTACGCGGTGACCCCGGCGCCCTGGCCGCCGTTCCGGCAGCTGTAGCCGCATCTGCCCGGACCGCGGTCGACGATCCAGTTCGGCCGTGACGGGTTGGCCGCGTAGGGCTGGTCGATGTTGGCCGCGAACGCCTGAGCGCTCGAGCCCTCGCCCCTGGGCGCCGGATAGGTACAGGTGACGTTGCAGATCGTGACCGCCACGTCAGGGATCGTCTTGCGGCTCGTGTTGCGCACGGCGATCACCAGATGGGTGTGCTGGGAGATCTGCTGGGCGGCGGGGAAGTGGGCGGTGCTCACATCAACCGTGAACTTGCCGCGCGGCTCGTGCGCGGCCTGACTCTGACCGCCGCCACACGCCGACAGGGCCAGCGCCATCCCGACCCCGGCGAAGACTGCGCAGCTCCTCGTTCTCCACGGTCTCAACGCGGGCGCCAACATACCACCCGCCGCGCCCCGCAGACGCCGGTTGCGTCCCAGTGCACCGGTTCAGGGTTGGTGGTTGACATAGCGTTGGCGTAGGCTGTGCGCTGCTCCGGTGGCCGTCTCGGCCGCGTGCCTTCAGGGAGGATCCCGAACCGTTGATCAGAGCCGTCGCCGACCGCGCCTTTTTGCCCACCAAGTCGGTGCTCGAAGAGGTCGGCAACATGATGATCCTCACCGGCCGCACGCTGGTCTCCGCGGTGCGACCGCCGTATCCGTACGGCTCGGAGTTCGTCGGCCAGTTCCTGTTCGCGATGCGGCTGTGCTGGTTTCCGCTGCTGATCTCGACGATCGCCTTCGGCTACGAGGCGCCGGGCCTGCAGGCCGCCAACTTCCTCGTGCTGTTCGGCGCGCTGGACCGCCTCGGCGGCTTCTTCGTGCTCGCCTCGGTGCGCGAGTTCGCGCCGACGGTGGATGCGATCGTCCTCGCCGGGGTGGCCGGCACGGCGATCACCGCCGACCTCGGCGCTCGCAAGATCCGCGAGGAGCTCGAGGCTCTGCAGGTCCTGGGCGTCGATCCGATCAAGAACCTCGTCGTCCCACGCTTCCTCGCGCTGATGCTGCTCACCGGGCTGTTCGACATCTACGCGCTGATCTTCGGCGTCTTCGGCGGGATCCTGGCCACGCTCGTCAACCACGCCCCGCTGGGGCCGTTCTTCGCCACCTTCTTCAACAACGCCGAGACGACCGACCTGTGGGGCTCGGTGCTCAAG
>DATAUL010000239.1:0-10712 GCA_036268255.1 Solirubrobacteraceae bacterium | reverse complement strand
GGGGATGATGGTGGCCCAGTGTTTGGTGTGGGCGTAGACGGCGGTGGCTATGGCACCGACGGCAACGCCGACGACGCCGCCGAGGAGTCCGAGGAGGATGGCTTCGGAGAGGAACTGGATGCGGATGTGGCCGCGGGTGGCGCCGAGGGCGCGACGCAGCCCGATCTCCGAGCGGCGCTCGAGAACGCTGATGATCATGATGTTGGCGACGCCGACGGCGCCGACGAGGAGGGCGACGGCGCCGAGCCCGAGGAAGAGACCGTCGAAGGCGCCTTTGGCGTCGGCTTGGGCGACGAGGGCATCGGAGGGTTGACTGAGGTTGACGCCGCTGGGGTTCTCCGGGTTGGCGGTGTTGGCGAGGAGGTTGTCGACGGCGTTGACTCGTTCGTTCTGGGCGCGGAGGTAGATGGTCGAGGGGTGCCCGTCGAAGCCCAGGTACTTCTCTGCGGCGGGGTAGCCGACGAGGACGGCAGAGTCGATGTCAGAGGCGAGCACGGCGGGTCTGAGGATGCCGGTGAGGTAGAACCACTGGCCGCCCACCCAGATGCGCTCGCCGGGGTAGACGTGGTCGATGCCGAGGAGTTGGGCGCTGGTGGCGCCGAGTACGGCGACGGGTTCCTGCGCGGTCGCGGCGTTGAGATAGTGGCCGTCGGCGAGGGTGGTGGCGATGACTGGGAGGAGGTTGAGGGCTGTGGCTTCGACGGTCAGGCCGTTGGTGTTGGTTGAGGGGATGAAGGGGGTGCGGTAGGCGCCCGCGCCGGTCACTTTGCCTGTGCTTTGCACTTGTTGCACGCCGTTGATGCGGCCGATCATGGCGGGAGCGGCGGTGGGTAGCTCGACGGTGCCGCCGGTGGCGCTCTGGCCGTTGGTGGCGGTGAGTAGGTTGGTGCCGAGGTGGTTGATCTCGGCCATGAGGCCGGCCTGGGAGGAGGCGGACAGGCCGAGCACGGCGACGATCGCCGCCACGCCGATCGCGATCCCGAGCGCGGACAGCCCGGCCCGCAGCTTGCGGGTGCGCAACCCGGTGGTGGCCAGCCGCGTGAGGTCAGATGGCTGCAGACGCCGGCGTCGTGGGATGGCGGTCGCGGTCATGGCGATTCCTCGTGGACCGAGCGGGTGTCGGCGACGATCCGTCCGTCGAGGATCTCGACCTTGCGCGGCATGCGCTCGGCGATGGCGCGGTCGTGGGTGATGACGACGATCGTCGACCCGGCTTGGTGGAGCTGGTCGATCAGGCTGAGGATGGCGTGGCCGGTGGCCTGGTCGAGGTTGCCGGTCGGCTCGTCGGCCAGCACGATCGCGGGCTGGCCGACCAGGGCGCGGGCGATCGCGACCCGCTGGCGCTGCCCGCCGGAGAGCTGCGTGGGACGGGCGTGCGGGCGCTCGGCCAGGCCGACCAGCTTCAGAGCGTCGAGCGCCCACTGGCGACGCTCACCGATGGGGACGCCGGCGTAGAGGAGCCCGTCGGCGACGTTTTCCGCGACGGTGGAATGTTCGGCCAGGAAGAACTGCTGGAAGACGAACCCGATCCGGGTGGCGCGCAGGTAGGCCACCTCGTCGTCGGCCATCGTGGCCACGTCGAGGCCGGTGATCCGCACCCGGCCGCTGGTCGGCCGGTCGAGGGTGCCCATCAGTTGCAGCAGGGTGGTCTTGCCCGATCCCGAGGGGCCGACGATCGCGAGCAGCTCCCCCTGATCGATTGTGAGGTTGACTCCCCGCAGGGCGTGGACGGGCGGCTCGCCGGGATAGGTCTTGGTGACGTTGTCGATGTCGAGCACCGGCGCCCCGGCATTGTCCGTCGGGACGCCGGTGTCAGCCAGGACGGTGGTGCTGTCGGGCGCGCGTGCTGGGGCGGGGGTCATGTTGATGGGACCACCACTTCTTGCCCGGCGATCAGGCCCGAGCCGGTGACCTGCACGAGCCCGTCGGCGTCGTCGAACAGCCCGAGTGAGACCGGGACGAGGTGATTGTTGTTGGTGTCGGCGCCGGCGATCTCGACGGCGTAGCCACCGCCCGACTGGGCGAGCAGCGCGGTTACGGGCACGACCAGCGCGTCGGGGACGCTGTCGGTGGTGATACCGACCTGCACCGGTGCCTGATCCCACGTGCCCGTGGCACGCGGATCGGACGGGGTGACGTCAACGGTGATCGTCGGCGTGCTGCCAGATGCGCACGTGTCCGTCCCGGCCGTGGCGGAGCTGGACCCCGACCCGCCGGCCCCGGAGCTGGATGGGCAGCTGGCGACCGTTGCCACTGAGGAGACAACCCCAGGGGTGGTGTCGTTGTTGGGCAGGGTGATGCTCACCTTGTTCCCGACCGCCATGCTGGTCTGTTGGGAGGCGTCGAGCGCCACCTGCACCTGGCGAGTGGTCGAGGTTCCTTGCAGCACCGTCTCGCCGGGCTGGGCGCTGCCGCCGGGCTGAGCTGACACGCTCGTCACCCGCACCGCGACCGGTTCGAACACCGCCTGGCCAACAGGCAGCCTGCCAGTCCGGGCGATACCTACCGCGGCCTGGAGCTTCTCCACCGCCGCGGTCGTGGCCGACCCATAGAACGCGGACCCTGGATTCAGCTGCGCGCGGGTGGTGTAGCCGAGCGCAACCAGGTCGCTGTTGAGCTCAGCGACGTCGGGGCCGCTCGCGCCCGCCGACAGGGTCCGATACGCCGGGGTTGACCCGTAGAGCAGCACCACCGGGCTGTTGTTCACGCGGTAGAGCGCGTGACCCTGGGAGATCACCTGACCGACCGCGGGCAGGCTGGTGTACGTTCCGTGGGCCTGGTTGATCACCGCGTAGGGCGAGCCGTCTGACCTGGCGCGATAGGTCAGGATCCCACCCTGAGAGACCATCGCCGAGAGCGTTCGCTTTTCCACCCGCGTGGTGCCAACCGGCAGCGGACGTGCCGCCGCGCTCGCTGCCTTGCCGCCGGACATGACGAGCACGCCGCCGGTGACGGTCACGGCAGCCAGGACGACCGTCGGAATCCAGATCTTCCACCTCATCCTCCTGACCCCCCTCCGGTCCTCGTCGCGTCAGGTCCCAAAACGCTGCCGCACTTGTGCGTCGCGGCGTTGAGGATGGTCATACCACCGGGCTGGTTGGAGGATGGAATGTGAGTCGTGTCGATGAGCGGCTGACCGTCGACCGGGTCGGGAAAGTCGGGCACCCCGTGCGCGCGAACGCACGCGGCGAACCTGAGCGCCGCCGACTGCTGCTTTGGGCTGCGCTTCGCGCTCAAAGCGCCCGGTGGCTCCAGCGACTTACACGCGTTGACGGCGCTCGTGAACACCTGTTTGCTCACGTCGACTCCGAAGTTGATGTCGCCTGACGTGCCGGGGTCCGGGAAGTGCGGAACGCCATGCGCTCGCACGCACTCAGCGAACCTCACCCCCTTCTCCCGTTTCGTGGCCTGCGTGTTACCGCCGGTGCTCGCGCTGCCGGAGCTAGCGCCGCTCCCGTTGTTGCTACTACTGCTGGCGCTGCCACTAGCGGTGCTCGAGCCGCAGCCCGCGCCGACTAGGGCGAGCGAGCTGACGAGGACAAGGGCGACCAACGGCCGTCGTTTTCTGATCATGTGTGCTCCCCAGAGGTGTTTGGGCGCGAGCGGGCCGTCAACGGCAGCGTCCCGGTCGATAACGGCGCCGGGGCCGAGGTAGACGCACGAGGAGTCGCTCCTACCGCCGGCCCGGACAACGCGCCCGCCGGAACGTTGGCTGACGTGGACCCGGCGAGAGTTCTGCGGGCCGCCGGGAGCGACGAGCGAACCGGCGACGGCAATTTCCCGGCCGCTGACGGCGCCGAGGCGCGAGACGAAGTCGACAGATCCAGCGTCGATTGTGAGGCTGTCGATCCCGACGGGAGGGATCTCGCAGGCGCGGCCGGCGTAGACACCCTTACATCTGCGACCGCAACGGCCTTCTCATGATTGACGGCGTTGGTGTCGCTGGCGCTGCTGCCACCGCCGGTGCCGGCCAGCGCTGCCGAACCGCACGCGCCGATCACGCCGACCACGGCAATGAGGGCGAGCGCTGACCGGGGACGTCGTTCTCTGGTCATGTGTGCTCCTATTGGTCGTGTTTGCGTTGACGTCAGTGCTGAGCAGCGAAAAGGGGTCGATCGCCACGGCAGGCGCTGCCTAGCCGGCTGCCGCCGGTGCACCAGCCGGTCCGGGCGCGGCCGGTGTGCTCGTTGCGCTCGTGGGGGCAGCGGACTGGACCAGCTGCTCGGCGGCGTTGCCCGCGGCGGCGAGGATCGCCTGCGTGTTGCTGCCCTGCCCCTGCCCCAGCACCACACCAGCGGCGGTCTCCTGGCGCCCGTCGACCGTCACGTTGGTGAAAAACGCCAGGCACCCGCCCGCGGCGGAGTCGGACCCGGTCTTGCCGGCGTAACCGTCGGCGATCAGGAGGTTGAAGTTGGTGAGCGTGCCGGCGACCGGCAGCGTCACACTCGGCATCGAGACGATCTGACGGAACACCGCGAAGCGCATCGCTTGGCGCAACACGCGCAGCTGGTCGGCTGCGGTGGACACCGTGCCGGGGTCAAACCCGCTGGGATCCGTGTAGGTCGTGTGGTCCATCCCGAGCGCGCGCGCCTCGGCGTTCATCTCGGCCACGAAACCGGTGTCGCTACCGGCCACCTGGGCGGCGAGGATCCAGGCGATGTTGTTGCCCGACGGGATCAGCAGCGCCTCGAGCAGCTGGCGCTCGGTCAGCTGCTCGCCCGCTGCCACTGCCACGCGCGACTGGTTCTCGGAAGCGTCCTGGGCCTCGTCCTGCACCTCGGCCTCGGTGACGGTGAACGTGAACCCGTCCTGCGCGCCGGACAACGCGTAACGCTTGAGCACCAGGTACGCCGTCATCACTTTCGCCACGCTCGCGATCGAAACCGGCTGTTGATCCGGACTCGCCGCCGGCCGACCGTTGCCGAGCACCAGCGCCGCCTGCCCCTGCAGCGGCCAGGTGAGAGCCGACATGGAGCTGCGGCGATGGTCAGTCCGCGTGCGGGCCGTGGGCATACGCACATGGCCCGTGTCGTTCAGAACCTGGCCAGCCGTATAGGCGAGAAACAGGACCACGACAACGCCGAGCAGCAGGCGACGACGACGCGCGCGGTACACGCTCGGTCGGCTCCAGCGGGCTGCTGTTCGTGCTGGTTGGCTGTAGGCCACGGCCCCAGTGAAGACAGCGTCGTGTTGCCAGCACGTATGCGTTTTTTGATATGCCGACGATATGTCCGGGCTGCCAGCATGAAGCGAATGCGCGTACTGATCGTCGAGGACGAGCCCTTGATGGCCGAAGCCATCCGCGACGGGCTACGCCTCGACGCGATCGCGGCCGACATCGCCGGTGACGGAAACACCGCGCTCGAGCTACTCGCCACCGACGCCTATGACATCGCCGTGCTAGACCGAGACATCCCCGAGCCCTCAGGCGACCAAATCGCCAGACGCATCGTCGACTCCGGCAGCGGCATGCCGATCCTCATGCTCACCGCTGCCGACCGGCTCGACGACAAGGCCACCGGATTCGGACTCGGTGCCGACGACTACCTCACCAAACCATTCGAGCTCCAAGAGCTCGTCCTCCGGCTCAGAGCGCTCGATCGCCGGCGCGCCCACCACCGGCCACCCATGCGGCAGATCGCCGGGCTGCGTCTGGATCCGTTTCGCCGCGAGGTCTACCGCGACGGCCGTTACGTCCCGCTGACCCGCAAGCAATTCGCGGTGCTCGACGTGCTCATGTCCGCCGACGGCGGCGTCGTCAGCGCCGAAGAGCTGCTCAAACAAGCGTGGGATGAGAACGCCGATCCGTTCACCAACGCCGTGCGCATCACGGTTTCCGCCCTGCGCAAACGCCTCGGCGAACCCTGGATCATCGCCACCGTGCCCGGCATCGGATACCGCATCGACAGCCAATCAGACAACGGGGCCGAGGGAGACCCGCATGCGTAGGGTCCCGGGGCTGAGCGGCCGCCTCACAATCTCCCTCAAGCACGGCGAGTCCTGACGGTGTCGCGCCTCTCGCCTGCCAGGCTCGCGCCACCTCGGATGCTCCACCTGCCCTCGCGGACCGTGCGTCTGCGCCTGACCCTGCTCTACAGCGGCCTATTCCTCGTCTCAGGAGTGGCGCTGCTCGCGGCTACCTACCTGATCTTCCGTAGCAACAGTGGGGTTGATCTGATCGTCCCGTCTGGGATTTCGCATCGGCCCGCCGTGCCGGGCGCACGCGACGGGGCTCCGCCCAACTCGGAGGTCTTCCGCCAAGTGCGCCAAATGTACGCCGCCTCGGTCGCCCGCAACACCCACGGTCTCCGCCAAGGGCTTCTCGAGTCCGGGATCGCGTTAGCGATCATGGCCGCGGTCTCGATCGCGTTCGGCTGGCTGGTCGCCGGCCGGGTTCTGCGCCCGCTGCGAACGATCACGGCGAAAACGCGACAGATCTCCGAGCGCAACCTGAACGAGCGGCTCGCGCTCTCGGGGCCCCGGGACGAGCTGAAGGATCTCGCCGACACCGTCGACGGCCTCCTCGCGCGGCTCGAGGCACACGTCGGCGAACAGCAGCGGTTCGCAGCCAACGCCTCCCACGAGCTGCGCACCCCGCTGGCGCTCACGCAGACGCTCCTCGACGTCGCCCGCAACGATCCGAACCGCGTCAACGGCGAACTTGTCGAGAACCTCCACGCCGTCAACACCCGAGCGATCGACCTCACCGAAGCCCTGCTCCTGCTCAGCCGCGCCGACCAACGATCCTTCGCCCCAGAACACGTCGACCTGTCCCTCATGGCAGAAGAAGCCACGGAAACCCTCCTCCCGCTCGCAGAGAAACGCGGCGTCAGCATCGAGACCTCCGGCGAGGAGGCCCCGGCCTGCGGCTCACACGCGCTCCTGCTGCAGATGACGACGAACCTCGTGCACAACGCCATCGTCCACAACCTCCCTGAACACGGCACTGTGTGGATCACCACCAGTGCCCGCCCCGAGACCGCGGTGCTCACCGTCGAGAACACCGGCGAGCAGCTCACACCGCAGCTGGTTTCCACGCTGACCGAGCCGTTTCAGCGCGGCACCCAGCGAATACGCGCCGACCACGCGGGGGTCGGCCTCGGCCTGGCAATCGTCAACAGCATCGCCCAAGCACACGACGGCGCGATCGCCATCACCCCCCGGGCCGCGGGCGGCCTGTGCGTCACGGTCCATCTTGCGGCCGCGCCGTCCCCTGGTGGATGACAATCAGGGGTTCGCGCTCCGAGGGCAACGGGTCACGGGCCGAGCGCGGCACATATCGTGGGCAGAGAGCCTAGGCGCATGCTGCTTTGTCAGTGCGCTGGACAAGGACCTCGTCTTCGAAACGTCGCTCCGGCCCTTAGCAGGCGACACGTGGCGGGATTCGCGGGACGCCCGCAACCGACGAGCAGTCGTCCGTGTTGCTGTGCGTCCGAGGCGACTGCTCGTCGGTGAACGCCTCCATTGCCAGACGGCTCAGAAGAACGGTCCGGGTGGTCAGTTCCTACACCCGCTTTCCCACCGCGACTCGTGCGCGCCCTCGCGATCGCATTCGCCGAGGCGAGAAGCACCGCGACGAGTGCTTTCGCGGCGGAAACCGGCAGCGCGCTGACGGTCGCCGGCGAGCGCTTGGCCGCGAACGCGCTCGCCCCGGGATCAGCAAAGCGTCTCCGCGGAAACGTTCTCGTTCGCGTCGTCCAACCAGCCGGCGGCGACCGGATGACCGCTGCGGGGTCACCTGGCGCTTCATTGCGGTCGTGTCAACTTCATCGAGCTTGGGAGATCCAGGCGAGAGCGCAGCGGTCTCTGCCGCGCGTGCCCCAGACGCGCAGGTGCCCGTGCTGCTCCTCCAGGCCTGACTGCTGGCCCCGCCACCAACGACCATCGACCGCGAGGGAGAATCCGGGGCATCGCCCGAAGCCGACCGGCAGCCTGATTCGATGACGTTCACGCGTATCACCGTCAGTCCGGACCAGATGGGCGGGGTGCCCTGCATCCGTGGTCTGCGCGTCCCGATCTCGGCGGTCGTCGACATGGTTGCCGACGGCATGAGCACGCGTGAGATCCTTGAGGCCTTCCCGGACCTCGAAGCCGACGATGCGGTGCATGTCCGCTCCTACGAGATGCAGGCGGCCAGCGACACGGCGATCTTCGACCGAGCGGCGGCTGAAGGACCGAATCATCCTCTCGGCACACACTGATTTCGCCGCCCTCCTGGCGAACCGGCGAGTCGCCACGCCGTCCGTGATCCTCTTCAGGCGCGGAACTGAACGCCGGCCCGAGCAGCAGGTCGAGTTGCTGCTCAACAACCTCCCTACCCTGGCTGACCTGCTCGCGGAAGGCAGCGTCGCCGTCATCGGGCCTGAACGGATCCGCGTTCGCCGCCTCCCTCTCACCCCGTAGCCGGGCGGCGCCCCAGAGAAAACGTGTCCCGAGATATGTCCCCAACTCACGAATCCACTCGCGCAGACGACACGGCGATCACGCCTGGTTCGGCGACATTCCGGTCGTGCGAGACGAACGTCGGTTCTGACTAGCGTGGCCTCGCTGGGGGGCGTCGTCAAATGGCTCATAGGCAGCCGGGCCATCTCACGGTTCCGCACCCGCCCTGCATCCGGCGATCGAGATGCTCCGGTGGCCAAGAGCTCGTTGCTCGTCTTCGCGACGCGCGAGACTCGGTCCGGCATGAGTCGCCTCATCGACCACGCGTGGCGGCGGATTGCCTGCTGCCGGATTCCGACGGGACCGAAAGTTTGCGTGGCTGGCGGAACGCACCCCCTTCTTTTTGGGTCGGCGCAACGGTGGCTGTCGCGGGAACGCACGCCGCAGCGGGCGGGTTGATCGGTGCGCAGCGCCCTCGTGAACTGTGGCGTTGGACGATCAGCCCTCGCATCGCGAGAGCGGCGAGCACCATGATCGTTGCTCCGTACTCGCGGCTTGTGCTGAGAATGCTGCTGCCGTGGGCGACGAGCACGCCGGCAACGATTGCCGGGCAGCTCAAGGCGAGGCAGAACCCCGGTAGATGATCGAGAGCACTCCGGCGCGCTCGTGTGGTGCGGCAGGGTGCGGTCGTCCGGATTGTGCCTTGAAAGCCGCAGCCGAACCCACCCGGCGATGGCTGTACCGTGAGGAACAGCGCTTCGGAGCTGGTGGTCGTTGCGAAGAGTGCGGTGGCGACACTAGTGAGCAGGGCGATGGTGCCGATCAGCATCACGATGTGCGGCGGCGTGCTTCGCCGCAGTTGCAAGGCAGGCGCCGCGCTTGCGGAGACGACGAACAGCGCCAGCCGCCGAGCGCGGGGGGCAGAACCGGTCAGGTGGACGATGAGCGCGCGACCGAGCCGTCGAACCCATCGAGTGCCCAGGCGGCGACGAAGGCAGGACCGCGATCCACTCGACCGCTGAAAGCCGCACCTGTCCCCGCCAGAGGGCGATGCGCCGGTCCCGCTCGAGGCTCGAACATCCGTCGAGTCGGTGATCGGCCGTCGGGAGACTCCGCCACGCTGCCGATGCCAGAAGATCGGCTGAGTGTTCATCCGAAGAAGAAGGGAGTGCGATGGGTTATCTCGAGGTCAACTACCAAGAAATCGACGGCGATGTCCGGATCCTTCGGGTGGCCGGCGACGTCGACTTCGACGCCGCCCCGCAGTTGAAGCGGCACATCATGAGCAGGGTCGACGCCGGCGATCGCCAGTTCATCGTCGATTTGTCGGCGGTCGAGTTCATCGACTCCACGGCGATCGGTGTTCTCGTCGGAGCGCTCCGACGGCTCGACGCCAACGGCGGATCGCTGCTGGTGGTCTGCGACAACGAGGACATCCGCGGCATCTTCGAGACGGTAGGGCTCGAACACGTGATTCCGCTGCACCGATCCCATGAGGATGCATTCGCCGCTCTGGCCCACGCCGCCTAAGCTCAGCCTTGGCCTGCGCGACGGAGACCATCCGGGTCCGGTGGAGATCCGCCTGGCGGCCAGGTCCTCGGAGCTGGGGCGAATGCGCGCCTGGGTGTCGGAGGCTGCCGCTTTGCTGGGCTGTGACGGCAAGTCCCGCTTCGAGTTCGTTGTCGCCATCAACGAAGCGGTGACCAACGCGATCCGTCACGGCACCCCCGCCGATGACGGAACGATCGGCGTGCGCCTGGAGTCCGACGGCGGCGCGATCGTCTGCTCGGTGTGCGACGGCGGCCCCTTCGTCCCTCCGAGTCAGCGATCTGACCCGACTTCCGACGTGGGAGGCCGAGGCTTTGCCTTCATGGCGGCTCTCACTGACGAGCTCGAACTGGTGGTAAATCCAGGTGCGACCGTCGTCCGCCTGCGAAAGCAGCGAACCGCAGAGGCTCACGCCGGCGATGCCTAGCCTCGCCCGTCAAACCAAGCTGTGCGGTGCGTTGCTCGGCGGAGCGCTGGCCTGCCTCTGTTCGGCGGCGGCTGCCACTGGCCACGCCAGCCCGGGAACGCTTCAAGTCGGCATCGCGGTCTCAGCGTCAGACAGGTTCGACAGCAGTCCGCCCGCGGGACACGGCAACGGCGGTGGCGCGGGCAACGGCGGCGGCAGCCCGCACGCCGGGGCGGGCGCCGGTAACCCAAACGGCGACAGCGGCGGTGGCCGTGGCGGCCCTGACCCCCCGGCAGGCAGCGGCAACCCGGACGGCGGCGGCATCCCCGATCACGGCGGCAACGGTGGCCGCCAGCCGACCGGGCCGCCTTCAAAC
>DATAUL010000238.1:0-2229 GCA_036268255.1 Solirubrobacteraceae bacterium | reverse complement strand
ACGACCGGCTATCTGAACAACGGCGAGATGCTTGCGGCCCGGCTCGAGGACACGGGCATCGGGATTGCGGTGGGGCTCCTCGTCAACCTGGTGGTCTGGCCGCCGCTGCGCGACCGGGGCGCGGCTCGGCAGATCGACGCCATCGATGACCGCGTCGGTGAGCTCCTCACTCACATAGCGCAGCAGCTGCGCGGCGGGTCCAGCGATATCGACGGCTGGATCGCCCGTACCGATGAGCTCGACGGCGACGTCGACCGCGCCTGGAGCGTCCTCGGGGAGGCCCGCGAGAGTGGTCGATTCAACCCTCGCCGTGCGACCGCCGGCCGGATGGACGCCGCCGAGGGGTTCGTGCCGATTCTCAACCGGCTCGCACAGGCGATCGCGGAGACGCGGAGCATGGCGCGCACGATCGGCGTCGCCCGCGCGCCCGAGGACTGGGATTGCAGCTTCCGCGAGCCGTGGCTGGACGTGCTCTCGCGATCCGGCACGGCGGTCGCCGCCGCCGACCGGACCGCGCTGGCGGCTGCACGAGCCGATCTCACCGCTCTCGCCGACCGCCTTCACGTCGAGGAGCTACGCGGCCACTGGCCGGTCTACGGCGCTCTGCTCGTCAACCTCCGCAACATCCTGGACGCGCTCGACGGGGTCGCCGAGGCTCAGCCGGTGCAGGTCCCACCGTCGCCGCTGGCGCCGCGGCAGCCGGTCGCGTGACGCCGCCTTCGGCTGCTCAGTTCGCGTCAGCGAGCCGAGGACGAGCTCGAGGCCTTCTCCTCCTCCGAGGAGGAAGGCCGCGTCTCGCGCACGATGCGCAGATTGCCCGTCCGGGCCTGGAGGCGGTCGAACGCTGCCTCGAGGTCGGTGGAGGGGCGATCCGCTGACCAGTGCTTACCGATCTGGCGCACCTCGCCGGCCTCCTGCAGTGCGTGCAGACGGCTGAGGACCTTGGCGTGATTGAGGCCCGCGGCCTTCGCGATCCGGCCCGTCGAGTGCTCGCCGGGCGGCAACTCGCGCAGGGCGCGCTTGAGACGATCCTCGGACTGCCGCGGACGCGAGCGGCGCGCCGGCTTCTTCTGCTCGGGCTCGGGCTCGGCGGCGGCTGGGGTGGGCTCCGGCTGGGGCTCGGCGACTGCGACCGGTGGCTTCTCGCCGTACCGGGCCTTGCAGGCGGCGCACATCACCACGGGCTCGCCATTCTCGGGCCGTACGACCTCGAAGTCGCGCCAGCGGCGTCCCGTGTGGCAGACGGCGCAGCGTCGTCCAGCGGTTTCGATGATGGTCAGATCCTCGTCAGTCATCGTGTGCGACCACTCAACATAGACGGTCCGCGCGCGAACCTGGTTGCCGAGTTGAGAACGACCCGTATCAGGTAGCCACACCGACCGCGTCGGCGCCCAGTAACTGGGCCGAAACGGTCCACAGGCACACGGTCTGCTCGGATGTCTTGGGGCTTGGGTTCAGCGGCGGGCGTCAGGATCCTCCTGGAGCCTACGAAGCTCGCGCTCGGCGTTCCGCTGCGCTTTGCCGGCGGTCCTCGCCGCCTGCCGCGCTGCGATGAGGGCCTCCTCGGCACCTTCAAGCGCCTCGGCCGCCCGCCCGCGCTTGCGCTCGGCGGCGTCCACCGCCTTGCCGGCCCGGTCGGCCTCACGCCGCGCGTTGGCCTCCGCCGTCTTGGCCTCCTTGTGGGCCTCTGCTCGCCGCTCAGCCTGCGCGCGGTCGTTGGCCTCGGCCTGCTTGCGCGCCTCGGCCGCGGCGCGAGGGTCAGCACGCCGCCCCGTGGCCGCCGGCTTGCGCTTTGCCGGTACGGCGACATCTCCGCCGGCGCCCATCCCCAGGCCCACGTGGCGTAGCTCGCGCTCCAGCCGACCCTGGTCGACCGGCTCGCGAGCCTCGTCGTCGAGCGCCGCCGCATGGAGCGTCTCGCCGACCCGCTCGAGCACGCTCGCGCTGACCGCCAGGCCCTCGGCGCTGAGGAGCGCGCGCGCGGCGTCGACCAGCGCCGACACAGCGGCGCGCTCGCGCTCGGCGGCCTCGCTCAGAGCGCGAGCGTCGGCCCGGCCGGCGAGCACGCTGGATTGCACGTCGGACAGGGTGTCGCCCGCTGCGAAAAGCTCCAGGAGCTGGCGTCGGCGCTCGCGGGCGAGCCGGTTCACGGCACGGGCGGCCACCGACGGTTTGCGCAGCGCCGCGACTGCGGCGGCCTCGTCGCGGCGCTCGGCGGTGCGCAGCTCT
>DATAUL010000237.1:0-13724 GCA_036268255.1 Solirubrobacteraceae bacterium | reverse complement strand
GCGGACGACCTGCTGGCCGAAGGCGCGGTCGTCTCCCCAAGCGGGGAACTCGATCTGAGCGACCGTGCCGGGACCGAGGCCGGCTTGCGGGATCGACAAGGTCCGATACGGCACGGTCGCGTTCTGCGGATAGCGGCGGCCCGCGACCGCACGCAGCTGGGCGGCGCTCGGATGGGGCGAGTAGCTCAAGACGGTGTAGGTGGTGCCGGGCCCGAGCTCGCGGCGGGCCACCAGGGTCCCCGGGTCAGCCCCGGAAACGGTGACGCCGTCCAGGCCGGTGAGCAGCGAGCTGAAGCCGGCGCCGATGACGTTTAACGTCCGCATCCCGGTGATGGAGACGGCGACCCGCTGGGTCCAGCGCCCCTGTGACGCCTCGCTCGGCTGGGGCAGCGCCACCGGATCGGTGACCGGCTCGCCGAGAACCCATGCCTCCCCGTTGAACTCATCGAGGTCCTCGGCCTTCCAGTAGTCGGCGCCGCGCGCGGCGACCGTCAGCACCTGGTGGCCCGTGCGCGGCCAGCGCAGCGGGCCGTAGGTCTGGTTCCAGTTGAAGCTGTCGACGTGGGTCCTGACCAGCGTGCCGGTCCAGGAGCGGTAGTCGATCCACGGCCGGTGCGTGTCAAGGCGGGGGGCCACCAGCGCCGCCACGACCCCCGCCACCGCGGCGACCGCCAGGGCGGTCGCCGCGCCGTCGCGGCGCAGCCGCTCACCCCACAGGAAGGCGGCCAGCAGGGCGAACAGCACGAAGCCCTGGAGATACGGCAGTTGCGGGCGCACGAGCGTCGAGGGCACGACGGCAAGGGCCAGCAGCGGCAGGGCGGCGGCAGCCCGGCGGCCGTCGCCGAACGTCCGCGGCGCGAAGGCGATCACCGCGGCACCGTCGAGCAGCAGCACCGCCGCGCCGAGCACGATCACGAGGCGGACGCCGTGGTCGGAGCCGAGATAGGGCACGAGCGTGTTGGGCAGCGTCTGCAGTCCGTCGCCGATCCGCGTGGCGCTGACGGCGATCTTCAGATGCACGACCCAATGCCAGCGCAGGCCCGCCATCGGCAGCGCCGCCAGCACGAGCCCCAGACCGAGGACGCCGGCGGCGACCGGGCTACGGCGGCGCGCCAGCGGGACGATCCCGGCGAGCGCCATCGCCAGAACGAGCAGCCCGATCAGTCGCCACACCGGTGCGTTGCGCATCAGGGTCATCCACCGGTCGATCCCATACAGGCCCAGCGCCCCGAAGGTCGTCAGCCGCACGAGCGTTCGCCGGCGGGGCGTGGCGTCGGTGACGTCGCGGCCGCGACCGCGATCGGAGCGCGCGGGGACGTGGATCGTGTGCGCGCCGGCGCTCATACGGCGCTGCTCTCCGGCTCGACGCGCCGGTGCCCGCGAGAAGCGCCGAGGCGAAAGCCACGGCAGCCGCTGACGTCGAGCGTGGCCAGCATCCGCCCGCCCATGCCGCGGGGCCGGCCGTCGGACAGCTGGGCGAGCGGGACGACGAGCATCGACAATCCCCGGCCGGGAGCGGTGAGGAGCGCGCCCAGCCGGGGCGTCGGAGCGGCGGCGACGTAGATCGTGGCGCCCAGGCGCGCTGCGGCGGGACCGAGCTTGGGTGCGCGCGAATGACCGGGTGTGTCCCAGGCCACCATCGCCAGCCGGGCATGGGCAGCCGGCCAGCGCGCCAGCTCCCGGTCGATCGCCGTCGCGCGCTGCTCGCCGGGCAGCAACAGCCCGCAGCCCCCGCGACGCGCGAGGTCAAGCGCGAGCGAGGCGGCGGCGCGTACCGCGGCGTCCAGCAGGGCGAGCGGAGCGTCCGAGTCGGCGGTACGCGCGTCGAGCACAATGAGCGGCCGCGAGTCACCGTCGGCCTGCAGGCGCCGCTCGATCAGGCCGGCCCCGCGAGCGACCGCCGGCCAGTGGATCCGGCTTGCCGGAGTGCCGACCCGGTAAGGCCGCAGGCCGTCCATGTCGACGGCCGCCTGCGCTTCGGAGGACGCGTCGCCGTCGGGCTGATCGAAGCGCCGGGCGCCCTCGGAGCTCAGCCACCGCACCGCCTCGGTCCGCGGCAGCACGAGCAGTTTCTGCTCGGGCGCGCCGCTCGCTGTCTCCACGCGGGCGAGTTCGAGTGGATCGGAGACGACCAGCGACGGCGGTGCCAGCGTGTGCATCCCGCGGCGCGAGAAATGCGTGACGACGCGGACGGACGCGTGCCGGTCACCGCGCAGCGACGACAGCGGACCGGCCAGGTCCAGGTGCGAGCCCGTGAACGGGTCGATCACCTCGAAGCGACCCAACCCGCCCAGCCGGCCGCGGCGGACTTCGATGCTCGCCTCCAGCGGCTGGTCCTCGACGACCCGCTCAGCGCTCAGCCGGCGCTGTGCGTCGGACCCGCGCGCGCACGTCCACACCCAGGCGGGGGCGACCAGACCGATGAGCAGTAGGGCGACACCGGGAACGAACAGCGGCGCGGCGTCGAACACGAACGCCAGCAGGACCAGCACACAGCCGGAGAGCGCCACCGCGATGGCCCGCCGCGCGAGGATTCGCGACCCGGGCTCCCGGCCCATGGCTACAGCGCCCGGGTGTTGGCCACGGCGTCCAGGATCACGTCGCGCGCGGCCGCGCGCGACGTCTCGGGAGCGAGCATCAGACGATGCGCGAGCACGGGCACGGCGAGCGCCTGCACGTCGTCGGGGAGCGCATGGTCGCGGCCGGCCATCATCGCGTGTGCCTTGGCGGCGCGCAGCAGCAGCAGCCCGGAGCGCGGGCTGGCCCCCAGGTCGACGCGCGGGTCCTCGCGGGTGCGCCACAGCAACTTGACGATGTAGTCGCGCAGCGGCGCGGCGGCGCGCACGCGGGCAGCCGCATCCTGCGCGGCCAGGACCTCGGCCGCGGTCACCACCGGGCGCAGGGCGAGCACCTGATCGCCGGTCTCGTGCGCAGCCAGCATCCCCGACTCGGCCGCGCGGTCGGGATACCCGAGCGAGAGGCGCACCATGAAGCGGTCGACCTGCGCCTCGGGCAAGGGATAGGTGCCCTCGTACTCGATTGGGTTCTGGGTGGCGAGCACGAGGAAGGGGCGGGCCAGTTCGTGCGTGTGCACATCGACCGTGACCCGCCGCTCCTGCATGCACTCGAGCAGGCCCGACTGGGTCTTGGGCGAGGCGCGGTTGATCTCGTCGACGAGCACGATGTTGGCGAATACCGGCCCCGGCCGGAACTCGAAGCGCTGCTCGCGCTGGTCATAGACGTTGGTGCCGACGACGTCGGCGGGTAGCAGGTCCGACGTGCACTGCACCCGCGCGAACTGGCAATCGATCGAGCGCGCCAGGGCGCGCGCCAGCGCCGTCTTGCCGACCCCCGGGTAGTCCTCCACGAGCGCGTGGCCCTCGGCGAGCAACGCGACGAGCAGGTGGGTAAGCGTCTCCTGCTTGACCTGGACGGCTTGGTTGATGTTCGCCCGCAGCGCGCGCCCGACAGCGGCGAACGTCTCAAACTCCTGCGGCGCGGTTCCCGTTGGCTCGGTGGGCTCGATCGTCGCTCTCCTTGACTGACATCAACAGCTGCTGAACCTCATTGAGGACGCCATCGGCGATCGCATCCTTCCCTGCCTTGGGCAGCAGGCGCTCGGCGCCAGCCGTTACCACGGTGACCTCGTTGTCGGCAGTGTCGAAGCCGATCCCCGGCTGCGAAACGTCGTTGACGACGATTGCATCCACGCCCTTGCGCTTGAGCTTGTCCCGGGCGTAGTCCAGCGCGCGGTCGCCATGCTCGGCGGCGAAACCGACGAGCACCTGACCCGGTCGGCGCTCGGCGGACAGCGCGCTGATCACGTCGACCGTCGGCTCGAGCTCGATCGCCGGTGGTCCGGAGTCTTTCTTCAGCTTGTGATCGGCCGGGTGGACGGGGCGAAAATCGGCGACCGCGGCGGCCATCAGCAGGACGTCGCAGGCCTCGAACTCGCGCTCGCAGGCGGCGCCGAGCTCGGCGGCGGTCGATACGGGCACGACGCGGACGGCCGGCGGCGCGGGGAGCGAGACGTTGGCGGCGACGAGCGTGACCTGCGCGCCGCGGGCGGCGGCCCGAGCGGCGAGCGCGAACCCCATGCGACCCGACGAGCGGTTGGAGATGAAGCGAACGCTGTCGATAGGTTCACGGGTTCCGCCAGCTGTCACGAGGATGCGCACGCCGAGCCATGAGGACTCGACGCGCGGAGCGCCGTCCTGGAGTCGCCCCTCGACGGCGGCCAGCAACTCGGCCGGCTCGGACATCCGCCCCGTCCCGTGCTCGCCGTGAGAGGCGAGATCTCCGGTGCCGGGACCCACGATGGTGACCCCGCGAGCGCGCAGCAGCTCGAGGTTGGCCTGCGTCGCCGGGCTGCCGTACATGCGGTCGTTCATCGCCGGCGCCACGAGGATCGGACAGGCGGCCGCCAGCGCGGCCGTCGTCACCAGATTGTCGGCCTGGCCGTGGGCGATCTTGGCCAGCGTGTTGGCGCTTGCGGGCGCGATCAGATACGCGTCGGCGTGTTCGACGAGCGCGAGGTGGCTGATCGGCGCACGCTCGGGCGGCGGGTCACCGGGATAGGACCCGCGCAGCGGGTCGGCTTCGAACTCGTCGGTCAGCACCGGTGATCCCGTGATGCCCGCGAACGACGCCGACCCCACAAACCTCTGGCTCGCGGGGGTCTGGATCACTCGGACCGCATGGCCGGCCTTGATGGCCAGCCGGGCGGTCTCGAGCGCCTTGTAGGCGGCGATTCCGCCGGTGACTCCGATCAGCAGCCGAGACACGATCGTCGACCCGGCGGGAGCTCGGCCCTAGCGGTAGTGGTACTTGATCTTGCCCTGAGCGACTTCCTCGAGAGCGATCGTCAGGTAGTTCTTGGAGCGCGTGTCGACCATCGGCGGCGGGAACTCGTCGAACGTGCCCTCGCCGAGATTGTGGTAGTAGGAATTGATCTGACGGGCGCGCTTGGCGGCGACGAGCACGCTCGCGTAGTCAGAGTCGACGTGTTCCAGGAGCTTGTCGATGCGGGGAGAGATCACTGAGTCAGTCCTTCGTCGGGGGCGTTGGGCGGGAAGGCGGGATCTTTACCTTAGCGGTCGGGGCCGCGCCCTCCGCCAGCTCGCCCTGCACGATCGCGGTGAGCTCGTCGGTCGCGTCCTCGAGGCGGTCGTTGACGACGACATGAGCGAACTCCGGACGCGCCCGCAACTCGCGTTCGGCGGTGCGCAGGCGCTCCTCGATCTGCTCGCCGGCGTCGGTCCCGCGCCCGACCAGCCGGGCGCGCAGCGCCTCGGTCGAGGGCGGGGCGATGAACACGAGCACCGCCTCCGGCATCGCCTCGCGCACCTGGCGGGCACCCTGGACCTCGATCTCCAGCACGACCGGCACTCCGTCGGCCAGCCGGCGCTCGAGCTCCGAGCGCAAGGTGCCGTACCGGCGGCCCGAATAGTCGGCGTGCTCGACGAAGTCGCCGGACTGGGCGCGGCGCTCGAATTCTCCGGCGTCGAGAAAGTGATAGTCGACGCCGTCACGCTCGCCCGGCCGCGGGTCGCGGGTCGTCGCCGAGACCGACAGCTCCAGCTGAGGAACGCGCTCGAGCAGCCCGCGGATCAGCGTTCCTTTGCCGACACCCGACGGACCGGTGATGACGAACACTCTGGCGGCCACGGCAGACGTGCGCCGGCGGCGCTAGGGGTGCGGGTGGGCGGGCACCGATCAGCGGCGTCGCAGGAGCGTGACCAGCTCGCCCCGCTGGCGCTCGGACAGGCCGCCGAGCGTCTTGCTCGGTGAGATCCGGCACTGCGACAGGATCTTGTTGACCTTCACGCGGCCGTACTTGGGGACGGCCAGCAGAAGGTCGAAGACCTTGGCCGTCTGCAGATAATCTGGGGGCTTGAGCAGCAGCTCGTGGATCGGCTGGCGACCGGCCTTGAGGTCGCGCTTGAGCTGTGCCCGCCGGCTGCGGATGTCGTTGGCGCGCTGCAGCGCTTCCATCCGCTGAACGAGCGAGCGCTCGGGCGCGGCAAGGGACTTGGGATACGACTCACTGACCGGCGGCATGGGCGGCGACTATACATCGTGGGGCCGGGCGATCAAGGCAAAACGGCGATATTCGACTAGACCTCAACTTGAGCTTGAGCATTGTCGAGCCTGGTTGCGCCCAACACCAGGTTTTGCAGGGTCTTTTATCCGATTGAGCCGAGTTGTGGCGGCTTGCACCGGATCGGGGTCAACCACCTACCGGAATGCGGCCGGACCTCGAGGCGCGCGCCATTTCGGAGGCAATCCGCGACCCCGCCGAGGGATCACGGAAGCTCTCGGTCCCAACCGCCACGAGCGCGGCGCCGGCGCGCATCAGATCGACGGCGTCGCGACCGTTCTGAACCCCACCCATGCCGATCACGGGGACCGCCACCGCGGCGCTCACCGCGAAGACCTGGGCGAGCGCCACGGCGCGGGCGGCGGGCCCGGAGATCCCGCCGGTCTGACCGCCGAGCCACGGCTCGCCGGAGCGCGGATCGAGGGCCATGCCCTTGATCGTGTTGATCAGCGACACGGCGTCGGCACCCGCGCGCTCGGCGGCAAGCGCCACCGCCGGGACGTCGGAGGCGTTCGGAGTCAGCTTGACGATCAGGGGCTTGTCGGTCAGCGGTCGAACGACGTCCAGCAGCCGACCCACCTCCCCCGGGTCGGCGCCCATCACGAGACCCGTCTCGACGTTGGGGCAGGAGACGTTGAGCTCGAGCGCCGCCACCTCCTCGCGTTGCGCGAACGTCGAGACGAGCTGTGCCACCTCGTCGCGGCTGAAGCCCATCACGTTGACGATCAGCGGGACCGGCAGCTCGGCCAGCCGGGGCAGGTCATGCGCGAGATAGCCCTGAAGTCCCTTGTTGGGCAGCCCGATCGAGTTCATCAGTCCGGCGGGCAACTCCCAGAGCCGCGGCGGCGGGTTTCCCTGGCGTGGCTGGAGGGTGACTGTCTTGGAGACGAACGCCGAGAACGGGAAGCGCTCGAGCAGCTCGTCGCCGAACGCCCGTCGGGCGGCGATCGCGTCGAACGTGCCGGAGGCGTTGATGATCGGATGGGCGAGCTCCAGCCCGCAGAACCCGACGCTCATGCCACGTGCTCCAGCATCGCCGCGTCGAGGACCGGGCCGTCGACGCACAGCCTGAGATAACCATCGCGCGTCGGCACCACGCAGCCGAAGCACGCGCCGTAGCCGCACGCCATCCCGGACTCGAGGGCCAGCTGGGCGGGGATGCCCCGCCGCGCGCACAGGGCGCGGACCGCCTCGAGCATCGCCGGTGGCCCGCAGGCGAACACCTCGACCAGAGGATCAGTGTCGAGCTCGGCCTTGAGCAGCTCGGTGACCAGGCCGTGGTGGCCGACGCTCCCGTCGTCGGTGGCGACCTGCGGGTCGGCGAGCAGCTGTGCGCCCGCCGCGTGGAAGGCGTCGCGGAAGCCCAGCAGCACCGTCGCGCCCGCATCGTCGAGCTGGTCCTGCCCGATGCCCAGCGGCGCGACGCCCACCCCACCCCCGACAAGCAAGGGCCGCCGCCGCTCGCGCGGCGCGCGGAAGCCGTTCCCCAGCGGGCCGACCAGCAGCAGCTCGTCGCCGGCGTGCAGCTCGCACAGCCGGCGGGTACCGGGACCGACGTCCTGGAGCATGAAATGCAGCTCGTCGGTCGCGGTGGGCGCGCGCAGCACGCTGAACGCGCGCGGCAGAAACGGCCGCTCGTCCTCCCCGCCGCCCCATCGGGTGGCGGCCGTCAGCATGTAGAACTGCCCGGCGCGCGGCCGTGGGCCATCGGGATCGGCACACCGCAGGACCATGTACGGACCGTGCTGCTCTCGCCCGGTCACCACGGCCGCCCGGCGACCGAACGGCGCCGTGACGCGCGCGTCGGTGTCGGTCACGCTCACGCGGCCGAGCCGGTCACCGGCCGCTTGCCGTGCAGCTCCTGCAGGGAGACGACGGCCGGCTCGCCCCGGCGGGCGGAGATGATCGCCCGCGCGGCCGCCATCCCGCCGGACATGGTCGTGATGCAGGGAATGCCGCGGGCGACGGCCGCCGAGCGGATCTCGTAGCCGTCAGCGCGCGCACCGGTACCCACGGGGGTGTTGATGACGAGGTCGACCTCGCGGCGCTCGATCCAGTCGACGACGTGCGGTGAACCCTCCCCCAGCTTGTTGATGGCGACGGCGGGGATCCCCATCCGCCGCAGCGCCTGGGCGGTGCCGCGGGTGGCGACGATCGTGAAGCCGAGGTCGTGCAGCGAGCTGGCGATACCCGTGGCGGCGGGCTTGTCGGTGTCGGCGACCGTGATGAACACGGTGCCGTGCTGGGGCAGCTGCGCGCCGGCGGCCGCCTGGGCCTTGGCGAACGCCGTGGGGAAGTCGTCGGCGATCCCCATGACCTCGCCGGTGGAACGCATCTCAGGCCCGAGCAGTGAGTCGGCGCCGGCGAAGCGGCTGAACGGCAGCACCGCCTCCTTGACGCACACGTGACCGCAGCCGGGGTGCTCAGGGAGCTCGAGCGCGGCGATCGACTCTCCCAGCATGATCCGGCAGGCGAGCTTGGCCAGCGGCAGGCCGATCGCCTTGGAGACGAACGGCACGGTGCGCGACGCCCGTGGGTTGGCCTCGATCACGTACAGGCGATCGTCGCCGCGGATCGCGAACTGCACGTTGAGCAGCCCGACGACGCCCAGGGCTCGGGCGATGCCGATCGTCTGCTCGCGGATGCGCTCGAGCATCTCTCCGCCGAGCGTGTGCGGCGGCAGCACGCAGGCCGAGTCGCCGGAGTGGATCCCCGCCTCCTCGACGTGCTGCATGATCCCGCCGATCCACACGTCCTCGCCGTCGCACAGGGCGTCGACGTCGACCTCGATCGAGTCCTCCAGGAAGCGATCGAGATAGATCGTGCTGTTCTCATGCACGCCCACGCGGTCGAGGTAGTCCTTGAGCCCAGCGACGCTGTAGACGATCTCCATCGCGCGGCCGCCGAGCACGTAGCTGGGACGAACGAGCAGCGGGAAGCCGACGTCGGGAGCACGCTCGAGCGCCTCGTCGCGACTCGTCGCCGTGGCATAGGGCGGCGCGCTGTAGCCGAGGCGGTCCAGCAGCGCGCCGAAGCGGGAGCGGTCCTCGGCGAGATCGATGTCGTCGATCTGTGTGCCGAGGATCGGCACGCCGGCCGCGTCCAGCGCGGCAGCGAGCTTGAGCGGGGTCTGGCCGCCGAACTGCACGACGACTCCCTCCGGTTGCTCCAGCTCGCAGACGGCCAGCACGTCCTTAAGCGTCAACGGCTCGAAGTACAGGCGGTCGGAGGTGTCGTAGTCGGTGGAGACCGTCTCCGGGTTGCAGTTGATCATCACCGCGTCGCGGCCGGACTCCCGCACCGTCTGCGAGGCGTGCACGCAGCAGTAGTCGAACTCGATGCCCTGTCCGATGCGATTGGGACCCGAGCCGAGAATCACGACGCTCGGGCGATCTCCGCGCCTCACCTCGTGCGTCGCACCGCGCGGGCCTGGCCGTTCCCACGACGAGTAGTAGTACGGGGTCTCGGCGGCGAACTCGGCAGCGCAGGTGTCGACCGACTTGTAGGTGCGCTCGCCGGCGAAGACAGCGTCCGGGTCGGCCACCAGCTCGGCGAGCTCATGCAGGAACCACGGATCGATGCTGGTGCGGCGGTGCAGCTCTTGGATCTTCGTTCCGCGTCTGAGCGCCTCGAGCAGGTGGTCGAAGCGGTCGGCGCCGGGCTCCCCGACGAGCGCCAGCAGCGTCTCGTCGTCCTCCGGGGACACCGGAACCATGTCCAACTCGCGCGAGCGCAGCGCCTTGGCGAACGCCTGCCGGAAGGTCCGCCCCATCGCCATCGCCTCTCCCACGGACTTCATGTGGGTGGTGAGGCCGGCCTCGGCGCCGGGGAACTTCTCGAAGGCGAACCGCGGCCACTTGACGACGCAGTAGTCGATCGCCGGCTCGAAGCTGGCCGGCGTAGCCCGCGTGATGTCGTTGGGGATCTCCTGCAGGGTGTAGCCGACGGCGAGCCGCGCGGCGATCTTGGCGATCGGAAAGCCGGTCGCCTTGCTCGCCAGGGCGCTCGAGCGCGAGACCCGGGGGTTCATCTCGATGACGACGATCTCGTCTGTCTCCGGGTTGACGGCGAACTGCACGTTGGATCCGCCGGTCTCCACCCCGACCGCCCGGATGACGGCGATCGCCTGGTCGCGCAGGGCCTGGTACTGCTTGTCGGTGAGCGTCTGCTGGGGGGCCACGCAGACGCTGTCGCCGGTGTGCACCCCCATCGGGTCGAGGTTCTCGATCGAGCAGACGATCACGACGTTGTCGGTGTGGTCGCGCATCACCTCGAGCTCGAATTCGCCCCATCCCAGCACCGACTCCTCGAGCAGGACCTGGCCGATCGGCGAGGCCGTGATCCCACCGCCGACAATCCGCTCGATGTCGGCGCCGGTTCGGACCACTCCCCCGCCCGTGCCCCCCAGCGTGAACGCGGGGCGCACGATGAACGGCAGCCCCAGCTCAGGCAGAGCGTCGTGGGCGTCCTGGACGGTGTGAGCGATGACTGATCTCGGCACCCGCAGGCCGGCCTCGGTCATCGTGTCGCGGAAGCGTTCGCGGTCCTCGGCCCGGTCGATTGCGTCGTAGTCGGCGCCGATCAGCTCGACGCCGAAGCGCTCAAGGGTGCCGTTCTCGTACAGCTCCTTGGCCAGGTTGAGCGCCGTCTGGCCGCCGAGCGTCGGCAGCAGGGCGTCGGGGCGCTCGCGCTCGATCACCTGCGCGACCGGTCCGGGCAGCAGCGGCTCGATGTAGGTGGTCGTCGCCACCTCGGGGTCGGTCATGATCGTCGCCGGGTTGGAGTTGACGAGCACCACCTCATAGCCCTCGGCCTCGAGCACCCGGCAGGCCTGGGTGCCGGAGTAGTCGAACTCCGCCGCCTGGCCGATGACGATCGGGCCGGAGCCGAGCAGCAGGATCTTGTGGATGTCGTTGCGTCGCGGCATGCGGTCTAGGCGGCCGCCTTTTCAATTTGAGAGACGAATTGGTCGAACAGGTACCGCGCGTCGTGGGGGCCGGGACCGGCCTCGGGGTGGTACTGCACGGTGGCCCCCGGGACGTCGAGCAGCGTCAGACCCTCGACGGTGCGGTCATAGAGGTTGATGTGGGTCAGTTCGGCGGTCCCAAAGTCGGTCTCCCAGCGCACCGGCTTGTCGGTGTCGATGGTTTTCGCGCCACCCGGCCCGAGCACCGCGAACCCGTGGTTCTGGCTGGTGATCTCGGTCTGACCGGTGGTGAGGTTCTTGACCGGGTGGTTGGCGCCGTGGTGCCCGAACGGCAGCTTGTAGGTCTGAAGACCGACGGCCTGGCAGAGCAGCTGGTGGCCGAGGCAGATCCCGTAGACGGGCAGCGTGCCGACCAGGCGCCGGACGGTGTCGACCACGTAGCCCAGCGCCGCCGGATCACCGGGGCCGTTGGCGAGGAAGATCGCGTCCGGCGAGTTGGCCGTCAGCTCGGCAGGGGTGTCGGTGCAGGGATGCAACTCGACGGTGACGCCCCGCTGGCGGAGGTTGGCGATGATCGACTGCTTGACGCCGGTGTCGATCATCGCGATCCGGATGCTCGCCGGGCCGTTGGTCGGCTTCAGGATCACCGTCTGGCCCGGTGACACCCCGCGGGCCAGGTCACGGCCGGTCATCTCGGGCTCGGCCTCGATCAGGGCTCTTGCTTCGGCCTCGGAGCAGCGCGCCGGGAACAGGCCCCCGCGCATCGCGCCGCGCTCGCGGATATGGCGCACGAGCGCCCGCGTATCGACGTCGGTGATGGCCGGCACCCCGCAGTCGGTCAGCCAGGTCAGCCAGCCGCCCTCGGCCCCGGGCGCGTCCTCGCGGTCGGTCCCGGCGCGCATGATCGCCGCACGGGCGTGGATGCCATCGGACTCCATCGCCTCCGCGCTGACGCCGTAGTTGCCCATCTGCGGAAACGTGAACGTGAGCAGCTGTCCGGCGTAGCTGGGGTCCGTCATCGCCTCCTGATAGCCCGACATGGACGTTGTGAACACAATCTCGCCGACCGCGCTCTCATCCGCGCCGCAGGCGATCCCGTCAAACCGGGCGCCGTCGTGGAGCAGCACGTAGGCGGTGGCGGGACGCGATGAGCTCATCGCCGGCGCGGGTGGGTGGGGATCGATTCGACGAGCAGCGGACGGCGAAAGGCGACGGCGCCGCCGGCGACCGTCAGCATCACCCGGCCGCTGAGCGTGCGACCGTCAAATGCACTGTTGGACGAGCGGCTCGCGTAGCCGTCCTCACCGACCGTCCAGCGCGCCTGGAGGTCGACCAGGCAGAGGTTGGCCGGCGCGCCGCGCTCGATGCGCGGGACCGGCAGGCCGTACAGCCCGCCACCGGCGGTCATCCGCTCGATCAGGATCGCCAGCGAGAGCTCGCCGGTGACAACCAGCTCGGTGTAGATCGCCGCGAACGCCGTCTCCAGGCCGGTGGTGCCCATCGGCGCCTGCTCGAACGGAACCTCCTTCTCGTGTACGGCGTGGGGCGCATGGTCGGTCGCCACACACTCGATCGTGCCGTTCGTGAGCCCTCGTATGAGCGCTCGGCGGTCGGCCTCGGTCCGCAGCGGCGGGTTCATCTTGAAGCGGCTGTCGAGGCTGCGCACCGCCTCGTCGGTCAGTGTCAGGTGGTGCGGGCTCGCCTCTCCGCTGACCCTCGCCCCGGCCGCCTTGGCGGCCGCCAGCGCCTGCACCGACTCGACGCTTGATAGATGCTGGAAGTGCACACGGGCGTCCTCGAAGAGCGCCAGGGCGCCGTCCCGGGCGACCATCGTGGACTCCGAGACCGACGGGATGCCGGCCATCCCCAGTCGCGCCGAGACCGCGCCCTCGTGCATGACGCCGTCGCCCGATAGGGCGGGGTCCTCCTCGTGCAGCGCGATGATCCCACCGCACAGCCGCTGGTACTGCAGCGCCTTGCGCAGCATGCCGGCCGAGGTGACGGGCTTGCCGTCGTCGGTGAAGCCGATCGCGCCCGTGTCGCGCAGCTCGGCCATCTCGGTCAGCTCGTCGCCGCGGAGGCCGTGCGTGATCGCGGCGAGAAACCCGGTCGGGACGCGGGCGGTGGACCGCGCGCTTGCGATCACCGAGCCCAGCACGGCGGCGGCGTCGATCGTCGGGCTGGTGTTCGGCATCGCCACGATCTGGCAAAAGCCGCCGGCGGCGGCCGCGGCGGTCCCGGTCTCGATGTCCTCCTTGTACTCCTGGCCAGGCGTGCGCAGGTGCACATGCGGATCGACGAACCCTGGGAACAGGTGGCGACCCTCGGCGTCGAGCGTCTCGGCACCGTCGGGGGCCTCGAGTGACCCGGACTCACCGACCCCGCCGATCTCGGCGATCTCGCCGTCGCGGATGAGGACGTCGTGGGGCCCGTTCAGGCCGGTGCGCGGGTCGAGCACCTGGGCCTGGCGGATCAGCAGGTCCGCCGGCGGCCGGTCGGCGGCGAACAGGCGGGCGGTCTCGTTGGGCGGGAGCGTGTTCACCATCAGGCGCCCCCTCCTGGCGATCGTTCGCCCGCGGCTTGGCCGTCCGCTCGCCGTCCGGGCTCGCCGGAACGGACGGCCGCCGCGTCATCCAGCTGGCTCACTTGAAAGATCGCCGGGGGCGTCATCCGGCTGCCGCCAGGCTCGGCGAGCCG
>DATAUL010000236.1:0-15035 GCA_036268255.1 Solirubrobacteraceae bacterium | reverse complement strand
TGCGGCTGCGTCAGGCCCAGCGCCTCGACGAGCTCGTTCACGGAGCGCTCCCCGTCGGAGAGCGCCTCCAGGATCTGGCGCCGGCGTGGTTCGGCGACCGCGTTGAACGCATCCGTGGTGGTCGCTGCTCGTGCCATGCCGCTTAAGATATACCCATATCGGAATATGTCAAGGCCGCGGTTCGATCACCTGGTCGAGAATGGCCTCGGTTCCCGACTCGGAGCGGGTTAACCCTCACCAGGGGGTAAAACCCGCTCCGAGTCAGTCGACGAGCAGCACGAGCTTGCCGCGCACGTGGCGGGTCTCGCTCAGCGCGTGCGCTTCGGCGATCTGCTTCAGCGGGAACGTCTGGGCGACCGGTAGCGAGAAGCGCCCGGCCTCGATCAGCTCCGCCGCCTGCCGCAGCGCGTACCACGCGCGCACGGAGCCCGGTCCGCCGCTCATCGTCACGCCTATCTGCTGGGCCCCGTCGTAGTCGGCGATCGTCAGGACGTTGTCGGGGCCGCCGGCCAGTTCGACAAGCGCCGGGAGCGCGCCACCGCCCGCGTCGTCGATCGCCTTGTCGACGCCGTCCGGGGCGATCTCACGCACGCGCTCAACGAGCCCGTCGCCGTAGGTCGTCGCCTCGGCGCCGTGGGAGCGTAGGTACTCGTGGTTGCCGGGGCTGGCGGTCCCGATCACGCGGGCCCCTCGCTCGCGCGCCAGTTGCACGGTGGCGATCCCGACGGCTCCCGCGGCGCCGTTGACGAGCACCGTCTGGCCCTTACCGACCTGCATCAGGTCAAGCGTGCGCGCGGCCGTCTCGACGGCCACCGGCAGTGCCGCGGCGCCGGCGAAGTCCAGCCTCGCCGGGATCCGCGCGTAGTGCTCCAGCAGCGCGTACTGGGCAGCTCCGCCGCCGCCGGCCGCCGGGCCGAACACCTTGTCGCCGACAGCGACGTCGCTGACCTCGTCGCCGATCTCGTCGACCACCCCGGACACCTCCTGCCCGGTCACCTTCGGCAGGTCGCCGCCCATCATCCCGCTGCGGACCTTCCAATCGATCGGGTTGATACCGACGGCACGCACCCGCACCCGGATCTGACCGGGTCTGGGATGGGGATCAGGGCGCTCGGCCACGCGGAGAACCTCGGGACCGCCGAATTCGGTGAACTCGATCGCTCTCATCAGTGCGTGCGGCCGCGGTCGACGGGGGCGCCATCGTCGCCGGGCGCGAGGACGAGATCGACATCGAGCGACACCCACGGGACGTCCACGCCCGGCGGGCGCCCGGGGTCGTCGGCCGGCCGCTCGCGAAACTCGCGGATGAGCGAAGGCTTGACAGCGAACACCGTGTCGCCATCGAGGTGCTCGCTGGCGGCGTCGAAGATGTGGGTGGTCACGCTGCGGTGACCCGGAGCGCGGATCACGATGTGGATGTGCGCCGGTCGCCACGGATGGCGCCCGTGGGCCTCGAGCATCGCGCCGACGGGCCCGTCGTCGGGGATCGTGTACGGCACCGGCCGCACGGCCTGGAAGGCGAAGCGCCCCCCCTCGTCGGTGCGATAGCGCCCGCGCAGGTGATCGTCGGGAGCGTCGGGGTCCTGGACGGCGTACAGGCGGTTGTCGCCGTTCTGCCAGACGTCGAGCTCGGCGCCGGCGAGCGGGCGACCCTGCAGGTCGAGCACGCGCCCGGTGACCCAGGCGGGAACGCCGGCGTCCTGCTCGGCCATGTTGGCGCCGTGCTCGCGTAGCGGTGAATCGGCGACGTAGAACGGCCCGAGAACCGTCGATTCGGTGGCGCCCGACGGGACGGCATTGGCGATCGAGTCGACGAGCATCGAGACACCGAGCGTGTCCGACCAGAGGATGAACTCCTGGCGCTTGTCGTCGGTGAGGTGGCCGGTGGCGGTGAGCGCGCCGATCGCCTGCGCCCACTCCTCCTCGGTGAGCTCAACCTCGGTGACGAACGCGTGCAGATGAGAGACGAATGCCTTCATCAGCTCACGCCGGCGGGGATCGGGCGTGGCGTCGAAGCTGGCCAGTACCTGATCGGTGATCTGCGTCGGCGTGATCGGGCCCTCCACTGCCGCGAAACCCTACTCCGGATCGATGAAGGCCAGCCGTGTCGAGAGCCCGGCCGATGCGCCGACGGTGGCGATCCGGCGCCCGGCTTGCACCGCCGCCCGCGCCTTGCCGACGTGCGGACCGAGCGCGTCCAGGTCGGCGACCACGATCGTCAGCCCCCAGAAGCGCGGCGTGGGCATCTCGGGCGCCTCCACCAGCTCCATGATCGTGCAACCGAGCCGACGGAATCCCTGCCGCCGATCCCCGGCGTGCCGGATACGGCGGAGCTCGAGGTCGCGCTGGGCGAGCGCCGCGGCGCTCTTGTCGAAGTCCGGGGTGACGATCACCACGTGGTCGACGCCGATTGCGCCGTTGGGGTGGACGCCGACGGCGGTCCCGGGCGCGTCGGCCGTCACCGAGGTCGGAAGTCCGTCGATGTCTGCGTCGGACGACGCATGGCGAAGCGTCCACCCGGAGATGCCGCGACCGGCGGCTCCGAGCGCCAACACGACTCCGGCCAGCACAACACGGTCGCGATCATCGACCGCGAAGCCGAGCGCGCGCCAGCGCTCAGGCGGGTCGGCGATGGCCAGCCCGGCCAAGTGCACCCGCGCCGATGGCGGTCGTTCAGCTGGTGTCACGGTTGCCGGCGCAGCTGGTGACCGTGCGCAGCACGACACGATCGCGCTCGATCCAGTCCAGGCCGCAGGGTACGGGCGCGGCCTCGGGACCCGGCAGGCGCCAGAAGTTGCCGCGGACGGCGACCGTGGCGTTCGCTCCGGAGCGGAAGTGCAGGCGCACTGCCGCCACGCCGTCGGGGACGAGCCCCAGCCCCGGCGCCGCTGGGGCGATCAGGAGCGGCGCCACCGTTCCCGGGGCCGGCTGGCAGGTCGGCGCCGCGCGGGTCCGATAGACGATCACCAGGCACAGCGCGCGGTGGGCGTACTCGCGGCGCAGGCCGGGCAGCAGGGCCCGCTGTAGCGCGCGCTGGGCCGCGGGCACGCATCGCACGGGCGCCAGCGGATCGGGCAGCAGGTGCCGCGCGGCCACCAGGTAGGCCCGGCCCCCCTCGGCCACGGCTCCGAGGTAGCGGATCGAGCCGGTGAGGATCTGACTCTGAGGCAGCGGACCCAGCCGTCCCAGGGCGATCCGATCTGCCGGCCGGGGCGCGCGACGCAGCACGCCGTACTGCCGACGCAGGCGCGCGGGGGCCGGGCCCGGTACCCGGGTGCCGGGGCGAGGATAGGAGCCGCACGCCGGCGAGGCCGGGCGGGCAGCACCGGGTGCGACGCGGGCGCCACCGGGTGCGACGCCGGCGGCGAGCAGGCCGGCCGCGGCGGCGAGCACCGTCGCCACGGCTGTCCGCCGGCTCATCGACTGACCTCAATGTTGGCCATCATGCCCGCGTCCTCGTGGGCGAGGATGTGGCAGTGAAAAACGGTGACGCCGGTGTAGCCGCTGAACCGCACGCGCACGACCACATACCCGCGGGACGGGAGCACGATCTCGTCCTGATCGCCGTCGAACGGGACAGGGACGCCGTTGACGGAGATCGCCTGCATCGGGTATGTGTGCATGTGGAACGGGTGAGTCTCGTCGGTGTGGTTGACGATCGTCCACTGCTCAACGGTGCCCAGCCGGGCGTGAAAGTCGATCCGGCCGGGGTCATACGAACGACCATCGATGAAGAACTCCGTGCCCAGGCGGTTCTCGGAGAAGACGACCGTGCGCCGGCGGGTCACGCGAGCGCGCGCCAGATTCACCGACGCCCACGAGATCACGCTCGGTGCGCGGGCCGGACTCTGCGCCCGGCCGCCGGTGACCACGGTGGCGAGCGTCGCGCTCGGGTAGTGGTCGTCGCCCTCGTCGTAGGGCAGCGTGCGCAGTGGTGCGGCGCCCACGCGGTCGCCACGCACGAGCACGTCCCAGCGCTTGCCGGGCGCCAGCAGCAACGTGGCCACACGCTCAGGGTGGATGACCGGGTGACCGTCCTGGGCGATGATCTCGAAGCTCTGTCCGCGAAGCGCAAGGCGATAGAAGATGTCGGCGCCGATGTTGGCGATGTGCCACAGCTCTGTCTGCCCGGGAGCGATCCGGACCTTCGGCTGGTACTGCCCGTCGATCAGGCGCGTCGTCGGGGCCGCGGAGTCGATGTCGGTCGAGGTGATCCGATCTCCCACCACCTGGACGTCGCGCAGCGCCAGAAACCGCTGGGGGAGCCCGCGGAGCGATTTCGGCAGATCGTCGCTCAGACCCCTGACCTCCAGCAACCCGGAGAGGCCGTCGAACACCTGCTCCTCAGATCCGGTGTCCGGATAGCGGCGCATCGCCGACATCGGGACCATCTCGTGCGAGTGGTACCAGAAGGTCCCCGTGGGAGCCGAGCGCGGCAGCCGGAACGAGTACTGGAATACGTGCCCCGGATCGACGGATACGAAGATGTTGTCGGCGTCGCCCGAGGGGGATACCTCCAGGCCGTGGAAGTGCAGGTTGGTCGGCTGGCGCAGGTGGTCGACGAGCTTGACGCGCACCAGGTCGCCCGGCGAGACGATCAGCGTCGGCGCGACGAACGAGCCGTTGTAGACGTCGGCGAGCACGGAACGCCCGGCGATCGTCACCCGCCGGCGCGAGGCCACGAGTGTCACGTCGAGCACGCCGTGGCGGCTTGCGTATACGGTCGGCTCGCGCAGAGGACGGCCGGTCGCCCCCGGCGCCGCCTGCAGCGGGACCGCCGGGGTAGGCGCGCTCGCCGGCGGTTGGGTCATGGTCGGCCCGGTCATCGCGGCGGGCGAGCCAGGAGCTCCCGACAGGACAACCCCGGCGGCGATCGCCGCTGCCGCCAGCAATCCGACGACCGCAGCCTTCATCCGGCGAGCTCTCGAGCCCGCGCCAGCACTGCGTCGATCATCGGCTCGGTGAGCTTGCCGGTGAACGTGTTCTGTTGGCTGGGGTGGTAGCAGCCGATGAGCCTCAGGTCGCCGACCTGCGCCTCGGCGCCATGGCCGAAGCGCGGGCGCGGCCGGGGGAGCGTGACCCCGGAGCGCGCCACGATCCGCAGCGCGGCGTCCCAGGCAAAGCTGCCCAGGCAGACGATGACCCGCGCCTGGTCTAGCAACGCGAGCTCCCGTACCGCGTACGGCAGGCAGTTGTCGCGCTCGGCTGGGGTCGGCTTGTTGGCCGGCGGGGCGCAGCGCACCGCGGCGCATACCCAGCAGCCGGTCAGCGTCAGGCCGTCATCGCGCGAGCGTGATGTCGGCTGGTTGGCCATCCCGGTGCGGTGCAGCGCCGCGAACAGCCAATCGCCTGAGCGGTCTCCGGTGAACACCCGGCCGGTGCGGTTGCCACCGTGCGCGGCCGGCGCCAGCCCGAGCATCATCACCGTGGCCTGCGGGTCGCCGAACCCGGGGAGCGGCCGTCCCCAGTAGTCCTCGCCGGCGAAGGCAGCCCGCTTGGTCTCGGCCACCTCCTCGCGCCAGACGACGAGCCGTGGGCAGCGCCGGCACGCGACGATCTCTCGCTCCAGATCCTGCAGCCCGTCGATCGTCACTCGTCCGCCGGAATGAGGCCCAGGATCAGGCGATCGATCACCGGGGCCAGATCGAGCACGTCGGCCGGGACTCCCAGGCGGACCTGGCGGGAGACGAGCTCGCAGACCGCACCGACGATCGCGAACGGATCGTGCGGCGAGCGAAAGCGGCCGATCAGGCCACGCCGGGCGGCGGCGGCGTTCTCCGCGTCGAGCACGTCGGCAAACGCCTGCAGGATCTCGTCGCGACGCTGGGCGGCGCGAGGACCGGCGCCGATCACCTCGACGAGCATCGTCCGCGCCACGTCCGGGTGCTCGGTGAGGGCACTGAGGAAAGCCCGCGTGCCGGCCTTCAACCGCTCGCGCGCGTCGCCCGTCGGCGCGTGGCCGGCGGCCTGCGCCATCGCCTGCCGGATCACCCGGATGCCGAGCTCGCACAGGGCCAGGACACACTCCTCCTTGTTGGCGAAGTGCTCGTAGAACGTCGCCTTGGACATCGCCGCGCGCCGGCTGATCGACTCCGAGCTCGCACCGCCGAACCCGCGCTCGGCGAACTCCGACGCGGCCGCGCGCAGCAGCCGGTCTCGCTGCATCGGCAGCCGGACCTCGGGCGGCGGCGCGTGGCGGCCACGCGCTGCGGTCACGGCGACGGCGGGCGGCGGCGCATCGCGGGTGGGCGGGACCGCCTCCGCAGTCACGACCGTAGGGAGCGTCCGTAATGACGCTCGTAGTACTCGCGATACGCGCCCGAGCGGATCGGCTCCCACCACGACGCGTTGTCGCGATACCAGGACACCGTCTGCGCCAGACCGTCGACAAACCGTGTCCGCGCCTGCCACCCCAACGCCGCCAGCTTGTCTGACGACAACGAATACCGCCGATCATGACCCGGGCGATCGCTCACATACTCGACCAGCGACTCGTCAGCGCCCGCCAGCTCCAGGATCCGCCTGACCACCTCGAGATTCTCACACTCGTCCGGACCGCCGCAGTTATACACCTCGCCCGGCTGCCCATGAGCGAGCACATGACCGATCCCCCGCCCGAAATCCTCCACGAACAACCAGTTGCGCACATTGCGCCCGTCCCCATACACCGGCAGACGATCACCCGCCAGGGCGTTGAGGATCATCAACGGAATCAGCTTCTCAGGGTACTGGCGCGGTCCGTAGTTGTTCGAGCCGCGACACACCATCGCCTCCAGCCCGTAGGTGTGGAAGTAACTGCACACCAGCAGATCGGCGCCCGTCTTGGACGCGCTGTACGGACTGGACGGCTGTAACGGCGAGGCCTCGGTGAAGGAGCCCGTCTCAATCGACCCATACACCTCATCGGTCGACACCTGCAGATACCGCAGCCCCCGCTGGCGCGCCGCCTCGAGCAGGACATGCGTTCCCAGCGCGTTGGTGACGCTGAACGCGTACGGATCAGAGATCGAACGATCGACATGGGTCTCGGCGGCGAAATTCACGATCGCCTCCGCATCACCAATCGCGCCCGCCACCGCCTCCGGGTCCTCGATCGCGCCCTTCACAAAGCGGATCTCATCCGCGACAGCCCCCAGATTCTCCTCACGCCCGGCGTAGGTCAACGCGTCAAGGACCGTGACCTCATCGCCGTGCTCACGGACGCGCAAACCCACGAATGCCGAACCGATGAACCCCGCCGCCCCACACACCAGAAGCTTCATACGGTCGCTCCTGCGGTCACTGCCTGGAACTCCGCCAGCCCGTCGCGCCAGCCGGGCAGGCGCGGGGCTCCGCGCTCGGATCGCAGCACGCTGTAGGCCGGCCGGGTGGCCGGCACCGGATACTCCGCGGTCGTGATCGGACGGACATCGCACTCCAATCCGGAACCGGCCACGATCGCCTGCGCGAACTGAAACCACGAGCACTGGTCCTGTGCAGCAACGTGCAACACCCCGAGCCGCCGCTCGGCGGCGAGCTGGATGAGGGCGGGCGCCAGGTGCCCGGTGAACGTCGGGCAGCCGACCTGGTCGGCGACGATCGAGAGCTGATCGCGCTCGCCGGCCAGGCGCCGGATCGTCTTGGGAAAGCAGTTGCCGTCCACGCCGAACAGCCAGGCGGAGCGCACCACGGTGTGGCGGTCAGGGGCGGCATCGGCCACCGCCTGCTCGCCGGCGAGCTTGGTGCGTCCGTAGGCCGACAGCGGCCCGACGGCATCGGATTCCAGATACGGCTCGCGCTTGTCGCCATCGAAAACGTAGTCGCTGGAGACATGGACCGTCCACGCGCCGGCCGCTGCTGCGGCGCGTGCCACCTGACCGGCGCCCGGGCCGTTGACGGCGAGGGCCGCCTGTTCTGATTCCTCGGCGCCGTCCACGTTGGTCCACGCGGCGCAGTTGATCACCGCGTCGGGGGCAGCCGCGGAGATGGCGGCGCTGACCGCCTCGGCATCACAGATGTCCAGCTCGGCGCGTGGCAGCGTGACGGGCTCGTGACCGCCGGCCACGGCTGCCCTGCCCACGTCCTGCCCGAGCATCCCGCTCGCGCCCGTGATGAGGATCCGCATGGCGGTCAAGGGTAGACGGCGACCCGGGGATCCGCGACTCAGTCCCCGACGGTGAGCGTGACCCCGAGTCCGCGCAGGCGGACCTGACCGGACTGCGGGTAGTAGACCGAGTCCCCAGGCTCACGCGTACCGTAGACGAGGTAGGTCAGCCCGCCGTCGCCGGCGCGCAGGGCATGGGTGACGCCGGTTGACGGCGGACGCGCCACGACGTCACCGGGGTGCAGCGGATGCTCGTCACCGCCGAGCGCCAGCGTGCCCGATCCATCCAGCACGTAGAACAGCTCCTCCTCGAGCGCGTGGCAATGCGGTGGTGCGCCGGTCTGTCCGGGCTGGAGGGTCACGTGGTTGAGACCGGCGCGCGAGGAGCCCGCCGCCTGCCCGAGCGCGCGCACCGCGGCTCCCGGGAATGGCCCGGCGTCGAGACCGACGAGCGCGACGACGTTAGCCGGTCGCTCGCTCGGCTCGGGACGCTCGAGTGGACCGGCGAGCCCCTCCGCCCGGAACGGATGGGGCGCGTCGAGCGGGACCCAGCGCGGCCCGCACCACATCACCCCCGCGCGTGGGAGAAATGTGATGCTCGTGTCGGTGCCCGAGGCAAAGGCCAGCAGCTCGAGTCCGGCGTCGCCGGCCAGGAACGTGTGCGGCCGCCCGCGCGGCGGATGCACGACGGCGTCACCCGTGCTCACCGTGTAGGCCTCGCCCTTCTCGAAGCCCAGGCCACGCCCGCTCAGCACGTAGAAGATCTCCTCCTCGTCGCCGTGGACGTGGACGGGCATCTGGCGAGCCCCCGCGGGGACGACGTAGACGCTGGCGCTGATCCGCCGGCACCCGGCGGCCGCGCCGAGGCGGCGGCGGTGAAACGCCATGTCGCCCTCGCGGACCTCGATCTCGATCACATCCGAGCGGTTGATGAAGGGCTTTGCGCTCATGCCGCGGAGGGTAGTGCTCCTTTCCGGCCGCCCGCACTTGCTCCATGTGGACAGAGCACCGCGCCCGTCCAGCGGGTACACCTATTAACGCGTGACCAACCTCCAGTCAGAGACGCTCCCGCCGATCGGGGACGGCTACACGATTCCGGCCGGATCCCGCGACGAGTTGCTGGACGACGCCGGGCGGCCGCTGCCCCACGCCCGGCCGCTGATGGCGGCCCTGGCGCGACTGGGGCCCGACGCCCTTGACGCCGCCGGCAAGCGGCGCGACGCGATCTTCATGCAGCAGGGAATCACGTTCGAGGTCGCCGGCTCCGACGGCGAACAGCGGGACCGCGCATGGCCGCTGGACCTCGTCCCCCGCGTATTGACGTCCGCCGAGTGGACGACGATCAAGCGCGGGCTGGCCCAGCGCATCCGGGCGCTCAACGCGTTCGTCGACGACGTCTACCACGCCCACGAGATCGTCCGCGCGGGGATCGTCCCCTGGTCGCTGATCGTCAGCCGGCCGAGCTTCGCCCGGCCCGTCCATGGCGTCCGCGCCCCCGGCGGCGTCTACTGCCACGTCTGCGGATGCGACCTCGTGCGCGACGGGGGCGGCACCTGGTGCGTGCTCGAGGACAACGTGCGCACACCCTCGGGCATCTCCTACGTGCTCGAGAACCGCGTGGCGATGACGCGTCTGGTGCCTGAGCTGTTCGCCGGGCACCGGGTCCGGGGCGTGGAGCACTATCCGTCGCTGCTGCTCGACGCGCTGCGCTCGGTCGCGCCGGCCGCCGAGAGCCACCCGACCGTCGTCCTGTGGACGCCGGGGGCGATGAACTCGGCGTACTTCGAGCACGCGTTTCTGGCTAGGCAGATGGGCGTGGAGCTGGTCGAACCCACCGACCTGGTCGTGCGCGACGCCGTCTGTTACATGCGCACGACGGCCGGCCTGCAGCGCGTGCACACGATCTACCGCCGCCTCGACGACGACTTCATCGACCCGCTGGAGTTCCGCCCCGATTCGCTGCTCGGCGTCCCGGGGCTCGTGCGGGCCTACCGCGCCGGCACGGTGGCGATCGCCAACGCGATCGGCACCGGCGTCGCCGACGACAAGGCGATCTACTGCTTCGTGCCCGACATGATCCGCTTCTACCTCGCAGAGGAGCCGATCCTCGAGAACGTGCCGACCTATCTGCTCTCCGACGAGCGCGCCCGCAAGCACGTGCTCGCGCGCCTGGACCAGGTCGTCGTCAAGCCGACCTCGGAGTCGGGCGGCAAGGGCGTGTTCATCGGCCCGCACGCCGGCCCGGCCGAGCGCGAGCTGCAGGCGCGGCTGATCGAGCACGATCCCAGCCAGTTCATCGCCCAGGAGCTCGTGCACCTGTCGACCGCGCCGACCGAGACGGGCGGCGGTCAGCTCGCGCCGCGGCATGTCGACCTGCGCCCGTTCGCGGTGTTCGGCGAGGAGATCCGGATCGTCCCCGGAGGCCTGACCCGGGTCGCGCTGCGCGAGGGCTCGATGATCGTCAACTCCTCCCAGGGCGGCGGCTCCAAGGACACGTGGGTGCTCGACGACGGCGACGCCGTCGATCCGGCACCGGGCACGCTGCCGGCGCAGCGCCCGCCGCGCCTGCCCGACGTGCGCTACGGCGGTGGCTGGCACAGCCAGTCCCAGCAACAGCAACAGGTTAAATCGGCTGACGCCGATTCAATTGGGAGATCGCCCGGGGGGCGAGCTCCCGGGGGTGACGCCGACCCAAGCGCCCCTGGCTGATGTTGGCGCGGATTGCACAGGAATTGTTCTGGCTGGGGCGCGATCTGACGCGGGCCGAGCACACCGCGCGGATCCTCGACGGAGCGTTTCACGCCGACGTCACCGGCGTGCCGGGCGAGCGGGGCATCACCCTCAGCTGGGAGGGGGTGCTGGCGACGATCGGCGCCAAGCCCCCGGCTCCCGGCGAGGAGGAGTCCGCGGTGCCGGCCGTCTCGCCGGGGCGCATCGAGGTGGCGCGGCTGCTGACCCTTGACACGGACAGTCCCGCGTCGGTCGTCTCCTGCGTGGCCCGAGCGCGCGAGCGCGGGCGCACGATGCGCGACGTGATCTCGACCGAGATGTGGGAGGCGCTGAACTCGTTCTATCTGCTGCTCGGGCGCTATGACCTGCAGGCGGCGCTCCAGACGGGGCCGTATTCGTTCTACCACGAGGTCAAGGAGCGATGCGCGCTGTTCTGGGGCCTGCTCGACCGCACGCTCCTGCGCGACGAGGGCCGTGCGTTCCTCGAGGCCGGGGGGCGCATCGAGGAGGCCGACATGGTCCTGCGGATGCTGCGGGTGGCTATCCCCAGTTCGCTGGAGGAGGATCCGTCCGCGCACGAGACCGAGGCGCTGGCGCTTCTGCACGCGATCGGCGGCTTTCAGGCCTACCGGCGCGCCGTCCGCCACGCCCCCACCGTCGCCCCGGTCGTGCGCTTTCTGCTGTACGACTCCGCCTATCCGGGCTCGGTCGCCTCGTCGGTCGACGCTCTGGCCGCGGCGCTGACGGCGGCCGACGCCCAGCCACGTTCCTCGGCGCCGGTCCTCAGGCTGGGGCGGCTGAGCGCCGACCTCGAGCTGCAGCGCCGCGCTCCCGATGCCGGCGGCGCCCTGCAGGAGGTGCTCGAGCGCGTCCAGGACGAGCTCGAGCAGGTCGATCGCGACATCGACTCCCGGTATTTTGCGATCGCCGCCCTGTCGGCCGTGCATCTCTAGGCACCACGTGAACTTCGCGATCCGTTACCTGACCGAGTACGACTACGATGCCGACGTCGTCGACAACCTCAACGCGCTGCGGGTCAAGCCCCACAGCAACGGACGCCAGCGCGTCGATGAGTTCAGCGTCCGGCTGACCCCCGAGGTCCGCTTGCACCGCCACAGCGACTACTTCGGCACCGAGGTCGTCGAGTTCGAGGTCTCCCGCCCGCACCGGCACCTGACGATCGACGTCCGCGCGCGTGTGAGCACCAAGGAGTCCATCGAGCCGCCCCATTCCACGTGGGAATCGCTGACGGATCCGGGCTACCGCGAGGCCGGAGGCGAATTCCTCCTGCAGACAGACGACGCGCCCGGCGACACCCGCCTTCGGGAGCTGCTGACCACCACCGGCGCCGCCTCGACTCCACTGGCCACGGTGATGCTCGTCTCCGAGCTGATCCCCGACCACTTCGAGTACCGCCAGGGCGCCACGTACGTCGACTCCGACATCGCCGACCTGCTCGAGGCGGGCGCGGGCGTCTGCCAGGATTTCGTCCACCTCGGCCTGTGCCTGCTGCGCCATCACGGAATCGCGGCCCGCTACGTGTCGGGGTACCTGTTCGCGGGCGGCTCCGACGACGGGCACGAGTCGATCGAGGTCGACACGCACGCATGGTTGGAGGCGCTGCTCCCTGTGGGTGGGCCCGATCAGGTCTCGGAGCCGGTGTGGGTCGGAGCCGATCCCACCAACCGAGTGCTGGCCGGCGAGACACACGTCAAGATCGGCCATGGCCGCCATTACGCAGACGTCCCGCCGATCAAGGGCGTCTACCGCGGCGCGGCCACCGCAAAGCTCGACGCCAGCGTCACCATGACGCGACTGGAGCGCACCGACCCGGCGTCGATCGCACGTTCCTGACGTCGGCGAGGCGGGTAGGTCCGATCAATGCCGGAGCTGGTACTCGGACCGATGCTGCGCTACGTCTCGACCCACGAGGCGACCGTCTGGGTGCAGACCTCCGCTGCCTGCGAGGTCGAGATCCTGGGTCATCGCGCGCGGACTTTCTGCGCGGGAAGCCACCACTTCGCGCTGGTCGTCGTCTCCGGCCTGGAGCCCGGGAGCTCGACCGAGTACGAGGTTCGCCTGGACGGCGAGCGGCACTGGCCCAAGGCCGAGTCCGAGTTCCCGCCGAGCCGGATCCGGACGCTGCCGGCGGACGGTCCGATGACGATTGCCTGGGGCTCGTGCCGGGTCACCGCGCCCCACGAGCCTCCGTACACGCTCGACGCCGATGAGGACGAGCGCGGGATCGGCGTCGACGCCCTGTACGTGCTCAGCCAGCGGTTGCAGGCCCGGGATCCGTCTCACTGGCCGCAGATGCTGCTGATGCTCGGTGACCAGATCTACGCCGACGAGGTCTCTCCGCGCACCAAGGAGTACATCAGCGCTCGCCGCGATCTGGATCAGGCTCCGGGCCCCGAGGTCCTCGACGTCGACGAGTACACGATGCTCTACCTCGAGGCGTGGTCGGAGCCGACGCTGCGCTGGCTGCACTCGGTGCTGCCGACCGTGATGCTGTTCGACGACCACGACGTGCACGATGACTGGAACACCTCGGAGTCGTGGATCGCCGACATGCGCCAGACCAGCTGGTGGGGGGAGCGGATCATCGCCGGGCTGTGGACCTACTGGATCTACCAGCACCTCGGCAACCTGTCGCCGGTCGAGCTCGAGGCGGACGAGCTCTACCGGCAGGTGCGTGAGGCCGAAGACGCAGGCCCGCTGCTGCGCCAGTTCGCCACCGCCGCCGAGCGCGAGGGCGGGGGCGGACTGTGGAGCTTCTCTCGCCAGATCGGCGGCTCGCGCCTGCTGGTGCTCGACGGACGGGAGGGCCGGGTGCTCTCCGACGGACAGCGCGAGATGATGGACGACGACCAGTGGGCGTGGGTGACCGAGCAGCTGACGGGCGACTACGACCACGTGCTGCTGGCCAACACGCTGCCGGTCCTCCTGGCGCCGACTCTGCACTACGTCGAGGCGTGGAACGAGGCAGTCTGCCAGGGCGCCTGGGGACGGTGGGCGATCGGGTGGTCAGAGAAGCTGCGCCGGGCGCTCGACCTCGAGCATTGGGCCTCCTTCCAGCCGTCGTTTCACCGTTTCATTTCCCTGGTGGCAGACGTGGGCTCGGGCCGGCTGGGCGCCGCGCCCGCCAGCGTCGTGATGCTCGGCGGCGACGTACACCAGGCCTACCTGGAGCACGTCGGGTTCCGCTCCGATCGCGGCGTGAGGAGCGCCGTCTATCAGGCGGTTTGCTCGCCGTTTCGCAACCAGCTGGAGCGCAAGCAGCGCAACTTCGTCGGCATCGCGCGCCGTTCGCGGGTGGTGGGCTTGCTCGCCCGCGCGGTGGCCCGCAGCGCCGGCGTCGACGACCCGGACGTCCGCTGGCGCGTCGAGCAGCAGCCCACGTGGCGCAACCAGCTCGGCTGGCTGGAGATCGACGGCCGCCGTCTGGCGATCACCATCGAGACGACGCCCGCCGACCACCGGCCGGCGCTCGAGGTCTCACTGCACAAGCAGATTTCCTAATCGTCGAGCAGGGCGCGCAGGAAGGCGTGGGCCCGAGCCGACTCGCCAGCCGGCTGTGGGCGATCTTGTCTGCATGTCGGGAGAAAATCGCCCCACAACGACGCGGGGCCCGGGCGAAGCCGGGCCCCGCGCACGTCGTTGCCGGTGAGCTACCGGACCCGGAGCGTTCGGGTCTGGACGCCGACACGCCCCGCGGCGTCAACCGTGACGCGGACCTTGTAGCTGCCCTTGCGCAGCCGCTTGCGCACCGTGAAGCGCGCGGTGTGGCCCCTGACCCGCGATGCCTGATTGGCGATCTCAGACTGGCCGCGGAACAGCCGGATACGGATCAGCGTCGCCACGTGCGAACCGCCCTTGGTGGTGCACACAAGCGTCAGGCCGCGCTTGCTGAACTTCGGCACGCAGCCGACGTTGGGCAGCGTGATCGTCACGCCGCTCCCGTGGGCCGAACCGGAATGGCCGGAGCTGGAGCCGTTGCCCGAACCGGTTGAGCCGTTGCCCGGACCGTTTCCGGAGCCGTTGCCCGAGCCCAGGCCCGGACCGCGCGGCGGGATCGTCTTGGTGATCTCGCCGGTGTTGTCATCCATGATGATCGCCGGGGCGTGTCCGTACTTCTGGTTGAAGTCGAACGCTCCCATCAGCGACCCGGCCGCCGAATCAGCCGAGCCCGAGCCGATCCGGCCGAGGTTCCAGTTGTCTT
>DATAUL010000235.1:0-5410 GCA_036268255.1 Solirubrobacteraceae bacterium | reverse complement strand
GGGACTACTCCCGGCGCCCAGACGCGGCGGTGTCGCGGGTTGGACTCCGCTAAGCGGGGTCAGCCTCCGACCTAGCGGCCGGACACCTCCAGGGTCCCGCAAAAACTGTCAGACAATTTAGGACCACCTCCTTTCTCTGGTAGCTCCAGATTATCAATCGCGGACCCGGAATCCACCGGGGTTTCGTTCGGAGCTGCGCTACAGGCCCGAATGCAGGTCAATCGACGAGCAGGCGCACGGTGCCGACGTGCACCTCGTCGCCCGGGTGCAACTGGCAGCGAACGACGGGCGCGCGGTTGACGAGCGTGCCGTTCGTGGACCTGAGGTCCTGCAACACCCAGTGGCCGTCGCGGAACCGCAGCCGCGCGTGCCGCCGTGAGACGCTGAGGTCGTCGAGCACGATGTCGCAGCCCAGGTGGCGGCCGACGAGCAGATCGTCGTCGCCGCCATCCCAGTCGAGCGCGAGGAGCATCGGAGGCGGCGGCGCCTCCCGCCACCGTTCTCGCAACGCCCAGCGCGCGTACTGCCCCAGGCGCGAGAGCCGGGTCGGTAGCGCCGGCGACGAGCGGAGCGTCAGATCGCCGAGCAGACCGGCGGGCTCGATCACATGACTGCCGCACAAGACATCGAGCCGATGCGCCAGCGTGTGCTCGCTGAGCAGGCCGTCGCCGTAGGCGGTGTTCAGCGTCCTGGCGATCCGGTCGCGGAGAGACCCGGGGCCCTGCATGCATGCAGTCTCTCGCGGCGGCTGGCGGTTGTCCACAGAAGCGACGGCCGCTGTGGGGTTCTCAGCGTATGTTCCCCCGATGGCCATGCGGGAGGACGGCGGCCTCGGACGGCGCGTGACGCTGCTGACGCCCCTGCGTCAGCGGGACTTCGCGCTGCTGTGGAGCGGGATGACCGTATCGCTGCTCGGCGACGGGATCTATTTCGTGGCGATCGCCTGGCAGGTCTATGCCCTGTCCAATGCCCCCACGGCGCTGTCGGTCGTCGGTGTCGCATGGACGCTGCCGACGGTGATCTTCCTGCTGGTCGGCGGGGCGATCAGCGACCGCCGGGAGCGCCGGCGCCTGCTCCTGGCCGCCAACCTCGCGGAGGCGGTGGCGATCGGGCTGATCGGCGTGCTCTCGGTGACGGGCGCCCTGGAGCTCTGGATGCTGTTCGTGCTGGTGGCGATCTACGGAGCCGCCGAGGCGTTCTTCATTCCCGCGTTCGACGCGATCGTGCCGACGCTGGTCGGCTCCGAGCAGTTCACCGCCGCCAGCGCGCTGGACCAGTTCGTCCGGCCACTGACCGCGCAGCTGCTCGGCCCCGCACTTGGTGGCGTGCTGCTCGCGGTGACGCGACCCGGCGTCGCCTTCCTCGTCGACGCGGGAACGTTCCTGGTCTCGATCGCACTGATCCTGTCGATGCGGCGTACGCCGGCGACGACCACATCGCTTGCCGGCAAGTCCCTGCGGGCAACGATGAGCGAGATCGCCGACGGCTTTCGCTTCGTGCGAGCCAACCCGTGGCTGTGGGGGACCCTGCTGGGCGCATCGCTCAGCCTCCTCGCCTTCTTCGGCCCTTCGCAGGTGCTGCTCCCCTACCTGGTCAAGAACCGCCTGCACAGCAGCGGTGGCCTGTTCGGGGTGATCCGTGCCGGCGGCGGGGTGGGCGCGATCGCCGGCGCCCTGGCCATCGCCCGAAGCGGGTTGCCACGCCGGCGGGTCACGCTCATGTTCGTCGCCTGGTCTGCCCAGTCGGTGCTGCTCGTCGCCTACGCGGTGGCCACGGGAGCGTGGACGTTCGTGCTCATCTCCCTGCTCAGCGGCGCCTGCGGCGCCAGCGCCAACGTGGTCTGGGGGTCGCTGATGATGACGTTGGTCCCCGATGGGCTTCGCGGCCGGGTGTCGAGCCTTGACTGGATGGTGTCGATTGGACTGATCCCGCTGTCGTTTGCCATCACCGGCCCGATCGCCCAGGCGGTGGGCGCCACGACCACGCTGCTGGCCGCGGGATGCCTGGGAGGCGCGGCGATGATCGCGTTCCTGGCAGTCCCCGGGGTGCGCGACCCCGAGCGATCGGGCTCGTCAGTCCCCCCCGATAGCCTGGGCGGGTGATGAACGCCGCCCTGATCGCCCGCCTCGTCGCCGCCGGACGCGTCGGCTTCGGTGCCGCGCTGATGCTCACCCCTGAACGCGTGGCAACGCCGTGGCTCGGAAGCGACGCGGCCCGCCCCGGCACGCGGGTCGTCACCCGCGGACTGGGTGCACGCGACCTGGCCCTGGGAGCGGGCGCCCTCGCCTCCACCCCGGCCGCGTTGGGCCCGTGGGTGGCAGCGGGGATCGTGTCCGACACCGCCGACCTGCTGGCGACCGTGGCCGCCGGCAACTCGCTCCCACGCGCCGGCCGTCTGCTCGTCGGCGCCGTCGCGTCCGGGGGCGCTGCGGTCGGCATGCTGGCCCTGGCCAGACTGCGCCGCGCGCGGTCGGGCGCCTGACCGCCTCGTCAGCCCTCCCGACGCCGCAGCGACCATGTGAAGGCACCATCGCAACCAGGCCGCTGGAATGCAGCGAGCCGATCACATTGCTCGCCTGCTCGACCGCGGTGAGCCACACCTCGGCCCCATCCGGTCCGGCGCTCCTGACCCGGATGCCGGACAGCGCGTTAGCCGGGATCGGCTCGAGCATGTCGGCGGCCGTGCGCGTCATGTCCACCGGCCCGTTCTAGCGACCCAGCGTCGGCGCGAAGTGACCAGGACGTGTCCGGCTAGGGGTCGCGGCGGGCGCTGACGAGCACTGCCAGCGCGCCGTAGCGCAGGAGGCCGCCCAGCTCATCGGCCGCGCGCCGGTTCTCAGCGGCGAGGCGGTCGCGCTGAGCGGGCTCGAGGCGCGCGTGAAACGAGGTCGTGCGGAAGTAGGCGTTGAACTGATCGGCGGTCTGCTCGATCAGCAGGGGCACGGCGTCGATGCGAACCTCCTCGAAGAGGTCGGCGGCCGACGGATCTTCAAGCGCATAGTTGGTCAGATGCGACCACACGGCGGACACGTCGTGCTGGTGCTCACGAGCCTCCCTCAGGACCGCCTCGGCGTCGCGCGGCGCCGGCCACCCAGCGGCCAGCTCCGGGGCGCCCCGCGTGAGCGCTGCGGTCAGCAGTTCGGTGTCGCGGGCCGCCCGCGGATCGGCGACCGCGAAGTCCTGTAACAGACACAGGCGGCCGCCGGGGGCGAGCGCCTCCCAGGCCCGGCGCCAGCTCACGGCCGGGTTCAGCCAGTGCCAGGCGGACGCCGAGAAGAGCGCGGGGAACGGTCCGCCGGCCGGGGTCACCTCCTCGAAACGGGCCACCTCGAACTCCACCGGCGCGTTGTCTCCGAGCCGGCGCCGAGCTCGGCTGACCATCTCGGCTCCCGGATCGACGGCGTGCACGCTCAGGCCGCGGGCCACGAGCTGCTCGGTCAGCAGCCCGGTCCCGGAACCGACCTCGAGCACCGTATCGCCGACGCCCAGCCGCGCAATCTGCAGCGCGGCGTCGACCAGCTCCGCCGGGTAGGCACGGCGCTCTCGGTCGTACTCCTCGGCGACCGAGTCGAACACCTGGCCATACCGCGCCCGCACCTCAGCCGAGTCCACGCGTCCGCCTCGGCGGCCTACTCGTCGTCGCCGGTCTCGGGGTCGGGGGCGCTCTCGTCGTCGGACTCACGCTCCATGGGCGTCTCCGGCGCATCCGGGGAGGCAAGATCGACCGGCTCGTCGAGCACCGGCGCGGCTGTTGCCGCTTCGGACTCGACCACCAGGGCAACCGCCGACACCTGATCATCGGGACGGAGGTTCATCAAACGCACCCCCTGGGAGGCACGTCCGTAGCGGCTGATCCCCCGCACCGAGGTGCGCTGGACCATGCCGTTCTGGGAGATGAACACGAGCTCCTGGTGCTCGCGCACGACCAGCGCGCCGGCCAGGGCTCCCTTGTTCTCTGTCAGCTGGATCGTCTTGACGCCCATCGTGCCGCGACCCTTGACCGGGTAGTCGGAGATCTGAGTGCGCTTTCCGTAGCCGTTCTCGGTGACGACGAGCAGCTCCTGATCGTCGCGGGCGACGTCCATCGACAGGACGGAGTTGCCCTTCTGCGAGACGTTCATGCCGCGCACGCCGCTGGTGTCGCGGCCCATTGAGCGAACCGCGTCCTCGGAGAAGCGCGACGCCTGTCCGGAGCGCGACACCATGATGATGTCGTCGTGACCGCTCGTGCGCCGCACGGCGATCAGCTCGTCGTCGTCGCGGATGTTGATCGCGATGATGCCGTCGGCCTTGATCGGCGTGTTGTAGGCCAGGAACTCGGTCTTCTTGACGATGCCCTGCCGGGTCGCGAACACGAGGTACTTGCCCTCGGTGAAGTCGCGCGTCGACAGGACGGACTGCACGCGTTCGCCCTCGCGCAGCGGCAGCAGGTTGACGAGCGCCCGGCCCTTCGCGGTTCGCGAGGCCTCGGGAAGCTCGTAGACCTTGAGCCGGTAGACCTTGCCGCGGTTGGTGAAGAACAGCAGGTAGTCGTGGGTGGAGGCGACGAACAGGTGCTCGATGTAGTCGTCGTCCTTCATCTCCATGCCGGTCACGCCGATCCCCCCGCGGCGCTGCTGGCGATAGGTCGACAGCGGCAGCGACTTGATGTACCCCGAGTGGGTGATCGAGACGACCATCTGCTGGTCGGCGATCAGGTCCTCGATGTCGATCTCGCCCTCGGCGTAGGTGATCTCGGTGCGCCGCTCGTCGCCGTAGGCCTCGGCGATCTCGGTCAGCTCGTCCTTGATGATCTGCAGCACGCGGCTCTCGTCGCCGAGGATCTCGCGCAGCTCCTTGATCCGCTCCACGAGGTCGGTGTGCTCCTGCTTGATCTTGTCCGCCTCCAGCGCGGTCAGACGGCTCAGCGTCAGCTGGAGGATCGCCTGGGCCTGGACGATGGTCAGCTCGAAGCGCTCGATCAGGCCGTGGCGGGCGGTCTCCGAGTCGCGCGAGGCGCGAATCAGCGCGATCACCTCATCGAGGTTGGCCAGCGCGATCAGCAGGCCCTCGAGGACGTGGGCACGCTCCTCGGCGCGGCGCAGCTCGTACTTCGTGCGCCGCACGATGACCTCGCGCTGGTGGTCGACGTAATGGCCGACGACCTCACGCAGCGAAAGCGTGCGCGGAACGTTGTCGACGAGCGCCACCATGTTGACGCCGAACGTCGTCTGCATCGGAGTGTGCTTGTGGAGCTTGTTGAGGACGACCTTGGGGATCGCGTCGCGCTTGAGCTCGATCACGAGCCGCATCCCACGACGATCGGACTCGTCGCGCAGATCGGAGATCTCGGGGATCTTCTTGTCGATCACCAGGTCGCGGATCTTCTCGATCAGTCCGCCGTCGCCGCCCTTGCGCACCTGGAAGGGCA
>DATAUL010000234.1:0-11378 GCA_036268255.1 Solirubrobacteraceae bacterium | reverse complement strand
ATCATCGCCCGCATCGGACTGTCGGACCCCGTGCACCCGGACTTCGGCACGGTGTACAACGGCGCGCCGAACGGAATCCCCTATGCCGTCGTCTCCAGCAGCACGCGCAAGGTCCGGGTGCGATTCACGTATGCCAGCGAGTCCGACAAGGGCCCCTACCCGCTGCCGCGAAACGTGCCGATCGAGGGGGGGTCGGCATCGACCGGCGACCGTCACGTGATCGTCGTCGACCGGTCGACGTGCACCGACTACGAGCTTTACGACGCGCACCCGCCCACCGGCGGCAAGCCTTGGACCGCCGGCTCGGGCGCGATCTTCGACCTGCGCTCCGATCATCTGCGACCCGCCGGCTGGACCTCGGCCGACGCCGCCGGGCTGGCGATCCTCCCCGGTCTGGCCCGCGTCAGCGAGGTGCGGGCGGGAGCGATCGACCACGCGCTGCGCTTCACCGCTCCCTGCACGTCTGCCCACTACATCTATCCCGCGCGTCACGCGGCGAGCACGTGCAGCCTGCCCGACGCTCCGCCGATGGGCCTGCGGGTCCGGCTGAAACGGTCGGTCAACATCTCGCGGCTGCCCGCGCAGGCCCGCATCATCGCCACCGCGCTGAAGCGCTACGGGATGATCCTGGCCGACAACGGGTCTCCCTGGTACATCTCCGGTGCTCCCAGCGCTCGCTGGGATGACGATGCGCTGCACGCGCTCGGTGGGCTCACCGGCCGCGATTTCCAGGTTGTGACAACCGCGCGCTGAGGGGGGCGAACCTCCGCCCATCGGTGGCTCTTGCCGAGGTGGGCACGATGCGGATCACCGAGCGCGACCGCCGGATGCTGGCGTTCGCCGCCGAGCACCGGTTCGTGCTGGCCGATCAGGTCGCGATGCTGCTGGCGATCAGCACGCGGGCGGCGACCGATCGCCTGCGAGTGCTCCGCGACGCCGGCTACCTCACCGCGGGCGATCTCTTCAACGACGAGCCGTCCCATTACCAGGTGACGCCGCCGGGGCGCCGCGCGATCAGCTCGGACCTGCCCCGCCCCCGCAAACTCGACCCGTCCCTGTACCGGCACGACGTGGGCATGGCGTGGCTGGCGGTGGCCGCCGAGCGCGGCATGTTCGGCCCGCTGGCGCAGATCGTCTCCGAGCGGCGGATGCGCTCGCAGGACGGGCGCGCGGACGATGGGCAGGCGCCGTTCGGCGTTCGCCTCGGCGCGGCCGGGCGGGATGGTCGCCCCCGGCTTCACTATCCCGACCTGGTGCTCGTGACCGACACCGGCCACCGGGTCGCGTTCGAGCTGGAGCTGACGCTGAAAGAGCCTCGGCGCCGGGAGCGGATCCTCGCCGCCTACGCCGCGAACAAGCGGATCGACGCCGTCGTCTACCTCGTCGACCACCCCGCGCGCCGGCGGGCGATGCAGGACTCGGTGCGCCGCGTCGGGATCGCCGACCGGGTGCGTGTCGAGCTGGTGACGCTCGGCCGCCGCCCCGAATCGCCGGCGCCGGGCCGCCGCGCCGCGCAGCGCTCGGCAGGTCGCGGAGCGCCGACAACCGGGGCGGCTCGGTGAAGCCCCGGCCGCGTCTGGGTGCCGCCAATCGCTGGCGCGACTACCTGAGCCTGGCGGCGTTCGCGGGGTTGCTCACCATGCCGATGCCCGTTGCCGTCGCCGCGGGCGCCACACTCGTCGCCGGGCGGGTGGCAATGGCGATGCGCCGCCGCGCCCGGACCCAGCCCGCGCGGGGCGCGGCCGGGGCCGGCGTCGTCCTCGGCCGCGACCGTGCCGGACGGCCGGTGACCCTCTCCGACGAGCAGCTGGCAGCGCATGCGCTGGTGGTGGGAGCCGCCGGGGCAGGCAAGTCGACGACGATGCTGGCGATCCTCTCGGACCACATCGCCCGCGGCCGGCCTGTGGTAGCGCTCGACATGAAGGGCTCGCCGGCGTTCGCGCGTGAGCTGGGACGGGCGGCCGCGCTCGCCGGACGGGAACTGCGGGTGTGGACGCCCGACGGACCGAGCCACTGGAACCCGCTCGCCCACGGCAACGCCACGGCGCTCAAGGACATGTTGATCTCCACCGAGCGCTTCTCCGAGCCCCACTACCAGCGGGCCGCCGAGCGCTACCTGCAGACGGCGTTCACGGTCCTGGACGCCGCCCATCCCGGGCGTCCGGCGCACTTGGACGACGTGGTTGCCGTGATGGAGCCCGCGCGACTGGCATCCCGCCTGCGCGACGTTCCGTCGCCCCTCGCCGCGCGCGTTGCCGATTACCTGGGTGGGCTGACCCGCGACCAGGAGAGCGCCGTGCGGGGCCTGGGGACGCGGCTGGCGTTGCTCAGCGAGTCCACCGCCGGGCGCTATCTGGCGCCGGGGGACGGTCCCGCCGTTGACCTTGCGACCGCGCTCGAGGGTGGCGACGTCGTCCTGCTCAGCCTGAACTCGAGCGTCTATGGCAAGCTCGCCGCGCAGCTGGGGGCGCTCGCCATCCAGGCTGTGACGAGCGCCGCCGGCCATCGCCTGCGGGCGCAATCGGCTCCCTCGGACACGGTCCCCACCCACGGCGGTCCCGGTCCGATTCCGGCGACCTTCGCGATCGACGAGTTCTCGGCTCTGGGGGCCGACAACCTGCTGGCGCTCCTGGCGCGCGGACGGGAGGCGGGTGTGCCGGTGTTGTTGGCCACCCAGGAGCTCTCTGACCTCGAGCGCGCCGGGCGCGGTTTTCGCGACCAGGTGATGGGGATCGTCGGCGTGACCATCGCCCATCGTCAGGACGTGCACAGCTCGGCGACGATGATCTCCCAGCTGGCCGGAACCGAGTGGACGTGGCAGGAGACCGAGACGGTGCGCGGCTTGTTCGCGCGCCCCGGGCTGAGCCGTGGCACCCGCCGCATGGAGGAACAGCCGGTCGTGCACCCGAACGAGATCAAGACGCTGAGGGTCGGCGAGATGATGATGATCGCCAAGCTGCCGAGCATGCGTATCGATCGGGTGGCGGTCAGCGCGCCGCTGCGCGTCGCCCCCGCACGGTTGTCACCGGCGACGCCGCGAACGCCCTCGCCCGGCCTGCCGCAGCCGCGCGTCGAGCGGGGCTCGCCGGGCCGGCGCCCCCCGCCCGATCAGGCCGCGCCGGGGGTGACGCGGTAGGCGTCGAACACCGCGTCGATGTTGCGCAGGCGGTTGATCGCCTGGTCCAGGGTGCGGGTGTCCCCCACCTCGACGACGAACCGGTTCTTGACCATCGGGTGGTTGACGGTGCAATGCGCGTCGAGGATGTTGATCCCCGCCTCGGCGAACGTGCGGGTCATGTCCTCCAGCAGGCGGTGGCGATCCCAGCCGTCGACCTGGATCTCGACCCGGAACGAGGTCTCGGCGTCGCCGTCCCAGGCGACCGGAGTGAAGCGGTCCGGGTCCTTCTTGAGCACGGCGACGTTCGGGCAGTCCTCGCGGTGGATCGTGATCCCCCGGCCGAGCGAGATGTAGCCGACGATCGGGTCGCCGGGCACCGGCCGGCAGCACTTTGCCAGGCGCAGCATGACCTCGTCGATCCCCTCGACCGCGATCCCGAAGCGGGTGGAGGACGTGGTCGGACGGGTACGCCGGCGGTTGGTCTGCAGCAGGTCGTCGGCCGCCGTCGGCTCGGACTCGGCCGCCTCGCCCTGCTTGAGGCGCTGCATGACCTTGTTGACGACGACCTTCGGCGAGATCTTGGCGCCGCCCAGCGCGATGTAGAAGTCATCGCCCTTCTGAAAGCCCATCTCCCGGATCACGTCAGCGAGCAGCGGCGAGCCGACGAGCTTCTGCGCCGGCAGCCCCTGCTTGCGAAGGTGCTCCTGCAGCAGCTCGCGGCCGCTGTGCTCGGTGTCGCGCCGCGATTCGGCCTTGAACCATGCCTTGATCTTGTTGCGCGCTCGGGTCGTCTTGACGAGCGCCAGCCAGTCACGCGACGGGCCGCGCTCGCGCTTGGAGGTGAGCACCTCGACGATGTCGCCCGAGCGCAGCACGTAGGACAGCGGCACGATCTTGCCGTTGACCTTGGCGCCGACGCAGCGGTGTCCGACGTCGGTATGGATGTCGTAGGCGAAGTCCAGCGGCGTTGCCCCGGCGGCCAGCGACTTGACCTCGCCCTTGGGGGTGAACACGAAGACCTCGTCCTCGAACAGGTCGACCTTGAGGTTCTCCATGAACTCCCGCGGGTCCGACATGTCCTGCTGCCAGTCCATGAGCGAGCGCAGCCACTTGAGCTTGCCGTCGGGATCGCGGGCGTCGCCGCGGCGGCTACCCGACTTGTACATCCAGTGCGCGGCGATCCCGAACTCGGCCAGGTCGTGCATGTCGCGGGTGCGGATCTGGATCTCCAGCGGACGTCCCTCGGGCCCGATCACGGTCGTGTGCAACGACTGGTACATGTTGAACTTCGGCATCGCGATGAAGTCCTTGAAGCGCCCCGGCAGCGGCTTCCACAGCGAATGGATGACCCCGACCGCGCCGTAGGTGTCCTTGACCGAGTCGACGATCACGCGCATCGCCGTCAGGTCGTAGATCTCGTTGAATTCCCTGCCCTTCTTGGTCATCTTCGAGTAGATCGAGTAGAAGTGCTTTGCGCGACCCGAGATGTCGGCGTGGATCCCCAGCTCGGACAGCTCGGAGGCGACGTACTCGCCGGCCTCGTTGACGTAGCGCTCGCGCTCCTCGCGCTGCTGTGCGACCAGTCCCTTGATCTCGGTGAACTTGCGCGGATGCAGCGTCTGGAACGCCAGGTCCTCCAGCTCCCATTTGATCGCGTGGATACCGAGCCGGTGGGCGATCGGGGCGTAGATGTCGAGCGTCTCGCGCGACTTCTCGATCTGCTTCTGCTTGGACATCGCGCCGATCGTGCGCATGTTGTGCAGGCGGTCGGCCAGCTTGATCAGGATGACCCGGATGTCCGAGGCCATCGCCACCACCATCTTGCGGTAATTCTCGGCCTGGGCCTCGTCGCGCGACTGGAACGTGAGGCCGGTCAGCTTGGTGACGCCGTCGACCAGGCCCGCGATCTCCTCGCCGAAGTCCGCCCGGACCTCCTCCAGCGACGCGCTCGTGTCCTCGACGGTGTCGTGCAGCAGCGCGGCGCACAGCGTCTCGGTGTCGAGGCGCATCCCGGCGCAGATCTTGGCCACCCCGACCGGGTGGGTGATGAAATCCTCGCCCGACAGTCGCCGCTGGTCGCCGTGGTGCAGGCTGGCGAACACCAATGCCGCCTCCACGCGCTCGCGGTCGATCGGCTCGGCGGCCTGGTCGGCATGCTCCTCGACGATCGCGAACAGATCGCTGAGCAGGCCCTGCTGAGACGGCGAGAGCTCCGGGCGAGCGACCGGGGGGTGAGCGCTCGGATCGCTGATCTGATCGACCGCGGGACGCTCGGCGGACACCACCGCCGCCTGCGCCGAGGTGCCGTCGGCCGCCTGGGCGCCCGCCGACCCACCGGCACCGTGGCGCCCGCCACTGCGCGCCGGATCGGTGCCGCCGCGGCCGATCGCTCGGCTCAGCCGGTTGGCAGGTGGTTTGCGCTGCTCAGGTATCGCTTTCCGTCCTCGTATCGCTGGGCGTAGACCCGAAACGACGGCGAGCGGTCGAGCGCGGTGGGCGCCCGCCCCGCGATCGCCAGGGCCGGCAGTTCCCGGTCGAGGCTGACGAGCTCCAGCTCCGCCAGCACCCGAATCAGTCTCCCGGCCAGTCGGGCCGAGCGAGCATGCGATCCGTCGCCGCGAAGCAGGCGCTCGAGCTCCTCGCCGGTCGCCCGCTTCCGGTCCCGTAGGGCTCGGTAGAAGGCGACGAGCGAAGTACGGAGTCCGTACTCAAGCTCGTGCATCTGCTCAGCAAAGCGTAGCTCAGCCGGGCCCCAGGCAAGCATGGTGACTCCCGCCCCGGCCCGCAGCAGAGCGGCGGAGGCCGGATCGGCGGGCGGGTCCAGGGCGACGAGGCGGGCAAAGCCGGCCGCGCGGGCCGGTTGGCGCTCGAGCTCGCCGTAGCTGGAGAGGACAAATCCGCCCACGCGCGTCCGCAGTCCCTGCAGGCGACGCGGGACGTCGGCGCACACTGCCATCACGGGGGCCCCGGTGGCCATTGCGTCGACGAGAACGGCCAGCGGGCTGTGGCCGCGCCGGTCGATCACGGTCCTCCCCGCGGCGGGGGCAGCGCCGTCGCCCGCCGCGGACATCGCCTCCGCCCCCAGCTCGGCCAGGACCGCGAGGAGATAATCGCCGGGCCCGTCGAGCAGCTCGATCGGCGCCGGCGCGCATGGTTGGGCCTGGCGCAGGACGAGCCGCGGCTCGACCGCGCCGTTGTAGGCGTTGCGCTCCAGCCGGAACGTGGCGTCCAGCGGCTGGTCGGGACCCGCGGCGACGTGCCCGTCACAGCCGAAGGCCACCGCCCGGGCGCGGGCCCCGCCGGAGCTGACGGTGAAGCGGGCGTGCCGCCCCTCCTCCCCCATCGGGCGCACGTCGCCGAAGCGCGCGCCGGGAACGAGCAGGCGGGGCGCCGGGTTGCCCATCCCGCAGGGTTCGAGCGCCTCGAGCTCCTCGGCGAGCCCGAGCCCGAGCTCCGATCCGGAGACGACCGCGTCGACGCGCTCCACCGGCTCGAGCAGCTCAGGCGTGAGCACGGCGGCTGCGTGGGCCTCGAAGGCGGCGCGAAAGCCCTGCACACCCGCGGCGTCGATCGTCAGCCCGGCGGCCGCGCGATGACCGCCGTAGCGCTGTAGGTGCCCGGCGGCGGCGTGCAGCCCTCCGAGCAGGTCAAACCCCGGAATGCTCCGGCCCGAGCCCGTCCCCTCGGCTCCCTCGAGCGCGATCAGGATCGCCGGCCGGTGGTGGCGCTCGACGATCCGCGACGCCACGATCCCCACCACCCCCGGGTGCCAGCCCTCCGAGGCGAGCACGTACGCGCTGCGCGGACGCTCGGCCTCGAGCTCGCGTACCTGGGCCTCGGCCTCCCACACGATCCGCTGTTCGACCGCCCGGCGCTCGGCGTTGACCGCGTCCAGCTCGGTGGCGATCGCCGCGGCGCGGACCGGGTCCTCACACAGCAGCAGCTCGAGTCCGGCGTCGGCGCGGTGCAGACGGCCCGCGGCGTTGATCCGCGGGGCGAGGCGAAAGCCCAGCGTGCTCGCGTCCAGAGCGCTCGGATCGGCTCGGGAGACGGCCATCAGCGCCCGTAGCCCCGGCTTGCCGGTGGCCGCCAGCGCGGCCAGGCCGGCACGGACGAGCCGCCGGTTCTCGCCCTGGAGCGGGACCAGGTCGGCGACGGTGGCCAGCGCCACCAGCTCGAGGTCCTCCTCGGCGGTGACGGCGCCCAGCGCCTGCGCGAGCTTGTAGGCCACCCCCGTCCCGCAGAGGTGCGCGCAGGGGTAGTCGCCCACCGCGGGGTGCACGATCGGACAGTCGGGCAGGCGGCCGTCGGCGCGCGGAGCGTGATGGTCGGTGACGACGACATCGATGCCGGCGGCGCGGGCCGCCGCCACCTCCTCGACGGCGGTAATCGCGCAGTCGACGGTGATCAGCAGCGCGGTGCCGCGAGCCGCCAAGCGCTGCACGGTGGCGCCCGACAGGCCGTAGCCGTCATCGATGCGGCTGGGAAGGAACCATCCGACGTCGGCGCCGAGGCTGCGCAGCGCGCGCACCATGATCGCCGTCGCGCACACGCCGTCGACGTCGTAGTCGCCGTGGACGACGATCCGCCCGGCGGCCGCGATGTGGGCCCGGATCGTGGCCAGCGCCGGCTCGATGCCGGTGAACGCGTCGGGATCGTGGCGCTCCTCAGCGGCAAGAAAATCGCGGGCGCATCCCGGGTCGCCGAGCCCCCGGCGGACGAGCACCTGCGCAAGGACGTGGCCGATGCCGAGTTCGCGCTCGAGCGCCAGCGCCTGCTCGAGCGCGTAGGTGGGCAGGTCCAGGCGCGGGTGTGTCGGCCGGGCCGGCGCCTCGCCGACCGGATCCTGCACCGCGCGCGGCGGCGATCGCGGCGCCGGGGGAGCCTCGAGTCCGAGAAGTGTCGCGGCCTGCGCCATGGCGCCAGCCTAAGCACCGGGTCAGACAGACCATCGCTGGCGCCGGCGAGCGCCACGAGCGCCGCAATCGCGGTGAGAGCAGGGCTAGCGGGTGTAGCCGAGACGGCGCAGGAGCGCCTGCAGCTGCGTGACGAACTTCGCGGGGCTCGGTCCGCCGAAGCTGGCCGGCACGCGGAGGTGACCGGCCTTGAGCGCCCCGGCCAGCTGCGACTTGACGAGGCCGGGACGACCGAGCAGTTGCTCGTCGGCGGCCCAGGCGGCGATCAGCCCGCGTCCGTTGCCGTAGTGGTGGTGGAAGGCCCGCAGCCATCTCGCCGCGTCCGCTCGCAGACGGTTTGGGTACGTGCGCGTGATGTCGTGAAACGCGCTGTGGGAGAAAGAGAAGATCTGCAGCGGCGGCGGCGAATCGGCGAAGTCGGTGAACCCGGCGTTGGAGATGCGGGCGTCGGCGGACAGGAACTCGTAGTTGTGATCGCCGTTGAGGTCAACGATCCGCGCACCCGCGTCGAGGAAGTCATGCTCGGTCTTGATGAACCTGTTCGTGCTCGGATCCAGGCGGTAGACCTGGTCGACGTAGCAGCAATGCGCCCCCCCGGTGTAGAGCCCCAGGATCACGTCGGGCACGCCAAAATGCTGGAGCGCAACCGCTCGGAGCGGTTCGTCGCTCAATCCCAGCCCGATCGTCCCGCATTCCGACGGGCACGCGCGGGACGTCACGATCTGGTCGTAGGCGGTGGTCCCATCGACGAGGATCTTCAGCCGGAACCGCTTCTTCGGCCCCTTCCCGGTGCTTGTCAGGTGAGCGCTGACGTTCCGTGCGCTCGCGACCTGCGCGCGCGCGGCCAGCGCGGACCCGGGCAGGGCGAGCAGGGCAGTGGCCAGGATCGATACGGCAAGCAGTCGCAGGTGCGTCATCGGCGCGCGGATCCTACAGGAGTGGCCGGCGCAGGCCCAACACGCCGGTTTTCGGCAAACGCCGCCTGATCAGAGCCGGACCGCGCGGGACTCGCCGGCGCGCTCGCGCCGGACGCCCTCGAAATAGACGAGCGCCATCCCGATCAGCGCGCCCGGGATCGCCTCCAGGGCTGTGGTCAGATGGGTATCGCCGCGTCCGGGGATGTGCAGGCCGTTGACGATGAAGCCGAACAGCGCCGCGCCGATGAGCGCGCCCAGGAACGCGCCGACGATCCCGCCCCAGTAGCGGTCGGGCAGCCAGATCGCGAAATGCCAGAGCGCCAGGCCCATCATTACCCACGCGAGCATTCCCATCAGCGACGCCTCCCGTGACGGCGGTTGCGCGAGCGCGACTTCGACGGTCGCGCCGGCTTCTGGACCGGAGCCACGCCCTCGTTCTCGGCCTCGTCGGGCGCCGGGTTGTAGGCCCCGCCGTCGCCGTCGGGCTCGCCGTTGATGTTGTCGGCCGCGGGTTGCGGCGGGGACGGCTCCGCCGGTGGCGCCGGCGTTGCCTCGGGCGCGCCGGACGCTGCCGGCGGCCGGGTGCGGCGCTTGGTGCGCCCACTCGGCCGCTTGGCGGCGGACGCCCCCCCGTTGTCGTCGTCGCTGTCGGGGGCGTGCGACAGGCGCTTGGTCAGCGTCGAGGTCCGGCGGGTGGGCTCGCGCTCTTCGTCGGCGATGTCGCGTTTCATCTGCTCGAACTCGGCTGCCGAGACGGTCTCGCCCTCGGGCTCGGTCAGCCGCCCCGTCCGGCGGCGAGCGCGCGACCCTGCCGGCTCGATGTCGGCGCCCGCCGACGCATACGGCGCGACGAAGCCCTGGTCGGCGATGATCCGATCGCGGCGGTGGCGGTAGGTCGTCTCGCGCTCCTTCCAGTGCGTCAGCACCGGAGAAGCGATGAAGATCGACGAGTACGCGCCGGAGGCGACGCCGATCAGCAGCGCGAACGCGAAGTCACGCAGCGTCGAGCCGCCGAACAGCAGCAGCGCGATGATCGGCAAAAGCGTGCACGACGTCGTGGCGATCGAGCGGGTCAGCACCTCGCTCATCGAGCGGTTGACGATCTGCGAGAACGCCGCCCGCGGCATCCGCGGGATGTTCTCGCGGACACGGTCGAACACGATGATCGTGTCGTAGAGCGAATAGCCCAAGATCGTCAGCAGAGCGGCCACGGTGTCCACTGTCACCTCCCGGCCGAGCAATGCGTAGACGCCGGCGGTGATCAGCAGGTCGTGCATCAAGGCGATCAGCACGGGCACCGCGAACTTCCAGTCAAAGCGCAGCGCCACGTAGGCGGAGATCACCAGCAACGAGGCGATGATCGCCACCACCGCACTGTGGGCGATCGTCTTGCCGAACGTCGGGCCGACCGAGGAGGAGTCGAGCGGGTGAAGCAGGCCGAAGCGGTTCTGCAAGGCCGAGCGCACCTTCGGAACGCCGGTGGGACCGAGCTTCTTGGCCGAGATCTGGAACACGTCGTGGCCCAGCGCCTTGTTGTCGACCTTCTGCACCTGCGGCGTGGCCGCCCCGGCGGCCGAGACCACCGAGCTCACCTGCGACGCGGTGGCCGGCTTGACCAAAGACGCGGTGATCCGGGTCCCGGAGGTGAAATCGATACCGAGGTTCAGACCGCGTCCGCCGACCGCCAGCGCCCCGATCAAGAGGATCACCCCCGACAGCGAGAAGAAGTACTTCGAGGCGCCCATGAAGTCAAAGCGCCACTCACGTTTCTTCGCGCCCGCCCCCAGCGCCGACGGGCGCGCGATCGTCCGCGAGTCGCCCATCGTCATGAGAATCGCCTGCGTGGCCAGCACGGCCGTGAACAGCGAGACGATCGTGCCGATGCCCAGCGTGAACGCGAAGCCCTTCACGTCCGACGTGGCGAGGATGAACAGGATGAACGCCGTCATGATCGTCACGACGTTCGCGTCGATGATGGCCGAGAGGCCCTTCTTGTAACCCGCGGCGATGGCCGCGGGGATCGATCTGCCGGCCCTCACCTCCTCCTTCACGCGCTCGAAGATGACGATGTTCGCGTCGGCCGCGACGCCGATCGTCAGGATCAGGCCCGCGATGCCGGGGAGGGTCAGCGTGATCGGCACGAGCTTGATCAGCGCGAAGAAGTAGACGCCGTAGATGATCAGGCCGGCGGTCGCGATCAGGCCCAGCACGCGGTAGTAGACGAGTAGGAACAGGATCACGAGCAGCAGGCCGGCGGCGCCCGCGATCAGGCCCTGGTGCAGCGCCTGCTTGCCGAGCGTGGCGGAGACCTGCGAGGAGCTGATCAGCTTCAGCCCGATCGGCAGGGCGCCCAGCTTGATCAGGCTCGCGAGGTCCTGGGCGCTCTGGATCGTGAAGTTGCCCGTGATGATCGCGCCGTTCGTGCCG
>DATAUL010000233.1:0-4254 GCA_036268255.1 Solirubrobacteraceae bacterium | reverse complement strand
ATGTTGCACGCTGGAGGTCACTAAAAACGCGGGCAACATTCTGATCGGGCGACCCGTCGCACAGCGCGGCGGTCTCGCGCTCTCCCCCTTCGATGCCGCCGTTTTTCGAACGAAACGAAGCGCCTAGGAGTCGGCGAGACGCCGCTTGAGCTCGTTCAAAGTGTCGATCTGGACAGGATCGCGCCCATAGAGAACGGCCAAGTAGAGCGATACGAGGTCACCAAGCAAAACAAGCGAGACGAGGCGCTCGATCGCGGTCTCCCCCACGGTCTCGATCCGCTCGGTGACCGCGGCGCGGTCGCCGATCAGCTCCTGGGTCAGCCGGATGCGCTCGCGGACGCGGGGGTGCAGGTCGCAGTCGTCGAGAAACACCGCGCTGAAGCGGCCCAGACCCGGGGCGCCCTCCCAGCCGACGAGCTCGTTGTGATCGAGCTCGGGCAGCTCGGAGGCGAAGGCGGGCGACTTGGCGTTCTCGTTGAGCTGCGTCTTCCAGCGATAGGCGATCGACGCGGTCAGGCCGGCGCCGGCGATCTGGGGCGTGGTGCCGTGCAGCGCGTGCGCCAGGCGCTTGGCGAGGGAGTCCTCGGGCGCGCCGGGGCCCCAGCCCTCGACCAGCTGCTCGGCGTGGGCGGCGGCGACGTCGATCTCGGTGTGCAGCGGCTCGCCGACCCCGACGAGCGCCGCCACCTCGAGGGCCACGACGATCGCATAGCCGACCGCCGCGCGGGGCTGAAAGGCCCCCGGAAGCGGAATCACCGAGACGCCGTCGGCCCGAGCGTCGCCGGCCAGCCGGCCCCCGGTCGTGCAGACGATCCGATGCGCGCCCAGCGCGCCCGCCGCCTCGTAGGCGGCCAGCGTCTCCTCGGTCTCACCCGAGTAGCTGGAGCAGAGCACAGCCGTGTCCGGGGTCGCCCACGAGGGCAGGCCGTAGTCGCGGGCGATCGCCATCGGACGCGAGCAGCGATCGCCGAGCACCGCCCTGGCCAGCAGGCCACCAACGGCGGAGCCGCCCATTCCGGCCACCACCAGGCCACCGGGACAGTCGACCGGTTTGAGGTTGGCCGATTCCACGCGCCACAAGGCGTCGCGCAGGTGCTCGGGCAGCCCCAGCACGTCCGCCAGCTGGCCCGTGCTGTCGACGGCGGCGATCGCCTCGGCGCTCAGCTCGCCAGACGCGGGGCCGTCGGTCAAAACGCGATCGCGCCGTCGGACAATTCCACGCCCGGAAAGATACGGATCCCGTCCTGGAGCTTGTTGCCCGCCCCGAGGCGAACCCCGGCGCCGATCACCACCTCACCCTGAAGTTGGCACCCCTCGCCGATGTGGGCGTCGGCCGACACGATCGAGGAGTGGATCCGGGCGCCGGCGCCGATCCGGGCGCCGTCGAGCACCACCGAGCTCTCGATCACAGCGCCCGCACCCACCCGCACGCCACGGCCGAGAACGGCCCGCGGGCCGATCACCGCACCGCGATCGATCTCAGAACCCTCGCCGATCACGACGGGCGGGCGGACGGTCGCCTCACACGCGCCCAGCACGCCCCCGGCCTGCGCCAGCTCACGTCCCACCTCGGTCCGCACCACGCCCTCCAAGATCTCGAACGTCGCCTGCAGATACCGCTGCGGCGTCCCGATGTCCAGCCAGTAGCCGGCCGCCTCATAGCCAAACAGCCCCTCGTCCACGAGCGTCGGAAACACGTCGCGCTCAATCGAGATCCGGCTGCCGGCGGGCGCCATCCCCCCCAGCACGTCGCGCTCCAGGATGTAGGCACCGGCGTTGACGAGATTCGTGTCGAGCACCTCGTCGGCGCTCGGCTTCTCCAGAAACTCGCTCACCGAGCCGTCGGGGTTACGGCGAACCAAGCCATACGCCGAGGGATCCTCAACGGCCATCAGCGCCAGCGTCGCGCGCGCCCCCGTCCGCTCGTGCTGGCGCAGCTGGGCGGTCAGGTCCATATCGGACAGCACGTCCCCGTTGAGCATGAAGAAGCGCTCGTCCAGCAGCTCCTCGGCGTACTTCAACGCGCCACCCGTGCCCAGCGGCTCCGGTTCCTCGACATAGCGCACGCGCACGCCCGAGGCCGCGCCGTCGCCGAGCACGGCCCGCACGCCGTCGGCCATGAAGCCGCACGACAGGATCACGTCGTCGACGCCGTGGCCGCGCAGCCACTCCAGCATGTAGGCCATGAACGGGCGATCGACCAACGTCACCACCGGCTTGGGGACCGTCGAGGTCAAGGGCCGCAGCCGCGTGCCCTCCCCACCGACGAGAATCAGCGCCTGCACGCGAGCGCGGGCGGGTTGGCTCTGTCCGAGCTCACCGCCCGATTCCCTCGTAGGTGAAGCCGGCCTCGGTGACCGCCTCGCGATCGGCGAAGTTGCGCCCGTCGACCAGCAGATCTCCGGCCATCCGCTTCCTCACCGCCACCCAGTCAAGCTCGGCGAACTCCGGCCACTCGGTCACCAGGATGCACGCGTCCGCGCCGTCCAGCGCCCCGAGCGCCGAATCGGCGAATTCCACCCCCGGCATCAGCTTGCGCGCCTCGTCCTCGGCCACCGGGTCATACGCCGACACCAGCGCTCCGTCGGCCTGCAACCGCGCCGAGAGCACCAACGACGACGCTTCGCGCATATCGTCGGTATTGGCCTTGAACGCCAGACCCAGCAATGCGATCCGCCGCCCCACCAACGACCCCAGATGCTTCTGCAGCTTGCCGACAACCCGGCGCTTCTGCAGCTCGTTGACCTCGATCACGGCCGTCAACAACTGAAAGTGATAGCCCGAATTACCCGCCAGCTGCTTCAGCGCCGACACGTCCTTGGGAAAGCACGACCCGCCAAACCCGATCCCGGGCTTGAGGAAGTGGTTGCCGATCCGGCGATCCAGGCCCATCCCCTTGGCGACCTCGACGACGTCGGCGCCGGTCTCCTCACACACGTTCGCGATCTCGTTGATGAACGAGATCTTCGTCGCCAGAAAGGCGTTCGCCGCAAGCTTGACCATCTCCGCCGACGCGACATCGGTGCGCACCAGCGGCGCGCCCAACGGCTCATACAACGCCGCCACCGCGTTCCCCGCCCAGCCGCCGTCATCCCCGACCACGACGCGATCAGGCTCCAGGAAATCCTGCAGCGCCGAACCCTCCTTCAAGAACTCGGGACACGACACGTAGGCAAACCCCGCCTTGCCGCGCTCGGCGAAGACGCGCTTGATCGAGGCGCCCGTGCCGACCGGAACCGTCGACTTCATCGCCAGCGCATGACGATCCGACGGCGGCATCGCATCGACCACCGCGTGCACCGCCGACAGATCCGCATCCCCCGAATATGTCGGAGGTGTCCCGACCGCCACAAACAGCAACCGCGCATGCTCCACCGCCGGCGCCAGCTCCGTCGAGAAGTGCAGCCGCTCGCGATTCTTCGCCACCGACTCCGCCAGCCCCGGCTCCCAGATCGGGATCTCCCCTCGATTCAAACGCGCGATCTTCTCCGCGTCGACGTCGACACACCACACCTCATTACCCAGCTCGGCAAACCCGGCCGCCGTCACCAACCCGACATAGCCGGTCCCGATCACGGCCACCGGTTCACGCACAGAGCTCATAAGGCCGCTGAATCTAGCGGGGTGCGGCCGGCTCAGCCGCTGGCGCGGATCATCGACGCGGCGATGTTGACCATCTGACCATTGGGGATGTCGCTGGTCAACGTGTTGGAGATCCAGTAGCTGTCAGGGCCCTTGTGCCAGGCGACGGTCGTCAGCCGGCCGCCGTCGGCATAGAGGAACAGCTTGCGCCCGCCGATCGTGCGCGTGCCACTCGGGCTCTGCAGCAGCGGCGGGTTGCGCCAGGCGACGCCCTGCACGCCGTAGTACTGGCCCTTGAGGGCGTTGAGCTCGATCGTCATCCGGTAGGCGGCGTGGGGCCGGCGGCTCTGGTCGCGGATCAGGTACTCACGCGGATAGGAGTGCGCGTACTCGACCGCCGGCTCATCGCCCTGGGTGCAGTTGGCGATCAGGCTCAGGCAGTACTCCGACCCTGACTTGATGTACTTGGGGAAGTAGACGGGCATCTTCACCTTGCTCAGCTGGGCGGCCTGGCTATGACCATCCGGCAACGCCGCCGTCAGACCCGTGGTGTTGATCTGAGTGAGGCGCTTGTGCCCCTTGGTGGATCCACCCCCGCCCGCCCCCGTCCTGGCCTTCGTCTTCGCCTTCGGAGTGGCCGCCATGAAGTGCGCGAATACCTGCGCCTCCTGG
>DATAUL010000232.1:0-10326 GCA_036268255.1 Solirubrobacteraceae bacterium | reverse complement strand
GTCGCGTCTGCGCGAGCAGGGCCATCAGGTGCGCGTTCTCGCCCGCCGGCCCCGCGTCGACGCGGGGGTTGAGTGGATCACGGGCGACCTGGCGACCGGCGACGGGGTGCGCGAGGCGGTCGCCGGCGTCGACACGATCATTCACGCTGCGACCCATTCCCCGGCGGCGCAACGTGGGCACTTCAGGCTCGGCGACCTCGTTCGCTCGCCCGCTGACGTCGATGTGCACGGAACCCGAGCGCTGCTGGCGGCCGGCGAGCGGGAAGGGGTCGAGCAGTTCGTTCACGTGTCAATCGCCGGTCTTCAGCAGACGCGGCGGCTGCCGTACTCGCGCCGGAAGCTGGAGGCCGAAGAGGCCGTCCGGAGCTCGCAGCTGCCATGGTCGATCGTCCGGGCCACGGCCTTCTACTGGCTGCTCGAGCGGATGTTCGAGAACATGCTCAAGCAGCCGGTCCTGGCGCTGCCGGCGCGTGCGCGCATGGCGCCGGTCGACTCCGACGACTTCGCCGGCGAGATCATCGAGTGCGTCGCCAACGCCCGGCTGGGCGAGCGCGAGGACTTCGCCGGACCGCAGGCGCTGACGATGATCGAGCTGATGGAGCAGTACCTCGCCGCGACGGGACGGACGCGCAGGATCCGCCGTGCGCCGCTGCCGAAGAAGCTTCAGGCAGCGATCACCGCGGGGAACACCTCGGCCGGCGCGCGGCGTGGAACGACGACCTGGGGGCAATGGTTGCAGCGGACGGCCGCGGCCCAGCGTCCGGGCCTGGAGGCGGCCGCCTGAGGAGTCGGGTCTCAGCCGTCCGGGTGCGTCTCGACGGACGTCTCGCTCTGCGGCCCCGGCTGGGGTGGAGGCTTGCTCTCCGGCTTCTCGTTGTGTCCGCCGAACGCTGAGCGCATCGCCGACAGGACCTTGTTGGCGAACTCGCCCTCGTTGCGCGACTGGAAGCGCTCGTAGAGAGCGGCTGTGATGACGGCGGCGGGGATGCCCTCGTCGACGGCCGCCTCGACGGTCCAGCGCCCCTCGCCGGAATCCGACACCCGTCCGGCGAAGTCATCCAGCTGCGGTGAGCGGGCCAGCGCGTCGGCGGTCAGGTCCATCAGCCAGGAGCTGATGACCGAGCCGCGGCGCCAGACCTCGGCCACGTCGGCGATGTCGATCTCGTACATATAGGCCTCGGGGTTGCGCAGCGGCGTGGTCTCGGCGTCGACGTCGGATGCCCGCTTGCCCGCGTCCGCGTGGCGGATGATGGCGAGCCCCTCCGCGATCGAGGCCATCATCCCGTACTCCACTCCGTTGTGGACCATCTTCACGAAGTGCCCGGCGCCGTTCGGCCCGCAACGCAGGTAACCGTCGGCCGCGGTGCCGTCCTGATCGCTGCGCCCGGGCGTGGGCTCGGCGGTCCCCCGGCCCGGAGCGATCGTCTTGAAGATCGGGTCGAGGTGCTCGACGGGCTCCGGCTCGCCGCCGATCATCAGGCAGTAGCCGCGGTCGAGGCCCCAGACGCCGCCGCTCGTCCCGCAGTCGATGTAGTGGATCTGCTTCGGGGCCAGCTGCTTGGCGCGGGCGATGTCGTCCAGGTAGTACGAATTGCCGCCGTCGATGACCATGTCGCCCCTGTCGAGCAATCCGGCGAGCTTGTCAAGCGTGTCCTGCACGATGCCCGCCGGGACCATGATCCACATGGCCCGCGGGAGCTCCAGCTTGCTCACGAACTCCTCCAGGGAGGTTGCCCCCTCCGCCCCTTCGGATTCCAGCTGGTGGACCGCCTCGGGACTGACGTCGTAGACGACACAACGGTGGCCGTCGCGCATCAGCCGCCGGACCAGGTTCGCTCCCATGCGTCCCAGCCCGATCATCCCCAGCTGCATTGGCCTATCTGTCGGCATCGTCCGTTCTCCTCGGGAGTCTCGATCATTGGCGTCGGGTGGCCGCCTGCTGAGAACCGTAGCGGCGCCGGGCCTCTGTGCGAAAGTCCCCGGCATGAACGTCGACGGCCGCAACGTCCTGGTCACAGGAGCCGCCCGCGGGATCGGCCGCTCGCTGGCGCTCGCCTGCGCCGCCGCGGGCGCCCGAGTCGCGATCGCCGACGTGCTTGCCGAGGAGCTGCACGCCGTGCGTGGGGAGCTGAACGACGAGGCCCATCTCGCAGTTTGCTGCGACCTCACCGACGGTGACGCCATTACCGCGATGGTGGCGGTCGTCCGCGAGCAGTTCGGCCCGATCGACGTGTGCTTTGCCAATGCCGGGGTCGCCGTGGGCACCGATCTGCTGCAGACCTCCGAGGAGACGTGGGAGCTGGCGTTCGACGTCAACCTGCGCCATCACGTTCGCCTCGCGCGTCTGCTGCTGCCCGACTGGCTCGAGCTAGGCGAGGGCTACTTCGTGGCCACCGCCTCGGCGGCGGGCCTGCTCACGCAGATCGGCTCGGCGCCGTACGCGGTCAGCAAGCACGCGGCCGTGGCCTTCGCTGAGTGGCTGTCGGTCACCTACGGCGACCGGGGGCTGCGGGTCAGCTGCATATGCCCGATGGGCGTCGACACGGCCATGCTCAACGCCCCGGAGACGAGCGCTCTGGAGTCCCTGGGGGCGCGGGTCGTTCGCGCGGCCGGGGAGGTCCTGCAGCCCGACGAGGTCGCGTCGACGGTGCTTGAGGCGATGGCGCAGGAACGCTTCCTGATCCTGCCGCATCCAGAGGTCGCGACGTTCTTCGGGCGCAAGGGCGCCGACTATGAACGATGGCTGGCCGGCATGCGACGGCTGCAGTCGTCCGTCGGTGGTCCAAAAAGTTTCTCTGACAAGTCACGCCGGGTGAGATAGTCGCTGTCACGTGGTTGCACCGCTTCGTTCACCGCAGCAGCCCACACCCGTCCTCCAGCATCGACTGAGCGTGTTCAAGCTCTCAGACGCGCAGCTCGACACACTGAAGCGAGCATTCGCCGCGATCGAGGCGATCAAGGACCAGCGGGGGTTCTGGAATTGGGCGGGACTGCACGGCACGCCGGGCTATGACTGCGAGCACTCGGTGCGGCAGTTCGACAGCCTGTTCCTCCCCTGGCACAGGGCTTACCTGTACCAACTCGAGCTCGCTTTGCAGACACAGGTGCCCGGCGCGACCCTGCCGTGGTGGGACTGGCCCAGCTCCCGGAGCGTCGGCATTCCTCCGGTGTTCGCGCCGGCGACCGCCGGTGAGCCGGAGAACCCGCTGGCCGGATTCGACATGCCGTCGCTGCCCAACGCTCCCGAGGGCTGGCCGGACCACACCTCCCGGGATCCCGCGCCAGCGGCTCAGCTTCCCGACCAGGCGACCGTCGATGCCGTTCTCGAGCTCCCTCACTTCGACGACTTCTCCCTGCAGCTCGAACAGCAGCTGCACAACCGGGTGCACGTCTGGACCGGCGGCACGATGGCGAACGTCCCGACCGCCGCCTATGACCCCATCTTCTGGGCGCATCACACGATGGTCGACCGCGTGTGGTCGCTCTGGCAGGTCAAGCACTCCAGTCCCGGCCCGCCGCCGCAGGCGTGGGCGACGCAGCTGCGGGCCGTGAACATGACCGTCGGCGACGTGCTGAGCACCGAGCGCCTCGGATACGACTATGCGGCCAGCGCGGCGTCAGTCGGCGTGAGCGAATGAGGCGCTACACGACTCCCGAGCCGTTCGCCGTGCCGCTGTGGGACAGCCAGCCGGCGTTCAAGCGCGCCGATCTGGTGTTCGACGGCGTGGAGCATGGCGGCGACTCGTTCGTCGGGCGGATCTTCCTCGCCGCCGACGCGGACGAGAGCACTCCGACGACGGTCGACAAGGGGTACGCGGGGTCGTTGTACGTGTTCGGTCACGGGCGCTGTTTCGGCGATCCCGGCCACTGCACGGTCCCATCGGGCCCCATTCATCCCTTCGACTACCGCCGCCCGCACATGCTCACCCCGCAGGTGCATGTCGTGCAGATCACCGAGACGCTACGCGCGCTTAACGTCTCCGAGTTCGCGGTCACAGTGATCCCGACGACGGCGACTGGGCAGCCCGCGGGCGACGTGCTGTGGCTGACCGGCGTTTCGCTGGTCACCTACGACTGATCGCCCAGGCGGCCCAGACCTAAGCTAAGTAATCGCTGAGGTCAGAATTGACCGAGCTACGCTGGGTCAGTCAATCTGTGCCAGGAGAGAGCGCCGTCAATGAGGACCCGCAGCCGACAACCACCGTGCGCCGCACGCTCAGGCGGCCGGCAGCTGTGCGTCCACGGAGACGACGACCTCGTCGGCGACCTTGAGCGTGCCGAACAGCGCCGAGTACGGCTTGATCCCGTGGTCGGTCTGTTTGACCATCGCGCTCCCGGTCAGGTGGCCGCCGCCGTCGATCGTCAGCGCGAACGAGACCGGCGCCCGCCGGCCCAGGAGCTCCAGCTCGCCGTCGACCTCGAAACCCCCATTGAATCCGCTCCCACCTACCCTGACCGCCGAGGACTGGAACGTGACGGTGCATCCTTTGAGGATGTCCTCGTCGATCGTCTGCTTGATCCCGTCCTTGTCGTCGTCGCCGAGCTTGGTCATCCCGCCGGTGCCCTCGAGCACGCGCATCGACCCCGCGTCGGCGGTCAGAGCGATCGAGGAGGCCGCGGGATCCTCGGCGAGCTGCAGCGTGCCCTCCCACGAGCCGACCTCGATCAGCAGATCGTGCCCGGCCTTGGCCGCGGCGCCGCCGCGCTTGGTTCGTACCGTGAGGGTGCCGTGCTCGGAGCTCAACGTATAGGTGCCGGGAGAAGTGGGCATGCACAATTCCTGTGAGGGTGACGACTTGCGTCGAGATACTGGCATAGAGGGAAAGCGATGATCGAATCAGGCGTCGTCAACGCCACGCAGCAGATGGCGATCGATTGGCTGCGTGAGGGCCGGCGCTTCGTACAGGCGCTGCTGATCGAGGTCGAGGGGTCCGCCCCATTGCCGGAGGGCGCGATGATGGTCGTCGACGAGGGCGGCCACATCGAGGGCTCGATCACCGGCGGCTGCGTCGAGGGTGCGGTCGTCACCGAGGCCGAGGCGATCATGGCCGGCGAGCGCGGACCCGGCGTGCTCACCTACGGGATCTCCGACGAGCTGGCCGGAACCGTCGGCCTGATGTGCGGCGGGATCGTGCACATCTTCGTCTCCGAGCCGACCGGCGAGGACGCCCGGACCGAACTGGCCGCGCTCGAGGCGCACGCGGACGCCCGTCCGGCGGCGATCGCCACCCTGCTCGACGGCGACCATGCCGGTGCCCGGCTGGCGGTCGGCGAGCAGACGGTCACGGGAACCCTGGCCGGTCCCGAGCTGCTCGATCGCAACGTCACGCGCGAGGCCCAGGGACTGCTCGAGGAGGGCAAGACGACCGTGCGCCGCTTCGGCGCCGACGGCGCCACGCTCGGCGACGAGCAGCGCGTCCACATCCGCTCCTACGCGCTGCCACCGCAGATGTTCATCATCGGGGCGATCGACTTCTCGGCCGCGCTGGCGCCGTTCGCGTCGGCGATCGGCTACCAGGTGACGATCGCGGACGCGCGCGACCGCTTTGCCCGCTCGCCGCGGTTCGCCGCCGTCGCCGACGTGCGCATCGGCTGGCCGCAGGAGGTCATGGCCGACCTCGAGCTCGGCCCGCGTGACGCGGTGCTGGTCTTCACCCATGACTCCAAGTTCGACGAGCCGGCCGTGATCGGCGCCCTGAATACCAACGCCGGGTACATCGGAGCGCTGGGGAGTCGCAAGACGACCGCCGACCGAGAGCAGCGCCTCCGTGCCGCCGGTGTCTCCGACGAGGACCTCAAGCGCGTCCACGCGCCCTGCGGTCTGGACATCGGCAGCCGCACCGCCGAGGAGACGGCCGTCTCGGTGCTGGCCGAGATCATCGCCGATCGCGCCCGGCGCGCAGGTCAGCCGCTGCGCCAGACCGACGGCCCGATCCACGGACGTGACCAGGCAGCCTGAAGACGCTTGGTCGATTCAGGGCACTAGAGCTTGATGTCGCGGTCGGCCAGCCAGTCGACGACGACGTCGGGCGGGTCGCCCTCCCACTCGGCCTCGGCCGCCAACCGCAGCAGCTTGGCCGGCCCGGCGCCGTACTCGTCCGGGCGAAAGCGGAGGTAGACGGTGACCGCGGCGGCCATGGAGAGCGAGCCGTTGGCAACCGCCGGGTCGAGCTCCGAGAGCACGCTGCCGACGCGCTCCTCGACGTCGTCCAGCGCTCGGATCGGTTCGTCGGCGTCCTCGAAGGCGCGTTCGAAGTCGCCGATGACGGCGTCGTCGTCGTCAGGGTCGACCAGGTCGCAGGCACGGCGAACAGCTTTGGCCAGGGTGAGCGGTTCAGGATCGCGGGGCATACGGGTTTTTTACTGGAGTCGTCCGACCGAAGGTCTGTGTTTTTACTGGACTCATCCGACCGAAGGTCTGTGATTATTCCTCAGGCACGCCGTCGCGGAGCTCCCGCAGCCACGCGGCGGCGTCGCCGTCGGACGGCGCGCGCCAGTCAGACCGCGGTGACAGCGATCCGCCTGAGCCAACCTTGGGAGCGTTGGGCACTGCCGAGCGCTTGAACTGACTGGTCTTGAAGAAGCGCCAGAGGAACTGCTCCAGCCAGTGACGGATCTCGGCCAGCGAGTACTCGTTGTGGTTCTCGACCGGGATCAGGTCGGGCCACTCGCCTCGGTGCCGGTCTCCCCAGGCGTACTCGGCGAGGAACGCCACTTTGCTGGGGCGGTAGCCGAAGCGCAGGATGTAGTAGAGGAAGAAGTCCTGTAGTTCGTAGGGTCCGACCGTGTGCTCGGAGTCCTGGTGCGGACCATCGCCCTCGTCGTCGCCGGGGACCAGCTCCGGCGAGATCGCGGTCTCCAGCACCGAGGTGAGAACCTCGTTGGCCGCCTCGCCGAACAGGTCGGCGCCGATCGCCCAGCGCAGCAGGAAGCGGATCAGCGTCTTGGGGACCGAGGCGTTGACGTTGTAATGCGACATGTGGTCACCGACGCCGTATGTGCTCCACCCGAGGGCCAGCTCGGAGAGGTCGCCGGTGCCGAGCACCAGCCCGCGGTGGTAGTTGGCCAGGCGGAACAGGTGTGAGGTCCGCTCGCCGGCCTGCACGTTCTCGAAGGTCACGTCGTACTCGGGCACGCCGTCGGCGAATGGGTGATGCAGATCACGCAGCATCTGCATTGCCGCCGGGCGGATGTCGAGTTCCTCGGCGCTGACGCCGAGCGCCTTCATCAGCGCATGGGCGTTGCCGAGCGTCCGCGCGCTCGTGGCGAAGCCCGGCAGCGTATAGCCGAGCACGTTGGAGCGTGGCAGCCCCAGACGGTCGACGACCCGGGCGGCGACGATCAACGCGTGCGTGCTGTCGAGGCCGCCGGAGACGCCGATCACGATCTTCTCGATCCCGGTGGCGAGCATCCGCGTCTGCAACCCCCTGACCTGGATGTTGTAGACCTCCTCGCACCGCTCGTTACGGCTCGCCGGGTTGGCCGGCACGTATGGGAAGCGCTCGACGCGGCGGTTCAGCGGGAGCGACGCCGCGAGCTGGTCGTGCTCGTCGAGCTCGAACTCGATCCGGCGGATCGCGCGCAGGCGATCCCGCACGTCGCCGATCGTGTCTCCGTAGCTGGAGATGCTCATCCGGTCAGAGTGCAGCCGGTCGAGGTCGATGTCGCCGGTGATCAGTTCCTCCTCGTCGGAGAAGCGACGTGCCTCGGCCAGCAGCTCGCCGTTCTCGCAGATCAACGCCTGGCCGTCCCACGCCACGTCGGTCGTCGACTCGCCCAGCCCGGCGGCCGCGAACACATAGGCCGAGACGGTCTTGGCCGACTGGGACTCGCACAGCATCCGCCGGAACTCGGCTTTGCCGATCGTGATGTTGCTCGCCGAGAGATTGGCCAGCACCGTCGCCCCGGCCAACGCGCCGTAGGTGCTCGGCGGGATCGGGCTCCACAGGTCCTCGCAGATCTCCACGTGGAGGGCGAAGCCGGGCACGTCGCGGCAGGTGTAGACGATGTCGGGTCCGAACGGCACGGTGCTCCCGAGCACGGTCACGTGATCGCCGATCACGTCGCGAGCGGCCCGGAACTGGCGCTTCTCGTAGTACTCGCGGTACTCGGGCACGTAGCTCTTCGGCGTGGCGCCCAAGATCTGGCCGCGGTGGATCACGAGGGCTGCGTTGAAGAGCCCGCCCTCGACGCGCACCGGCGCTCCCACGATCAGCACCGGTTGCACGTCGACGCTGGCTGCGACCACGCGCTGGAGCCCGGCCTCGACGCCGTCGAGCAGAGCAGCCTGGTGAAACAGGTCCTCGCTCGAGTAGCCCGCCAAGCCCAGCTCGGGGAACACGACCACCGCCGCGCCGGTGCCGTGGGCGCGCCCGGCCAGTTCGACGGTGCGCTCGGCGTTGAAGACCGGATCGCCCATCCGCACGTGGGGGACGGCCGCGGCCACGCGCACATACCCGTGGCTGTACAGGGATCGAAACGGCAGGGTCATGGCTGCATTGTCGCTGCACTGGCCCCTGAACGGCGGGTGGATTCGGTCACTCAGAAGCGCAGCAGCGCCGCGACCGGCCGCGCGGGAGGCAGCTCCTCCTGCGGCTCCTCGTAGGCGATCACGGCCGCGTCCTGGAGCAGCGCCGCCTGCACAGCCGCCTCACGGAGATCGATCCCCGTCTCCATCGGCGTGCCGTCGGCGGGGCAGGTGTCACCTCCGTCGGCGACCAGCAAGCCGCAGCTGGGGCAGCGCCCCCCGGTTGCCGAAAAGTCCCGGCTGAGCAGGAGTGTCTTCACCCGGCGCTCGTTGAGCGCCTCAAGCGTGTCGGCGACGCCCCTGGTCACCCGTGTGGTCTCGGTCAGGTCCGTGAGCGCGCGTTCGGCCGCCGCCCGTCGCTTGGCATCGATGACGCCGGCGACGGCATCGCGGATCTCGCTCTCGGTCGCCGAGCTGACATCGACGTCGAGGTGGGAGGCGGAGAGCAGCGGGCGCAGATCGTTGTGGAGCAGATCCTTGAGTCGCGCCACGGCCTCCACCGGTCCCGAGAGCGCCAGCGTCGTGAAGGCCTCCTGCTGCCAGTCGTGGTAGATGGCCTTGGCGAGAGCGCCGAGATGACCCTCCATGTCCTGCTCCTGGGTGTCCTCGCCGGAGGCGCCGCCCTGCCCGTGGCCGCGGACGTAGTCCGTGATCGTCTGCCGTGCGGCGACCTGCGACCCGTTGCCGCGGTACACGTCGCCCGTCCGGCTCGTGACGAGAACCGCGCACCAGAGCTCGTCGTCGCCTTCCAGCACCAGCGGCTCGACGTGCGGGATGCGATCGATGAACACGTCTGAGGCAGTCCGGCGTGAGAGCGTCACCGTCTCGAACACGTCGTCCTGTCCGGAGCAGAAGATGGCCAGTCCCCGCGCGCCCGAGACGGGCAGATCGTCGGACCCCAGGTAGTCGCCGATCCTCGATATGTCGCTGGCAAGCGTCGATCGGGCTGCGTGATCGAGTGAGTCGTCGTCCTCGGCCAGGCGACGGGCCTCGTCGATCAGCGCCCGAGTCTGGGAGGCACGCGCGGGGGCGGTGGCGAATTCCTCGGGATCGAGGTCGAAGTCGAGGGTGACCACCGGGTGCCCGCCGGTGCGCGCGAGCAATCGGCGGGCCGTCGTCGCGGGGCCGCTCATCGATCTTTCTCGTCTTGTCCGCTGCCACGCGTGCCTGAGGCGCGGTCCTCGTCGTCGTCGACCGTCGGCGTGCGGTACGGGTCAGAGTCGGCGTCCGGATCCGGATCGCCTACGTGGGTGTTCAGGGCATGGTGCGGGTCCCGGACCTGCTCGGTGTCGTCGGGCTCGTCGGTGGCGTGCAGCGGTTCGGACGACGACTTGGGCTCCAGCGGCCGATCGGCCGCTTCCGCCGGATCGGGGCTGCGCTCGTAGACACGCTCGGGCTCGTGGCGAGGTCCGGTGTGGGGATCTGATTCCGGCATGGATGCTCCTTCCGAGGAGGGGCGACACGCGCTCCGTTACCCATCGCGCGCGGCGCGAAACTTGCGCTGACAAGCAGGGGGGTAAAATCTCATCACAGAGCATGACATCCTCGAGCCCCTCAGCCCCATATCTCGTCGGCGACGACGGGGTGGCCACCTGGTCTCAGCGTCACGCCGACGCGTGGATCGGGCTGCTGGAGACGCACAAGCGGCTGACGCGGATGCTCGATGCCGAGCTCGAAGCGCACTATGGGCTCACGCTCTCCAGCCTGGAGCTGCTGGCGCGCCTGGCCGCCGCCCCGGACCGCTGTCTGCGTCTCTCGGCGCTGGCCGGCGCGGCCGGACTCAGCCTCAGCCGGGTTTC
>DATAUL010000231.1:0-17198 GCA_036268255.1 Solirubrobacteraceae bacterium | reverse complement strand
GCCGGTGAACCACGACTCCAGCGCGGGGTAGTACTCGGTGAGCTCAAAGCCGCCCAGCCACTTCCCGTCGCCGCCGACCGGCGGCGGCGGCGGAGCCTTGATCGTGTGCAGCGAGAAGCTGATGGTGACGTGGCGGCTGGGAGCCGGGACGGGGACCGGAGGCAGCTTTCCGACCCCCTTGAGCTTGCGGTTGATCCCGGCGCTGGCGGCCGGCAGGTACTTGGCCGGGTCCGCATAGATCGCGCGTTGCCGGGCCGCCGCGCCCGGGCCTCGCCAAGTGATGGCGAGCTGAGTGTTGCGCGTCTCAGACCCCAGTCGCGCCGCGGTGAACTGCAGCGAGTTGGTGCCCGGGCTGAGTTTCGTGCGCACCGCGAAGCGCCCATCGGCCCGGGGGTTCAGAGCGATGCGGGTCCCGTCGGGGGCCCGCATGTAGACGGTGGCCGAGGCCGGGAAGACGACGCCCCGGACGGTCGGCTTTGCGGCGGTCGTGGCGTAGCGGACCGTCGGCGCGCTCGAAAGCCCGATCAGCGGCAGCTGCAGCTGCAGGCGCAGCACGGGCGGCGGCTTGGGCTTGGGCTTCGGCTTCGCGGCGGGGCGGGCGGCGACGGTGGTGCTGCTCACCGAGGTGGTCGTGGAGCTCGTGAGCGGCGTCGGCGCGTGTCCGCCGCAGCCGGCCACCCCGCTGGCGGCGACGCTCACGATCGCGATCGCATATCGAGACCTCATCGCTCAGAGTCTGGCGCTTCGGCGAGCCTGACCGCGGCGTCCAGACCCTCTGAACCGACGAGGCCCTGAAAACGGCTCACCAGCGGGCGCACAGCGGCGAGCCCCACGCGGCCCTGGACCCCGAACGCTTGGACGCGGACCTCCGAGCACAGCTCCGAGCCGCCGTCATCGGTCGGCGTCACCCAATTGGCGAACACCACCCGCGCGGTACCCCGGCGTGCCCACGCCCGGAACTCGTCGGCGCCGGTCAGCTCCGGGTAGTCGCGTCGCAGCGTCCAGATGCGCCCCACGAGGCCGGAGACGACTGCCCGGTCGCCGTCCTGCAGGACGATGAACGGTTGCTCGCGAAACAGCGCGTCGAAGCCCTCGTTGCGCGCGAGCCCTGGGATCCGCCAGCGCACGAGGCGCCCCAGGAGTCCGGTGTCGGCCAACCGCACCCGCATCGCCGCTGCCCACAGCTCATCCGGCGAGGCGCGGCTGGCACGGCGATGAGAGACGCGCAGCGACGCCTCGGGCAGCCAGGCATCGAGGTCCGGCGCTGTCATGCTCGTGTTTCTACCGCGATCATGCGCAGTCAGTGATTCGCCATGTGCTTGCACCCGTCAACCGAGACGCCGCCGCGGCGCTGATGCTTCCCCGCACCCTGCCCGCCGCTGGGGTGGCGCTGACCTTCGACGACGGCCCGCACCCCGAGGGAACTCCGGCGGTGCTCGAGGTCCTCGCGCGCGCGGGCGTGCGTGCAACTTTCTTCGTGATCGGCGAGCAGGTCCGTCGCCGCCCCGAGCTCGTGGCACGCGCGGCGGCCGCCGGCCACGCGATTGCCCTGCACGGCGACCGGCACCGCCTGCAATTGCGCATGAGCGCCGCAGCGGTCGGCGAGGACCTGAGACGGGGGATCGCGGCGATTGAGGACGCGACCGGCGCGACGCCCGCGTGGCATCGCCCGCCGTTCGGTATCTACAGCCCGGGCGGCCTCCGGGCGGCGCGGGCGGCCGACCTGGCGCCCCTGTTGTGGTCGCGCTGGGGCAAGGACTGGCGGGAGCTGACCACCCCGCGCCGGATCGCCGCCCGGGCCACGCGCAGCGTCATCGCGGGCGACGTGATCCTGCTGCACGATGCGGACTTCTACGGCGCGCGTAACTCACATCGCCGCACGGTTGCGGCCCTCGAATTGATCACCACGGAGCTCAAGCGCCGAAAACTCGGTACCGTCCTACCTATCTGACAGGCTTGCCGGCGCGCACACTGGCTGTCTCGACCGGAGTCTGTGCGCCGTACCGACGCCGAGGGCCGGCGGCGAAAATCGTCGTCACGCGCGCGAGGGCGCAACTCACACCTATGACTTCAGCTTCCGCTTCTGCTTCGCCTCAGAGCGTTCCCGACTTCACGCGGTTTGCGATCGGCTTCGATCACCGCGACCGCGAACGGTTCCACACGCTCATCGATGAGGTCCTCGATTCCAACCGCTGGACCGAGGCCGATCTGGTCGCGCGCTTCGAGACGGCCTGGGGGGCCTACCACGACGCTCCGTCGGTCGCCTGCTCCAGCTGGGCGGGCGGGGCGCTGGCCGCGCTGAACTTCGCCGGCGTGGAGGGGGAGACCGTGCTGTGCCCGTCGAATACGTTCATGGCCACTCCGCTGGCCGCCATCCGCGCCGGCGCCGAGGTGCAGTTCGTCGACTGCAACCGCGAGGACCTCTGTATGTCGTTCGCCGACTTCGAGCGGGCCGCCGAGCAGTACAAGCCGCGCGCCGCGTTCCTGGTGCACGTCGGCGGTCACATCGCGTTCGACACCGAGCGGATCGCCCAGTACTGCGCAGAGCAGGGCGTCTTTCTGATCGAGGACTGCGCCCACGCCCACGGAGCTGCCTGGAACGGCCGCCGAGCGGGCACGTGGGGCGATGCCGGCGTCTACTCGCTGTACGCGACCAAAACGATCTCCACCGGGGAGGGCGGCGTGCTCGTGTCCCGCCGGCCGGAGCTGATCGAACACGCCCGCGGCTTTCGCAATTACGGCAAGCCAACCTACGAGGTGGCAGGCCTGAACTTCCGCATGAGCGAGTTCACCGCCGCGCTCGGGCTGGTCCAGATCGAGCGGCTGGCCGAGATCGTCGCTTGGAAGAACGCGGTCGCCCGCTCCGAGCTCGACGACCGGCATCCGAGCCGCCTGCAGCTACCCGAGGGCATGATTTCGGGCCTTTACAAGTACATCGTGTTCGACTGGCTGGAGCGCTCGACGGGTCGCGTCTACGACGAGCCTTGCCACCGGATCATGGGCCACGACGTCGACCTGCCCAACTCCGATTGGGTTGCCCAGAACCATTCGTGTGTTCCCTTGTACTACCAGCCGGGGTATTGAGAAAGTGAGAGTTCTCGTCACCGGCGGCTCCGGTTTCATCGGGTCCCACGTCGTGGACAAGCTGCGGGCCCGCGGGCACGAGCCGGTGATCTACGACCTGCGGCCATCGCCATGGCATCAGGACACCGCCGAGCGCGTGGACACGGTGCTCGGCTCGATCACCGATCGCGAGGCGCTCGAGCGTGCGCTGCACAGCTGCGACGCGGTCGCCCACCTCGCGGCCGTCGCCGATGTCAACGACGTGCACGCCTCACCCGAGGACGCCGAGCGCGTCAATGCGCGGGGGACCGTGGCGGTGCTCGAAGCCTGCCGGCGCGCCGGGGTCAAGCGCGTTCTGTACGCGTCGACGATCTGGGTGTACAGCGATACCGAATCAGACGAGGTCGACGAGGACACGCTGCTCCCGCCGCCCAGCCACCTGTACACGTCGACCAAGCTGGCCGGGGAGCTGTACTGCAAGAGCTATCAGGAGCTGTACGGGATCGACTACACGATCCTGCGCTTCGGCATTCCCTACGGTCCGCGCGCGCGCGAAGCTGCCGTTATCCCCGCGTTCGTCAACAAGGCGTTCAAGGGCGAGCCGCTCACCCTGTCGGGCGACGGGATGCAGTCACGGCGCTTCGTCTACGTCGAGGACCTCGCCGACGGTGTCGCTGCCGGGCTGGACGACGTGGCCACCAACCGCGTCTACAACCTGGTCAGCGACGAGAACGTCACGATCAAGAAGATCGCCGAGCTCGTCCAGGAGATCGTCGGCAACACCGAGATCGTCTACATGCCGGCTCGTCCGGGCGACCTGGGCACGAAGATCGTCTCCGGCGAGCGGGCGCGCGCCGAGCTGGGCTGGACAGCCGCGACCCCGTTCGCGGACGGGGTCCGCAAGTACGTCGAATGGCGCCTCGAGCGCGCCGAGGTCGCGAAGCGTGACGGAGACGCGGTTGTGATCCCGGCGGGCGAGCCCGACACGGAGGCCAAGCCGCGTCAGGTGCTGATCATCTCCGCCGACATCGGCGAGGGCCACGATCTCCCCGCGCGGGCGGTGGCGCGCGAATTCCACGACGAGGAGCCCGACGCGCTGGTCTCGATCGTCAACGGCCTCCCCGCGATGGGACCCGGGCTCACCAAGGTGCTGCGCGAGAACTCGGCGTTCATGTTCACGTTCACGCCATGGCTGTTCGACCTCCAATACCGGCTGTTCATGAACTTCGCACCGACGCGCTGGCTGGCACGCCGGCTGCTGACGTTCTTCGGCCGCCGCGGGCTGATGCGGCTTATCAAGGCGCATGACCCCGATGTGATCGTCTCCACCTATCCGGGGGTCACCGCCGTGCTCGGCGAGATGCGACGGACCGGGCGGCTGCAGGTTCCCTGCTATTCGTCGATCACCGACCTGGCGGGGCTGCAGTTCTGGGCGCATCCCGGGATCGACCGTCACTTCATCACCCATCCGGAGTCGGCCGCCGAGGTCGAGGCGATCGCTGGCCCGGGGAGCGTGCGGTGGGCCAAGCCGCCGACCTCGTCGGCGTTCCTCGCCGTGCGGTCGCGTGCCGATGCCCGCAAGTCCTTGAGCCTGCCCGCCGAGGGCCGCGTGATCGCGGTCTCCGGCGGTGGATGGGGGGTCGGCGACCTCGCCGGCGCCACGGCCGCGGCGCTGCGCTTCGACGACGCGACCGTCCTATGCCTGTGCGGGCGCAACGACAAGCTGCGCGCCAAGGTGATGGCCCGCTTCGGCGACGAGCCGCGGCTGCGCGTGATGGGCTTCACCGACCGAATGGGCGATGTGCTGGCAGCGGCCGACGTGCTCGTGCATTCCAGCGCCGGGCTGACCGTGCTCGAGGCGATCATCCGCGGCTGCCCCGTTGTCTCCTACGGATTCGGCTACGGCCACGTGCGGGCTTCCAATGCCGCGATGGAGCGCTTCAAGCTCGCCCAGGTGGCGCGCCGGGAAAGCGACCTTAAGCCGGCCATTGCCCGCGCGCTCGAGCAGCGCCCCGAGCCCGACGATTCGTTCGCCCGCCAGCCGCCGACGGCCTCGCTGATCATGTCCGACGAGCGCCGGATCTGTCCGGTCCCGGCCTGGCGGCTGCGGACCGCGCGCGCCGCGACGACGCTGGTGGCGGCAGCCGCGGTGGCCGTGTGGGCGCTCAGTACCGGCACGTCGTACTCCCTGGTCTCGCATTTCGCCCACATCCGTCCCGTGACCGCGGTGGCCACCGATCGCGCCGAGGTCGGCGTGATCGTCGATGCCCCCGGCAGCCAGATCGCCGCGCTCGCCTCCGATCTCAGCGGGCACGGGATTCGCGCCTCGTTCGCCGTCGATAACACCGGTTCCGTCCAGGCCTCGAGTGTGACGAGCTTCAACGACCAGGCGCTGCCCCGGCTGCCCCAGGAGGGTCTCGTGCGATGGCTGAGCACCCGCGGCCAGCTGCACCGGCTGGTCGGTATGACCGGCGGCCGGCACCACTTCCTGTATGCGACGAGCGGGCCGAGCCTCGGCCAGTGGCTGTTCGCTCACCACGCCGGCGGCCGACTGGTAGCCGGGGCCGTGCAGCTGCACGATGCCGACGACACGCTCGGGGATCTCCGTCCCGGCGAGGTGGTGGAGCTCAGGGTCTCAAGCGAACAGCAGCTCCAGCAGGTGCTCGGCAAGCTTGTCCTCGGCCTGCACGAGGGCCATCTGGCAGCCGTGCCGGTCGGCCAGTTGATGCGCGATGCCGGCACTGCGGCGTGACCCACGCCTCCGCCGGCGTCGACGCTCTGGCCATCGACCTCGACGACGTCCAGCGTGCGGCGCGGCGCCTGGATGGCATCGCCCGGCGCACGCCGGTGCTCGGCTCGCACACGCTGAACGCGCACACCGGCGCGACGGTCGCGCTCAAGGCAGAGACGTTTCAGCGCGGTGGCGCCTTCAAGTTCCGCGGTGCCTACAACGCGATCTCGTCGCTCGATGCCTCGACGCGCGAGCGGGGTGTCTGCGCGGTGTCCTCGGGCAACCACGCGGCGGCCGTGGCACTGGCCGCGGGCATCTGCGCGACGCGGGCGACGATCCTCATGCCGGGCGACGCGCCCGCGCTCAAGCGGGCCGCGACCGAAGGCTACGGCGCCGAGATCCTGACCTTCGATCGCTATCGCGACGACCGCGAGGCACTCGTGCGTGCGCTCGCCGCCGAGCGCGGCCTCGCACTCGTGCATCCCTACGACAACCCCCGGGTGATGGCCGGGCAGGGGACGGCGGCGCTCGAGCTCCTGGAGCAGACCGACCGGCTGGACGTGCTGCTCGTGCCGGTTGGCGGCGGCGGGCTGATCTCCGGCTGTGCGACGGTCGTCAAGGCGCTCTCGCCGCAGACCCGCGTGATCGGTGTCGAGCCGCTCGCCTCCGACGACGTCACCCGGTCGTTGGCCAGCGGACGCCGGGAGCGAGTGGACGTCTCGCCGACGATCGCCGACGGTCAGCAGACGCCGACGCCGGGCGAGCTCACCTGGCCGGTGATCCGGGCACGCGTCGACGAGGCGGTGACGGTCACCGACGACCAGATCCTTGAGGCGATGCGCTTCTGCTTCGAGCGGCTGAAGCTCGTCGTCGAGCCCAGCGGCGCGAGCGCCCTGGCGGCGCTGCTCGCCGGGACAGTGGAGTCTCGGGGACAGCGCGTGGGTGTCGTGCTGTCCGGGGGCAACGTCGGCGTCGCCGGATTCACGGGGTTCTTCGGCGGCTGAGCGGCGCTTCCCGGAGTGCCATGCCCTGCATCAGCCTGCGCGCGCCGGCTGTGGTCGGCGCGCGCGGAGAGCGAGCGGCACCCGGTCTGGGCCAACGGCGCAGGACGCGAGGTAGCACGCGAGCGCCGCGACCGCTCCGAGCCATACGAAGCCGACGATGGGGGAGGCGGAGACGTCAGGGCCGCCCCAATATGTGAGTCCTGCGGATGGCCCAAGCGAAAGCCCCGCGCAGCAGAGACCGGTCACGAGCGGCAGCCGCTTGAGCGTCCCCGCTTCCCAGACCGCAAGCGGGATGATCAGCGGGATGAAGTAGTAGCTCCATGGGTTCGGGTCGCAGACGCATCGCAGTAGGCCGAAGAGAGCCAGCAACGGCAGCACGTCGATCGCGTGAGACCGCCGGGAGGCCTGCCGGCGCGCATAGACCCACACGACGCCCAGCGCCAGCAGCAGCGCGACGGCGGACGCTTGCGAGCGCGTCAAGCCTGCGGGGAGCGTCTGGATCGCCGGCTTACCGACCAACAGCTCGAGGGACGACCAGAGACTGTAGAGGCCGCTCACCTTCACACCGCCGACCACCGCCTCGGCGCGGGCGAAGGCGGCCGGGTCCGCGAGCGGGAGCGCGATCGCGGCAAAGCCCGCTACGAGGGCCACCCTGACGGCGACCGCGAACCGGCGATCGGGCAGCGCGAGAAGCACGCACGGAGCCGCGACCACCGCCCACTGTTTGGTGGTGATCGCCGAGCCGAGCAGGACGGCGGCCCATCCATGGCGGCCATTGGTCGCGGTGATCACCGCCAAGCTCGCCAGCACGGTCGCCAGGATTTCCTCCGGATGTCCGAGCTGCAGGGCCTGGGATGTCGCCGGGCCGGCGACGATGGCTGCCGCCGCGAGCGCCGCGAACGTCAATTGAGTGAAACGTTCCGCGCGGCGTGCGATCCAGGCAACCAATCCGACGGCCGGGATCAGGCAGGCGAGGGCTCCGAGCGCGTAGGCAAGGCGCTCGCCACCGCCCAGCAGATCGGCCAGCACGACGAACGGCAGACGCCAGACGATCGACGCCAGACCCATCAGAGGTTGCAGCGAGGCGGCTTGACTCACATGGCCGTGCGCGAGGGCGAGGAGTATCGGTGCCGCGTTATCCCCGCCCACCGGGCCCCGGCTGACGTAGTCGCCGCTTGCCGTCAGCCCGGATACCGACCACGCCAGCCACGAGCCGGCTGCGAGCACGAGCAGCCAGCGGCCGACGACGATCCACCGCTCCTCGTTGGTCCGCACACCGAGATGTATCGACTATCGCGCCAAAACCTGAAACGAGTCGGACCCTGAGTCGCTGAGCCCTTCGCCGCCGTTACGCGAAGGCGATCCCCGTCGGCTCGTCGCCGAGCCCGATGTCGATCGACGTGATCGCCGCGTTGCTGGCCGGATCGATGACGACCAGCGAGCTCGAGGCGTTGCACGCCACCCAGATCTTGCCGTCGGGACCGAGGGAGACGGCGGTCGGCACTTGATTGATCTGGGTGAACGTCGCCTCGGCGTCCGTCGTCGTCCCCGAGCCGAGCGGGATGGTGGTGGTCACCCTCCGCGACGCCGTGTCAATGACCGACACCGTGTTGTCATTGGCGTTGGTCACGTAGGCGCTGGAGCCGTCGGCGCTGAACGCCGTGTTCCAAGGCGTCGTGCCCACCGTGATCCGGCCGATCGAGCGCAGCGACGAGGTGCTGATCACCACCACCGCGTCGTGCTCGGTGTCGGTCACGTAGGCGTACGTCCCGTCGGGGGTGACCGACACCCCGTGGGGATTGCGCAGCCGCTCATGCACCTTGCTCACCGACCCACTCGTCACGGTGATGACGTACACGCCGTCGGCGTACGTCACGAACACCAGTGAGCCATCGGGCGAGATGGTGACGACCTGGGGCGCCTCGCCGACGTCGATGGTTGCCGTGACCGACTGGGTCGAGACGTCGATGACCGAGACCGTCTCCGAGCCGCCGGGCCCGGTGTTGGGTCCGGTGTTGGCCACGTAGGCTGTCTTGCCGTCCGGCGTGATCGCGATCCCATGGGGATAGATCCCCACGACGACCGTGCCGGAGATCTTGTTGGGAGCGCTGCCCTGAGTGGGGATGACACTGACCGTGTTGGTACCCGACTCGGTCACCCACACCTGGCTGCCGTCCGGGGTGGCGGCCACCCCGTACGGGTTCGTCGTCCCGCTGGTGATCGCCGAGACGAGCGTGCGCGTCGCGGTGTTGAGGATCGCGACGTTGCCGCCGACGATTCCCGGCACGTAGGCGAATGTGGTTCCCGGGTTGGCCACCACATCCTGGTTCTCGACCGCGGCGATCTTCTTCAAATAGACCTTGTCGCTGCCGCCGTGCTTGAAGTCGGCGCGGTGCGTCGTGCGATTCTCGACGTAGCGGCTGGTCGTGCCGGGCAGGGCGCGCCCGGCGGCATGCTCGCGCCGCTGGCGCGACTGTGGCGGCCACGGGACTCCGAGGCGCCGCTTCTCCTGCAGCGGTGGCGTCTGGGCGGCTCCCGGAATCGTGGCGGCGGGCAGGCTCTCCACCTCCTTCTCGGCCTCCCAGAACTCGCCGATCGTCGCCGGCAGGTGCGGTGGGTGCGTCGTCGCCTTGCCGTTGGAGAACCCCAGGGCCGAGGTCAGGTCGCCGAACGTCTGGCGGCGCCAGGCGCTGATGTTCGTCTCCTGCACGCCGGTCAGCCGCTCGAGGAGCTGGAGCGTCGACGTGTGATCGAACTGCTCGCTGGCGACAAAGCCGCCGACCGTCCACGGCGAGACGATGAAGCACGGCACCCGGACGCCGCCACCGATCGGCCAGTTCGGCTGGCCGGAGATCTGGACGAACTCATCGGGGGTGCCGGCCGGCGGCATCGGCGGCACGACGTGGTCGAACAGGCCGTCGTTCTCGTCGTAGTTGACGATGAAGACCGTCTTTGACCACAGGTCGCGGTTCTCGGCCACCGCGTTGAGCTTGGAGGCGAGGTAGTTGGCTCCCGATGCCGGGAGGTAGGCCGGATGCTCGCTCTGGCCGGACGTGGGCACGATCCAGGAGACTGTCGGCAGCTTGCCGTGCTTGGCGTCCCACTCGAACCGGTCCGGCGGGTGGATCGTCAGCCCGCCCTCGTACAGCGGGTCGCCGGGGCGAGCGTTCTGGTAGGCCGCGAAGAACTCCAGCATGTTGGTGCCGTAGTCGTCCTCCTCCTGGTACACGCGCCAGCTGATGCCGGCCTCGGTCAGGCGCTCCGGGTACGTCTTCCAGGTGTAGGGCTTGCCGGTGACCGGGCTGGGGACGACGTTTGACGTGATCGGGCCTCCGCCGGCGCCGGTCGGGTCGATCGTCCCGCTCCACAGGTACATGCGGTTCGGCCAAGTCGGCCCCAGCAGCGAGCAGTGGTAGTGGTCACACAATGTGAACGTCTCCGCCAGTGCGAAGTGGAATGGGATGTCCTGGCGCTCGTAGTAGCCCATTACGTACCAGTAGTGCGCGGCACCGTCGGCGGTGTAGTGGGAGGGGATCCAGTTGTTGTTCAGCGCGGTGGTCGGCGCCCCCGGAGTGGTGGGCACCGTGATGTTCAGCGACTCGTGCTGGTAAGTCCAGGCGTGGGACGTGGAGGGGATCGCCTGTGAGCTCGTGCTCTTCGTGTCAAGGTGCCAGGGCAGCAGGTACCCGTCCGGGTTGTACTGGTCGTACTGGTAGAAGATCGACTTGCCCTGCACCTGGTTGAGCGGTGCAGCGGGATCGGTCTGCACCAGGGCGTTCGGATCGCCGAATCCGGCCACGCCGGCCAGCGTTCCGAAGTAGTGATCGAACGAGCGGTTCTCCTGCATGTGGATGACGACGTGCTTGACGTCCCTGAGCGAGCCCCGGCGTGGCCCCTCAGCGGCGGCGCGGGCCAGCGCCGGCGGCAGCATGGAGGAGGCGAGCACGCCACCGGCACCGGCGGCGGCGGAGCTCAACAGGCGACGGCGGGTAACTTTGGTCATTCGGCGGGCCCCCTTATGGCACGGGAGTCGAGATTGTCGGCTCGCAGGCCGGCCCTTCCCTCACGGAAGCCGGGCCGCCGATCAGCGAGCCACCTGGATGCCGCCGATCCTACATTCGTCCCGGGATGCCTGGTGTTAACGAGATGCCGCGCTGATGTGATCGAGACGTGGCCCGGCGACCCGGGCCCGGAGCGGGTGACCGGGACTGTTACCAGTGCACGCCGCGCGTGGCCTGGGCAAAGGCCCGCTGCTCGGCCTCGAGGCGGCGGTCCGACGGGCCACCGCCTTCGGGGAACAGCTGGTAGGCGCGGTTGACGACGAGGTCCTGGGCGCCCGGGGCGATCGCGTAGGTCAGCTGCCCGATGCTGCCCAGCGTGGTCGCGATCCGCTTGGGGCGTTTGCGGATCGCCTCGGCGATCAGGTCGCCGGCCTGCTCGGGGCTGAGCGTCGGCACGTGGTCATAGGCCTTGGTGGGCGCGATCATCGGCGTGCGCACCAGCGGCATGTAGATCGTGGTCACGTGCACGCCGTCGCCGATGATCTCCGGCCCGATCGAGCGTGAGAACGCGTCCAGCGCGGCCTTGGAGGCCACGTAGGCGCCGAACCGGGGCGTGTTGACCTGGAGGCCGATCGAGGAGATGTTGATGATGTGCCCGCTGCCGCGGTCGCGCATCGTCGGCAGCAGGTCGAGGATCAGCTTGACCGGCGCGAAGTAATTGAGCTGCATCGTGCGCTGGTAGTCGTGGAAACGATCGTAGGAGCGATCGACCGAGCGCCGGATCGACTTGCCGGCGTTGTTGACCAGGATGTCGACATGGCCATGGCTTTCGAGCACGTCGTTGGCCATCCGGTCGATGTCGTCGAGATCGCTGAGGTCGGCGGGATGCACGTAGGCCTTGCCGCCCTCGTCGGCCACCTCGTCGGCCACCTCCTGCAGCTTCTCGCGCGTTCGGGCCACCAGCAGGATCGTGCCGCCGGCGGCGCCGATCTGCCGGGCAGCGGATGCGCCGATGCCAGAGGAGGCGCCGGTGATGAGCACCGTCTTTCCCTTGGCCGCGCCCGACAGCGACCCCGCCAGGATCCCGCCGGCTCCCGGGATTCGCTGCCCGAGGGCCATCAGCGTGCGTACGCCGTCGCCGGCGAGGCCGGCCAGGTCATTGAGGTCGGGAGCCATCGCCTAGAGGCTACCTTCGACCTGCTTGGCCATGTTGGCTTCGCCCGCCTGATTGGGATGCAGGGGGAAGGCCGCCGAGGTGGGGATGATTCCGTTGACCCAGGCGCTGGACCCCCGGCAGGCATCGTGACCGATGCTCGACGTGAACGTATCGACGTAGATGGCGCCGTTGCCCTGGGCCGCCTGCTTGATCACGGCGTTGAGCTGTAGCTCCAGCGAGTTGACGTAGGAGACGTCACCCGATGAGAACGGGACGATCGGGTAACAGCTGGATCCGTTCTGCGGCAGCCCGTCGGGGTAGCCGACGACGAGCACTCTGGCCTTGGGTGCGCGGGCGTGGATGCCCTGAATCGTGGAGGCAACCTTGGGGCCGGCGGCGTTGATCTTGGCCACCTCGGTGTCGCTGCCCCCGGACTGGTAGTGGCTCTTGCAGCGGCTGCCAAACGGCCACGCCGCATCGAGCTTGGCGCACTCCTCGGCGACGCTGATGAGGCCGGCGTCGTTGCCGCCGATGCCGACCGTCACGAGGGTGTCCTGCGCCCCCAGCGCGTTGAACTGGGGCGGGGCGGTCTGCAGGCCGCCCTCGAGACTCTGCGACTGGGTCATGTCGGTGGTGGTCGCGCTGCTGCAGCTGGCGTCGGTGAAGCTGGCGGGGGAGATCGCGCGCTTGACGTCCTGCGGGTAGTTGTTCGTCGACCGCCCGCACAGGAGCGGGTTGCCGGTCGGATTGGGCACGAGCGGAGCCGAGGTGTAGGAGTCGCCGAGCGCCACGTAGGCCCCGGTCGCGGCCTGGGCGCCGACGGCGGCGGAGATCACAAACGACGTCGCGAGCAGGACGATGACGGCACCGCGCCGGGCTGCGCGGCGGACTGGCTGGGACACGGCACTCTCCTCGGGTCGACCGGCCGCGAGCATATAGGGCGGCGCGAGACCGGTCCAACTGCAAGATGGTGCGATGGGCCGCGGGTCACGCCGCGCGGCGGCTCAGTCTCCCGTAGAGCAGCTCGATCGATTGCTCGAGCTGGGCGAGCGTCGCCTTCTCGACGCTGGTGATGCCGAGCTTGCGGTTCAGCCACGCGTTGATCTCCCGGTGGCTGGTCCCGTCCCGGCGGCGGAGCTCTGACACGAGCTGGTGGCGCTGATCGCGCAGCCGGGCGCGGCGCTCGAACGCCGGAACCGAGGTGGGGTCGCCGGGCGGGGGATCATCCGGCGCGCTCTGCGCCGGCTCCGCGTCGGGAGTGAGCCACCGCGCCGCCGCCGGCGGCGCGGGAGGGGGAGCGGGCGGTGCGGCCGCCGGCCCGCCGAACAGCGTCATCTGCGGTGCCACGTCCGCGCTGAGGGCCTCGAAGTCAGGCGCGGGCGTGCGCTCGGTCTCTCGCCGCTCGGCCGGCTCGTCGAGCGCGGCGAGATCCTCCTCACCTGGCCGGCGCAACGAACGCCGGACCTCCTGCTCGATGGTGGACGCGTGGTCGCGCAGCACGGGGTCGGCGGGCACGTATAGCCAGCTGGGCTCCTGCGGACGCCCCGGAATCGTGCGTACGAAGCGCCCGACGATCTGACGGAAGATCATCGGCGTCTTGGCGGCCGTGGCGTAGACGCCGACCCGCAGCCGCGGAATGTCAACACCCTCGGAGACCATGTTGACGGCGACGATCCACGGATCCGTGGACGCGGTGAAGGCCGCCAGCTTGGCCGCCGCGCGTGCCTCGGCGTGCAGCACCACGACCGGCACGCGTCCGGTGGCCTCACGCAGCAGCTTGGCGATCTTGCGGGCGTGCTCGGAGTCGGCGGCGACGACCAGGCCGCCCGCGTCACGATGGCCGTCCTGGCGCGCGGTGCGCAGCCTGGCGTCGGCCTCGTGCAGGATCCGCGGCAGCCCGTCGGGCAGGTCGGTGGAGATCGCGGTGCGATACCGGCGGCTGGCCTCGCGGGTGGAGAGGACCTCCTCGAAGCTGGACTCGATCACGTCGTCGCCGCTGCGCCACGACAGCGTCCCGTCGTAGGCGACGAACGACACCGGCCGGCACACCCCGTCGGCGATCGCCTCGGCGTAGCTGTAGGCGACGTCCGGCTCGGCGATCCCCTCGGAGTCGTAGCTGACTCCCGGGATCGGCGTGGCGTCCGAGCGAAACGGCGTGCCGGACAGCAGCAGCCACCGCGAGGTCTCGGCAAACGCCTTGGCGAAGGTCACTCCCCAGGTCAGATCCTCGCCCAGGTGATGGGCCTCGTCGGCGACGACCAGAGTCCTGCGCGGGAGCGAGCGGCTCCATCGCAGCGGCGCCTTGGCGATCCGCGCATACGTCACGACGACGCCGTGAAAGCCGGCGGGCGGTCGCGGCGAGTCGGCGTCGGGTGCCAGGTCCAACCCGAGGGCATGGGCGGCCCGGGCCCACTGGCGCGTCAGCGGCGCGGTCGGACAGGCGACGACGACCGCGTCCACGCGGCCACCGGCCAGTTGCGCTCGCGCGAACTCGAGCGCGGGGCGCGTCTTGCCCGCCCCGGGGGCTGCTGAGATCAGAAACGAACCCTCCGTCCAGCCATCCATTTCCGCGAGTGCGCGGCGTTGCCAGACGCGCAGGCCGGTGTTCGGTGAGGGCGGTCGCAGAGCGGGCACGGGCGCGACATCGTGCCCGACGCGTCGGACGAAACGCACAAGTCCCTGCAGTTGCCGGGCACGGCGATTTCCGCTGGACGCCGTCCGTCCATCATGCGAACATGTGTTCGTAGTGATCGTCTGTGTCCTGATCCCGCGCTTCGCGCTCACCACCGCCGTCGGCGATCGCGGCGAGCTGATGCGGACACCGGTCGCACTGGCGCCCGAGCCGGGTGGAGCACAGCAGGTGGGGGAGGTGTCACTGGCCGCCGAGGCGTTCGGGATCCATTCTGGGATGCGGCTCGGCGAGGCGCTGGCGCGCTGCCCGACGCTGAGCCTCGTCCCGCCTGATCCGGCCGGCGTGGCCGACGTCTGGGAGCGGCTCCTCGTGCGCCTGGAGTCGGTAGGGGCCGCTGTCGAGCCCGAGCGGCCGGGGCTGGTGTGCTTCGACGGCCGGGGCCTGGTGCGCCTGCACGGAGGAGCGGAGGGGGTGCTGGCGGCGGTCCGTTCGGCGCTGCGCGTCCCCGCCCGCTTCGGGGTCGCTCCCTCGCGCTTCGCCGCGGTCGCCGCCGCGACCCGGGCGCGGGCGCGCCGTCCGGAGATCGTCACCGGGACCGAGCTGAGGGGGCGGCGTCCGGAGACGGCCGCCGCTCGCGCCGAGGCGCAGAACTCGGGGCGGCAGCGTGCGCGTGCCTACCTGGCTGCGCTGCCGGTCGCTCTGCTGCGGGCTCGTCCGGCGCTGGCCGAGCTGCCCGATGCGCTCGAGCGCCTGGGGATCAGGACGCTGGGGGAGCTGGCCGAACTGCCCCCCGCGGCACTCGCCGACCGCTTCGGCACGCTGGGGCTGCTCGCTCACGAGCTCGCCCGCGGCGGCGACAGCGCGCTCTCGCCGCGGCCGGCGAGCGAGCTGGTGCGCGAGTCGCTGGACCTGCCCGAGGCCGCGTCCGGCCTCCAGCTCGAACGCGGGCTGGGGTTGCTCATCGACCGCCTGCTGGCGCGGCGCGAACGTCGGGGGCGGACCCTGCGGGCGGTCGTGATCTCGGCCGTGCTGGTCGAGCAAGGGGGGACGTGGCGCGCGCCGGTGGTGTTCCGCGAGGCACTCGCCGACCCGGTGCGCATGCGCCTGGCGCTCGCGCTCCATCTGACGAAGATGCCGGCGTCGGCCGAGCGGCTGCGGCTGGCCGTCGAGCGCTTTGGCCCGCCGGCGTCCGACCAGCCCGCGCTCCTCGAGGACCCCGCCGACGCCCGGGCCGAGCGGCTGCGCGAGGCAATCCGCCAGGCCCGCGCCGCCGCGGGCCCCGACGCCGCACTGCGGGTGCTCGAGGTCGATCCTGATTCGCGCTTTCCCGAACGCCGGGCGGTCCTGGCACCGTTCGAGGGGTGAGTGCGAGTGCGAACCCCTTACACAGCGGCTGTGATCTCTTTACACGCTTTGTGTGTAATTAAGCCCGAATCACCCCAACGGGTCAAAGCGACGCAGATACTCTCGGAGGAGGGGATTGACGATTCGCCAATCGCCGCGGGCGACGTGTTCGACGATGCCGGCCTGCAGCAGGGACTTGAGTACGCGGTCACGGATCGCGGGAGCCAGGCGTCGCGGCGGCGGACTTCCCTGGGCCAGTGCGCGGGCGACGATGAGCGCGTTCTTGTGCAAGCGGCGGATCTCCTCGATCGCCTGCTCCATCGTCGGCCGGTCGCCCTCGAGTGCCGCGCGATATCCGAGTTCGGCGAGGTCGAGGTCGATCTTTCGTTGGTCGAGCTGAACGGAGACGAGATGGGTCTGTTGGGCGATGCGCATCGTCGCTCGGGGATGCCCACCCCCCAGCTCGACAAGATGAGCCAGCGCCGCGGGCGCGACTGCGCAGTCGTCGGCGGCGAAGCGCTCGTCGAGCCCGGCGAGCCAGTCCTCGGTGGCGATCGGACGCAGCGAGTGAAAGCTGCCGAAGCCACTGAATGCCCGATGCTGAGGGGCGAACAGGTCGCGCATCACGTGCTCGAGGCTGCCCGCGAACAGATAGCTCACGCTCGAGCTGCGCTGGAACACCGCCCGCATGCGCTTGGTGACCGCGTCCGGGTCGCCGTAGGGGTGACGTGCGCTGGCGAGCTCCTGGAACTCGTCGAGGAACAGAACGAGACGGCGACCGTCGGCGACCGCCACCTGCTCGGGAAGGGCGAGCGCCAGGTCGAGCGCGCGCTGAGGGTCCTGAGCCGCCAGGCCGGGCGTGATCGCGATCTCGACCACCTCTCCGAACTGGCCCTGGAGCTTGAGCACCGCGGCAGACTGGGCGGCGCTCAGGGCCGCGCGGCCGAGTTCGCGGGCTTTGCGGATCAGGCGGCGGACCGGAGATCGATTGGCGAGCACGGCGAGGGCCAGCCCCTCCGCCAGCTCGGCGCTGTCGGCGATCCGGAACAGGTCCAGGCGTGCGACGTAGCACCCGCGCTGGCGCGCTCTGACCAGCGCAGCATCGCACACGCTGGTCTTGCCCGTTCGGCGCGGGCCGGCCAGTATCAGGTTGGTGGCGCCCAGGAGCGCCGTGGCAAGCTCGCGCACGTCGTCCTGTCGACCGATCATCTGACTTGCCGGGATCGGTGTGTCGGTGGGGAAGAGATCACCGCTGGCTTGGCGCACG
>DATAUL010000230.1:0-3319 GCA_036268255.1 Solirubrobacteraceae bacterium | reverse complement strand
GCCGTCGTCGGAAACCGCCGCCAAGCGCCCTACTACAACAGCCTGCTCAGCGAGGGGAGCCAGCTGGGCCAGATGTACGCCGAGGAGCATCCCAGTGACGGCAACTACCTGGCGCTCGCCGGCGGCAGCACGTTCGGGATCCCGCTCACCGACCCTCTGGAGATCAACTCCCAATACACGATCCGCGCCCCGAACCTCGGCGACCGCGTGGACGCCGCCGGCGAGACGTGGAAGGACTACGAGGAGAGCGCGGCGGGTCCATGCGACGACACCGTGCACGGCTATTACTGGAACGACGATCTCCCGCCGATGTACTTCGCCGACGTCCGCAACCGACCGGCGTACTGCTCGGCGCATGTGGTCCCACTCGAGTCGATGGCCGGCGACCTGTCCCGGACCTCGAGCACGCCGAACTTCACTTGGGTGGGGATCAACGACTGCGACGACATGGAGGGCTGCGGCATCCGCGCCGGCGACCGCTTCCTCGCCAACCAGCTCGGGCACATCATGCGCTCACCGGCCTGGCGCACCCAGCGCTCGCTGGCGATCATCACCTTCGACGAAGACGCCTACGACCACGAGCATCCGCCCCAACGGGTGCCCACCCTGGTGCTCGGATCCAGCGGCGTCCGCCGCGCCTACGTGTCACACGCGCGCTACACGCACTACAGCCTGCTGCGCACGATCGAGGGAGCGCTCGGACTGCACACCCTGACGCGCAACGACCGCTACGCCCGGGCAGTCAATGACATTTTTCGCGCCGGCGCCCCGGGAGCAACCGCGCCGCCATCTCCCTACGTCGCTCGCCATACCCCTACGCCGCCGAGAGAGGGCTCGTCCCGGCCGCAACCGGCTGCGACACCCGCTTCCGGGCCTGGGCCGCCGACCGCCTTCGTCGTCAGCTCGGCGGCCGGCACGGTGACGCCTATCACGCTGGCCAGCCGCACAGCCGGGCGCCCGATCAGGGTCGGCCACGACCCACAGGCGATCGCTCTCTCTCCGGACGGGGGCATGGCATATGTCGTGAACTCCGGCTCTGACAGCGTCACGCCGATCCAGACGGCCACGCGTCGCCGTGAGCGCGCGATTCCGGTCGGGGACGACCCCCGAGGGATCGCGGTGACGCCCGACGGGCGCACCGCGTTCGTATCCAACGCCGGGTCGGACACGGTGACGCCGATCGATCTCCGCGCCGGTACGCCTGGCGTCGCGATTCCGGTGGGCGCCGACCCACGCCGTCTCGCCATCACTCCTGACGGACGCACGGTGTATGTGCTCGACTGGCGCGGTGGCGAGGTCACCCCCATCGACGCCCGCACTGGCCGGTCGCGAGCCCCGATCCACGTCGGCTCATATCCCTCGTCGATCGTCATCGCAGGCGACGGCCGCCTTGCCTACGTCGCCAACTACGGCTCGAACACCGTCACGCCGGTCACGACCTCGTCCGACCGGGCCGGCCCGCCCATCCCCGCCGGTCAGGCTCCCGACGCCCTCGCCGTCACTCCGGACGGCGCGACCGTGGAGGTCGTCGACGGTGACACCGATTCGGTGACACCGATCGCGACCGGGCGCGGTCGGCCCGGCCGCGCGATCCGAGTCGGTGTCTCGCCCGAGGCGGTCGCCATCTCGCGATCCGGGTCCACCGCCTACGTTGTCAACACGATCTCCGGGACGGTCACTCCGATCGATGTGGCCCGTGGCCGGGCCGGCAAGACGATCTCGGTCGGGAGCTACGCCTACCCCACCGGGATCACACTGGCGCCCGACGGCCGTACGGCGGTCGTGAGCGGCACCTACGCGGGCACGGTCACGCTGCTGAACACGCGCACACGCGCCGCGTCCCGGCCGATCAAGGTCGGCGGCCTGCCGGTCGCCGCCGCGATCACCCGCTGAACGCTGACGATCCTCGCCGGACGCCCGAGGACGGAGGCCTCAACTCGCCTTCGCCGGACACCTCGCGCGGAAACGGCCAGCCGCCGGACCGACCTTCACGATCTCGCAGCACCGCCCCCGCCGCCACGAGCGGGTGGCGACATCCGGGGCCACCGGAGCGTGATGCCGTGACGCCTTGGCCTGCACCGGTGGAGTCGACATCGGTTGACGTCCATGCGGCGGCCTTCGACGGTCCGACACCCCGCTTCGGCCGCAGTGGCTGACCGCCTCGCCGGGCGCGAGTCCGAGCGCGGGTTTGACGCGGCGACGCGCCGACTGGGAGGATCGCGCTGGATGCCAGACCACGTGGTCACACCCTTTGCGCTCGCGCCCGGGGAGGGGTTCTCTGTCGAGAACCCCCTGGGCGGTGTTCTCACGTTCAAGGCGATGGCGGACACGAGCAGCAGATCGCTCACCGCAGTCGAGACGGTCGCCGCGCCGGGCGAAGGGCCGCCGCTCCATGTTCACCGCCATCAGGACGAGACGATTTACACGCTCGACGGACGGTTCAGGGTCATGCTGGCCGAGACGCTATTCGACGCGCCTCCGGGATCATTCGTCTTCATCCCGCGTGGCACGCCCCACACGTGGCAGAACATCGACGACACGCCGGCTCGCTTCTTTGCCACGATAATGCCGGCGTCGATCCGGTTTGAGCAGTTCTTCGTCCGCTACTCGCGGCTACCGCCTGGTGAGCGCGGGTCCGAGGCATACGCGCGCCTGGTGCAACAGACCCAGGCGTTCGAGGTCCTCGGTCCCCCGTTGGCCGAATCCACCCCACTCTGACGCGACCGCGCGTCACCAGTCAAGCGGGGCCTGCTCGAGCAGACGGGCGTAGCGAGCTACGCCAGGACGGTGAGTTCGAACGCCGAACCAATAGAGCCCGGAGGGCCGCGCGTCTGCTCGATCGCCGACGCCCTGAACGTCGTGGGAGACCGCTGGTCGCTGCTGATCCTGCGCGAGCTGAGCTTCGGCGTGAGCCGCTTCGCCGACATCCGCGTCAACACCGGCGCCCCCGCGGGGGACGCTGACCGCCCGGCTGCGCAAGTTGGAGGACTGCGGCCTGATCGAACGTCACCGATACAGCGAACACCCGCCGCGCGATGAGTATCGCCTCACTCAAAGCGGGACGGCGATCGGCCGGCGCGACTGACCGTCGACCGCAGGGACAGGTCAGCGAGGTTGTGGCGGGACAAAGCCGGAGTTGATCTCGGCATCGTTGCGCAGCTGCTGGCTCACGGGGAGCTGCTGGAGCTTGTTGAGCGATCGGTTCTCGATCTGGCGGATTCGCTCGCGCGTGACGTTGAACGTCCGCCCGACCTCATCCAGGGTCCGGGGCTGCTCGCCGCCGAGCCCATAGCGAAGCTCGAGCACGCGACGCTCGCGG
>DATAUL010000229.1:0-2383 GCA_036268255.1 Solirubrobacteraceae bacterium | reverse complement strand
CGCTTCGAGGGTTACCGGGCCGACCATCAGGAGTGGTCGGCGAGCGTGGTCAAGGCGATGCTGCTCGTCGCCTACCTCGACCGGCCCACGGTGAGCGGACGGGCGCTATCGCCGGGAGAGCGGGCGGTTCTCGGCCCGATGATCCGCGCCTCCAACAACGACGACGCCCAGCAGATCTTCGACACGGTCGGTCAGGGCAGCCTGAGCGCGCTGGCCCGGCGCGTCGGCATGACGCACCTCGCCACCAACCCGGTGTGGGGCGAGACGCAGATCACCCCGCGGGACCAGACGCGCTTCTTCCTCGGCATCGACCGCTTCGTCGCCGCCCGGCATCGCTCCTACGCGATGCGGCTGCTGCGCAGCGTGATCCCGCCACAGCGCTGGGGCATCGGCGAGCTGCCGCAGACCGGCTGGCGGCTGTACTTCAAGGGCGGATGGGGCTACGGGACGGGGCTCGAGGACCATCAGGTCGCGCTGCTCGTCCGCGGCTGTGCCCGCGTCTCGATCGCCGTCCTGACGATGTACGACGGCTCACACCCCTACGGCAAGCAGACGCTCAAGGAGATCTTCGCGCGGCTGCTCCGCGGCTTCCCGACCCACTTCGGGCGGAGGGGCGCCGCGACGAGGGCCGCCGGCACGTGGCCGTGACGTAGCAGGCCAGGCGGGGCTCGGCAGGCACGTGCGGATAGGCGGCCAGCGTCGTGGCGACCGCGGCGTTCGTCTTGGCGAGGTTGAGCGGGAAGGCCGCCGGGTCGATGCCCGGCATCAGCGGATCCAGGCAGACCGTGCGGGAGACGCGGCCGGGGTCGGCGGGCCCGGGATGGGTGATCGCGTCCACGGCCAGCGCATAGGCGGTGTCGTCATAGATCCCGATCCCGATGTGCTCCGTCGGATCGGTGGGGCACACCGTCTGGATCGCCACGTTGGTGATCGCCCCTCTCCCGCCGCGCAGCGACGACGAGGCGGCCGGCCCGAAGTTCGGCACCACGACCTCGTCGGTCAGCGTGTACACGTCGGTGTAGGAGACGCCGGCGAATGTCTCCTGGCGCGAGTTCAGCGCGGCGATGAAGTTCGCGTTGGAGCGCTGCTGCCAGATTGAGGCCGCGCAGCCGACCTCACAGAGCGGGATCGCGTCCAGGGTCCCGTGGTTGCTGGGCGAGAGCCCGATCAGGTCGTCGACCATCGCCCGCGTGTCGGGCCAGAAGCGCAGCGCCCAGCGGGGCACCATGCCGCCCTGGGAGTGACCGATGATGTCGATCCGCCCGCCGTAGGCGGCGTGCATCGTGCGGATCGCGTAGACGACGTACTCGCCCGCCGTCTGGATATCGGCCATCGCGTTGCCGGGCAGATCGATCGTGCAGTACGGATATCCGAGCTGGCGCAGGGCCGGCTCCCAGCCGTAGGAGAAGTCGGTCGTCGGGTTCAGCGTCGTGCCCGGTACGAGCAGCACCGGCGGGTGCGCGGCGCCGGCGAGCGGACCGTCGCATGCCAGCGCGCCGTCCAGCTTGGCAGCGGGAACCGAGAGCTTCGGGCCGGTGCGGTTGACGGGCGCGTACGCCGTGGCGCCGGCCGTGGCGGGAAGGGCGAAAACGAGCGCTGCAAGTGCCGGCACGACCGCGTGGATGGCGCGGCGCCTGTCCATACCTATCAATCTACCGATTACCGGTACGCCGGTGCCGGTCACTGCAAAATCATCGGGGCGCCCGGATTTGAACCGGGGATCTCTCGCCCCCAAAGCGAGCGCGATACCAGGCTTCGCTACGCCCCGTCATGCGCAGTGTAGGCGCCAGTCGTGCTCCTTGATGTGGTCGATCCAGGCCTGGAGCCGCGAGCGAAGGCCCGTGTCGTGGACCGTCACCGTCAGCACGCCGAGCTCTGACCGCCACGAGCGACCGGTCAGCTGCCCGCTGTTCGACTTGCGCTGCATGACGATCCTCGCCCCATCGATCCCCAATAACCGCCCCCACTGCGATCGCAGCTCGTCCAGATCCTGGTCGGCGTGATACTGGATCGAGTAGGTCAGCGGCTTCGTGGTGAGGGCGGCCATCCATCGGGCACTCAGCATCACCACCCTCGGATCCGAGTTGCAGATCTGCACGCGGTTGCGGTTGCGTTTCCCGCCCTCGGCGATGTAGAGAACGACAAAGTCACGGAACGTCGGCTCGCTCGCCAGGGTCTCGAACTCGGCCGCTCCCTGGGCGTACGCCTCCTCCCGGAGCCGCTGGTACTTGGCCTGCATCGCCGCCACGCCTTTTGCCTGCCCGGCCGTCGAGCGCGGCTTTCCCAGCGGGATGTCCTTGATCCATTCGTAGATCGTCGTCCGCGGTAGAACGAGCCGCTCCACGATCTCGTCGAGAGTCATGCGCCGTTGCACCCGAAGCTC
>DATAUL010000228.1:0-9812 GCA_036268255.1 Solirubrobacteraceae bacterium | reverse complement strand
CGGGCCGCGTAGAGCTTGGCCATCGAGATCTCGCGCACCGGGTACTCGCCGTTCTGAAAGCGCCAGGCGGTCGTGTAGACCAGCTGTCGGGCGGTTTCGATCTTGGTCGCCATCTCGGCGAACTTGTGCCGGATCACCTGGAAGTGGCCGATCTCACGGCCGAACGCCTTGCGCTCCTTGGCGTACAGCAGCGTGCGCTCGAACACGTTCTGAGCGCCGGCGACGCATCCGGCGGCGCCGATCAGTCGCTCGCCCTGCAGCTCCCACATGATGTGGTAGAAGCCCTTGCCGATCTGGCCGAGCACCGCCGACTGAGGCACATAGACGTCCTGGAAGGCCAGCAGCGCCGTGTCGGAGGCGTGCATGCCGAGCTTCTGCAGGCGCTGCTCGCGGATCACGCCCTCGGCGTCCATCGGCACCAGGAACAGCGTGAAGCCGTCATGAGTGGGCGGGGCCGAATCAGTATCGGTCTTGGTCACGAGCACGATCACGTCGGCGCGGTGGCCGTTGGTGATGTAGGTCTTGGACCCGTTGATCACGTACCCGTCGCCGTCGCGCCTGGCCACCGTCTTGATCCCGTGTACGTCGGAGCCGGCGTCGGGCTCGGTGATCCCCAGGCACAGGATCTTCTGGCCGGCGATCGCGGGCGCCACCCACTCCTGCTTCTGCTCCTCGGTGCCGAAGGCGAGGATCGGGGGCATCGCCATATCGGTGTGCACCGCCACCCCCATCGCCAGCCCGCCGGAGTGAGCGTGCACGATCTCCTCGGCGAGCACCAGCGAGGTGTAGTAGTCGCCGCCCTGGCCACCGTAGGCCTCGGGCTTGTCAAGGCCGAGGAAGCCGAGCTCGCCCATTCGGGTGAACACCCAGTTGGGGAATGTCGTCTCCTCCCACTCCTCGGCGTGGGGCTGCAGCTCGTTGATCACGAAACGTCGGATCGACTCGCGTAGCTGCTCGTGCTCGTCGGTGAAGATGAAGTGCTTGCGCTGGCTGGCGAAGTCTGGCTTCAGTACGTCGGCGGTCGCCATCGGCTGGCCTCCCTTTCGTGGTCGCCTGCGGACGCTATCGGCGGCAACCGCAAAAGTAAACAGTAGAGCTTCCTACTTTCGACAGAGACACCGTCCGGCCGCCCCGCGTACGCTGTCGCCATGCCCTACGAGAAGATCACCTATGAGGTCGCCGCGACGGGCGTTGCCACGATCGCCCTCGACGATCCCGACACCCGCAACGCCCTCTCCGACGACCTGCTGGAGGAGCTGATCGACGCCCTCGGCTCTGCCCGCGACGATGCTGCCGTGCGCTGCCTGGTGCTGACCTCCACCCACGAGACGGTGTTCTCCAGCGGCGGCAACCTGTCGGGCTTCGCCGCCGACGTGGCGCTCGTGCACAAGCACTTCGCCACCGAACGCTTCCCCCAGGCCTTCCGACTGCTCGGGGAGCTGGGCAAGCCGTCGATCTGCGCGGCCAACGGGCATGTGCTCGCCGGCGCGCTCGGACTGGCCCTGGCCTGCGATCTGATCCTCGCCAAGGAGGGCGCGCGCTTCGGGACACCGGAGATCAATGTCGGGCTGTTTCCGTTCATGATCATGGCGCTCATCTACCGCAACGTCGGGCGCAAGAAGACGGCCGAGTTGATGCTGCTCGGCGAGCAGATGGCGGCCGCCGAGGCCGAGCGGATCGGGATCGTCAACCGGGTTGTCGCGCCCGAGCGCTTCGACGCCCAGGTCGACGAGTGGGCGGCCAAGCTGGCGAGCAAGTCCCCGGCGCTGATGAAGCTCGGCAAGGACGCGATGTTCCGCCAGCAGGACATGGCCTACGCCGACGCGCTGGACTTCCTGCGCTCGCAGCTGACGATCGCGTTCTCCACCGAGGACATCCAGGAGGGCGTCCGCGCCTTCTTCGAGAAGCGCGAGCCGGAGTGGAAGGGTCGCTGAGCGACCGACCCAGGCTAGTGCCGCGACACTAGTCTGCTCCGGCTCCGGCGCCCGCCAGGCGGGGCGCGAGGGCCCGTTCGCGAGCCTGGGCGAACGTGACCAGCCGGTTGCCCTCCTCGTCCCACAACTTCAGCCGGACGGCCCGCAGGCCGTCCCACAGCGACAGCACGGGGACGCCGTGGAACATCTCGTTGTCGTTGTGGGCTCGCTGGAGGTTGTAGTTGGGGATCTTGGCGTTCAGGTGGTGAACGTGGTGAAGGCCAATGTTGGCGGTGAAGAACTGCAGAACGCGCGGGAGCTTGAGGTACGAGCTGCCCCGCAGAGCCGCGTCGGCATACGTCCATTCCTCGGCGCTCTCCCAGTAGGCGTCCTCGAATTGATGCTGGACGTAGAACAGCCAGATGCCGACTGAGCCGGCGAGCAGCGCGGCGGGCGCCCACACGACGAGGAAGTTGACGACGCCGAGCCACCAGCACAGCGGACCGACGATCGCCAGCAGCGAGAGATCGGTGAGGAGCACGCTGTGGCGCATGCGCGGACGCTGCTCGCGGGTGGCGATTCGCGGTCCGATGACCATCGCGACGATCGGGCCGAGGACGAACAGGACGAGCGGGTTGCGGTTCATCCGGTAGGCGAACTGGCCGCGCGGCGTGCGGGCGCGATACTCGGCGACCGTCAGCGTCGGCAGGTCTCCGACGCCGCGACGCTCGAGGTCTCCAGAGCTGGCGTGGTGCACGGCGTGGTCGTGGCGCCAGCGGTGAAACGGCGCGAGCACCATCAGTCCGAGGACCGCGCCCACATAGGCGTTGGCGCGCTTGGACGGCAGCAGTGAGCCGTGCGTGCAGTCGTGGAAGACCACGAATGTCCGCACGAGGAAGCCGGCCGTCGGGATCGCCAGAGCCAGAGCGACGAGCACCGAGTAGCCGATCGTGTTGTAGATCACCACCGACAAGACGACGTAGGGCACGATCGAGGTGGCGATGTCCACCAAACTGCGCCCCAGTCGGGGGCGGGCGTACGGGGCGAGTGTGTCCGTCCAGAATGGACGCTTCGCGGACTGCGACATAGTAGAGCTCCAAACCGCTTGCAGGACTCCGGGCATCCTCGCCACGCAGGGCTGGTTGGAGCACCGGATTGCACTGAGCAAGAAATGTGGCGTTTCGCATCGACCCGCCACGACCTCGCGTTCAAGAGCGTACCCGCTGCTGGTGATTGAAATCAACCGGGAGCCGGCGAGGCCGACGCCGCATTGACGCGCGGCCTCCGACCATGCCAGAGTGAGAAGTAGAACGTCTCACTTCTGAAGTGGCGAAACGCCTCCGATCTGAACCCGTCCGGCCCGCCCGTCCCGTGACCGTGGACACACCGAAAACCAGCCTCCTTCGCCCGCTCGCCGACGATCTGCGCGCCCGCCGCACGCAGCTGATGCTGGGTGGCGGCGAGGCGAAGATCGCCACTCAGCACGCTGCCGAGAAGCTCACCGCGCGTGAGCGCCTCGCGCTGCTGATCGACGAGGGCACGTTCGTCGAGCTGGGCATCCACGGCCGTCCGCATTTCTCGCAGCGCGCGATGGACGGCCGCGACGCGCCCGCGGACGGCGTCATCACCGGCTACGGCAAGGTCGACGGGCGAATGTGCGCCGTCGCCGCCTACGACTTCACGGTGATGGCCGGCTCGATGGGGATGACCGGCGAGCTGAAGGTGACCCGGCTGCGCGAGCTGGCGCTGTCGAAGCGGATCCCGTTCGTGTGGCTGCTGGACTCGGCCGGCGCGCGGATCCAGGAGGCCGTTGGTTCGCTGTTCGCGGGCAGCGGCCACCTGTTCCGCGAGGAGGTCATCAACTCCGGCGTGATTCCCCAGGTGGCGGCGTTGATGGGGCCGTGCGCGGCCGGTACGGCGTACATCCCCGGGCTGGCCGACTTCGTGCCGATGGTGCGCGGGCGGGGATCGATGGCGCTGGCCGGCCCCCACCTGGTGCGCGCCGCCGTCGGCGAGGAGGTCAGCCAGGAGGAGCTCGGCGGCTCGCGGGTGCATTGCCGCAAGTCCGGAGTGGGGGACCTCGAGGTGGCCGACGACCCCGAGTGCATCGAGGCGATCAAGCGCTACCTGAGCTTCTTTCCGCAGCACTGCGAGGAGCCGCCGCCCGTGCGGGCTGTCTCGGATCCGATCGATCGCGCCGACGAGGAACTGCTCGACGCGCTGCCCGAATCCAACCGCAAGCCCTACGACATGTACGAGGTGATCCGGCGGATCGTCGACGACGGTGAGTGGTTTGACCTCAAGCCGCAGTTCGCCAAGACGATCATCACCTGCCTGGCGCGCTTCGGCGGGCGCCCGGCCGGCATCGTCGCCAACCAGCCCAAGCAGCTGGGCGGGATCCTTGACAACGACTCGGCCGACAAGGCCGCGCGCTTCATCAACCTCTGCAACGCCTACGGGATCCCGCTCGTCTACCTGATGGACGTACCCGGCTTCATGGTCGGCTCCAAGGTCGAGCAGCAGGGCATCATCCGCCACGGCGCAAAGATGCTCTACGCCACCGCGAACGCGACCGTTCCGAAGATCACGGTCATCCTGCGCAAGGCCTACGGCGCCGGGTATTACGTGATGTGCGGCCGTGCCTACGAGCCCGACCTGATCGTCGCCTGGCCATCGGCCGAGATCAGCGTGATGGGCGCCGAGGGCGCGGTCGAGATCATCTTCCGCAAGCAGGTCCAGGACGCCGAGGACCCCGAGGCCAAGCGCCGGGAGCTGGTCGAGAACTTCCGCAAGATCATCGACGTCTACGTCGCGGCCGGCAACGACATGATCGACGACGTGATCGACCCGCGTGAGACCCGGGCCACCATCTGCCGCGCGCTCGAGATGTCGGCCGGCAAGCGCGTCGAGCGGCCGTGGAAGCGGTCGGGCGTGGTGCCCGTATGACGCCGCGCTCAGCCGTTGGGGATCTCGTAGGCGAACGCGATCCGGGCGCGCGCCTTGAGGCAGGTCACCGAGACCCGCTGCGCAACGTGCTGGTTGGGCTTCCAGGTCCACGTCCAGCCCGTGACCTGCTTGGTCCGATGCTTGATGGCTCCCCGAGCCCTCACGGCCGTCATCCTATGCCCGCCGGCCGGCGAAATTCATGAGCGTCGACGACCCTGCGGTCATCACGTGCTCCATCTCCGGGGCGATCGCCAACCGCGATCAGTGCCCGGCGATCCCCTACACGCCGCCGGAGTACGCCGCCGAGGCGCGGCGGATCGTCGACGAGGGCGGCGTGCACATCCACATCCACGCACGCACGCCCGACGGCGCGCCCAGCTATGAGGTGGAGGACTTCGCGGCCATCAGGGAGGCGATCTTGGGCGAGGTCGGCGACGCGGCGATCATCAATTTCTCCACGGGGACGGTGGGTGTGCCCGTCGCGAAGCGGGTCGCCTATCTCGAGGCCTGCGGCCCGGAGGTGGCGGCGCTCAACATGGGCTCGCTCAACTACGCCAAGTACTCGCGCTCGCGCCGGGACTTCGTGTTCAAGTTCGTCTTCACCAACCCGTTCGACGAGATCATCGACCTGCTGGAGGCGATGCGGCGGCTGGGCATCAAGCCCGAGCACGAGTGCTTCGACGTCGGCCATGTCGGCTCGCTGGCGCCACTGGTCGACATGGGCCTGCTCGACGCCCCGCTGCACGCCGACTTCGTGATGGGCGTCGTCGGCGGCGTGCCGGCGACGGCGCGCAACCTGGCGATGATGGCCGAGAACCTCGCGGCCGCCTGGCCTGACGAGCAGCATCACTGGGGCGTGATCGGGATCGGGCGGGGGCAGTGGACGATGGTCGCGGCCGCTCTGACCCTCGGCGGTTCGATCCGGGTCGGGCTGGAGGACAACTTCTATCTGCCCGACGGCACGATGGCCCGCTCCAACGGCGATCTCATCGCTCGCGCGCGCCGGTTGACCGAGGACTGCGGTCGCCGGCCGGCGACCGTGGAGGAGGCCCGGGCATTGCTCGGCGTCCCCACGCAGGAGCGCACGGCGACGGGATGAGCAGCGCCGGGATGCTGAAGATGTCCGAGCTGGCGCAGCGCTCGGGCGTGAGCGCCGGCACGATCAAGCACTACCTGCGCGAGGGCCTGCTCGGATCCGAGGGCGACGTGCTGCGCACGAGCCGCAACATGGCCTACTACCCGGAGCAGTTCGTCGACCGGGTGCGACTGATCAAGCGCCTGCAGGAGGAGCGGTTCATGCCGCTGCGGGTGATCCGCGAGGTCATGGCATCCGACCCCGAGCGGGCGGCGCGGATGATCGAGCTCGAGGACCGCATCCTCGAGCTTGCCGCCGAGCTGGAAAAGGACCCCGCCCACCCACGGCTGTCAAGCGATGCGGCCCAGGAGACCTATGACATGCCGCGCAACGTGCTCGAGCGCCTCGAGCAGCTGGAGGTGCTGACCCCGAACGCCCGCGGGTACGACCGCGACGACGTGGCGATCATCGAGGCGATCTCGCGTTTTCGCGCCGGCGGCTACGAGGAGGCGATCGGGTTCACCGTCTACGACACGCTGCGCTACCGCGAGGCGCTGGCCCCGCTGGTGGCCGAGGAGGTGAGCGTGCTCCTGGCGCGGCTGGCCGGCGAGGTCGACGTCGAACGGGCGGTCGAGATCATCTCCAGCGGCGCGGAGCCGCTGCGCAACCTGATCGGCGCGATGCACTCCAAGCTGCTGCTGGCCGAGCTGCGCCGCCAGCGGGCCGGCTGAGCGTCGACTCGGAGCGGGTTTTGCGCGCCCACGGTTCAAAACCCGCTCCGAGTTGCTCACCACCAGACGTCGTGGTCCTCCATCACGCCCCAGCCCTCGGCCAGCGCGACGCCCCCCGGAAGCAAGCCGGAGAACGTGCCAAACGGCTGGCGGTAGCGGCTGCGGACGACGAGCCGGTTCTCATGACGCTCGCGCACGGCCTCCTCGACGAACCGCAGATCGCCGACGGATGACAGGTCCTCGGCGAAGCGGACGGGACCGGGCTCGGAAGCGACGCCATCGATCCAGACCGTGCGCTCGCTGTCGTGCGGCGGGTCGTTGACCCCGTCGACGAGGTTCCAGGCCACCTGGCGCCCGTCGCCGGCGCTGCCCACCCCGGCGCTCCACCGCCAGTGGGTGTGGCGTTCGTAGTAGGCGGCCGTGTCGTCGATCACCGCGCGTCCGGCGAACGCCCGCGAACGCTCGCCGGCGAGCGCGATCGTGCCCGCGGCGATCACGCCGCCCTGCTTACGCGTCCAGGCGTATCCGTCGCCACTGGCGCAGACCGTCTCCACGCCCGCGCCTTCGGTGAACGCGAGGTCGAGCCCCAGCTCGCGGTCGGCGACGGCCGCGCTGCCATACCCGAGGCGCGCGGCGCCGCTGCCCATCGCCGTGTGTTCGTACAGCCGCCCCGCGCTGCGGTCCCAGACCGCCCAGAACGATTGCCGGAAGGGCCCGACGCGGACGGAGGCCACGCACAGCATCACCTCGGGGCCGAACACGCCGACGTACCGCCACGCCTTGAGCGGTCGCGTCCCCAGGCCCGACGGCATCGGGTCCGGGGGCAGCGCGAGGGCCGCCAACTCGGGCGGCCGGGGATCGCCGAACGTCCCGCGGTAGGGAAGAGGTGGCATCCGGTATCGGCAACGCTATCGTGCAACACTGACTGACCAGTCAATCGGGAGATTCTCCGGGTGCGCGCGGGCGCCATCCAACTCAACGCCACCGACGACGCCGATCGCAACCTCCAGACCGCCGACCGCCTCGTACGGCAGGCCGCGAGCCTCGGGGCCGAGCTCGTCGCTCTGCCCGAGACGTGGACGGTGCTCGGGGGCCGCGACGTGATCCGGGCGGGAGTGCAGGACCTGGACGGCGAGGCGATCACGTGGGGGCGGTCGATCGCCGCCGAGCTGGGCATCGACCTGCTCGCCGGCTCGCTGTTCGAGCGGGGGGCGACGCCGGAGAAGGGCTACAACACGAGCGTCCACATCGGGCCCGACGGCGAGCTGCGCGCGGTGTACCGCAAGATCCACCTGTTCGATGTCACCGTCGATCAGACCAACTACGGCGAGGCGGCCACCCAGGAGGCGGGCGAGGAGATCGTCGTCTCGACGCTGGCGTCCGGGCTCACCCTCGGCATGACGATCTGTTACGACCTGCGCTTCCCCGAGCTGTACCGGATCCTCACCCTCCGCGGGGCCGAGGTGATCGCGGTGCCCGCGGCCTTCACGCTGACGACGACTCGTGATCACTGGGACGTGCTCGTGCGGGCGCGGGCGATCGAGAACCAGGTGTTCATGCTCGCTCCCAACCAGATCGGCAGCCATCCCGGCGGCCTGCGCTCCGGCGGCCGCTCCCTGATCGTCGACCCGTGGGGCGTGGTCCTTGCCGGCGCGCCGGACATCGAGACCGCGATCGTCGCCGACCTCGATCCGGACGGCCTGCGCGAGGTGCGCCGCCGGCTGCCGGCGCTCACGCACCGCCGGCCCTCTGCCTACCGGTGGGGTGACGGATGACCACGGCCGCGACCGAGAAGCGACGGGTGATCCTCGACGCCGCCGTGCGGGTGTTCGCGCGCCAAGGGTTTCACACCTGCCGCGTGTCGGACATCGCCGATGAGGCGGGCGTCGCCTACGGGCTCGTCTACCACTACTTCTCCTCCAAGGAGCAGATCCTCGACACGCTGTTCCTCGAGCGCTGGGACGTGATGCTGCAGGCGATCGCCGAGGCCGATGCCTCCGGCCGCCCCCCACGTCAGAAGCTGTACGCGATCGCGTCGTTCATCATCGACTCCTACCGCCACGACCCGGAGCTGATGAAGGTGATCATCGTCGAGGTCACGCGCGCGGCCAACACGTTCGGCCTCACCCACCTGGAGAAGATCCGCGACGCCTACGCGGGAATCGCGGCGATTGTCGCCCGGGCCCAGGACGATGGGGAGTTCCGCTCCGAGATCACCCCGGAGTTCGCGGCCCAGGCGTTCTACGGAGCCGTCGAGCAGGTCCTGACCGGCTGGATCTTCGACTCCGTCACCGTCGGTCAGCCGGACCTCGACCGCGCCAAATCGATGATCGTGGAGACGATCTGCTCCGGTTTGGAGCGACACGCCCGCACAGCACCGGACGAGTCTGATTGAATCCCCGGCCATGACGGAGAGCCCTCTGGTTAAGCGCCTGCTGTGGTCGGGAGTTGTGGCGGGCATCGGCGCGCTCGCGAGTCTCGTGTCGACGCGGGTGGCCGCGCTGATCTGGATGCGCGTGTTCGGCGAAGAGCCCCCTGAGTGACCGACCAGTCGCAGAGCGGACCGCCCGAACCGCCGGACGACAAATCCGGGTCGATTGGCGACGTGCCCGCCGCCCTCGGGCCGGACACGCCGCCTGACGTCCCGTCCGCCCCGCCTCGTCCGCCTGCGGCGATCACCGCGGCGACGGACGGCCAGGACGTCGAGGTGCCGGCAGCGGTCGCGCCGCTCGCGCCCGGTGAGTCGTCCGTCGTCTCGCCCGGCCCAGTCCCGCTGGGGTCCGAATCTCCGGCGTGGCGGCCCGAGGACGATCTCTCCTCCGGAGGGCCGGCCGCGCTGGCCGCCGAGCGTCCGGAGATCGCGGTCGGCGCCGCCTTCGCCGGCGGCCTCGTGCTCGCCCTGATCCTCAAGCGCCTTGCCCGCTGAGCCTCCCCAGCAGTCCGAGAGCTTCGCCGCGGCCATCACCGAGGTCTCGGAGAAGCTGTCGGTGCTCGTCCGCGAGGAGGTCGAGCTCGCCAAGGCCGAGGTCGTCACCAAGGTCTCGAGTATCGCCCGCGGTGCCGTGGCGGTCGCGGTGGGCGCCGTGTTCGGCGTGTTCGCGCTGATCTTCGTCCTGCTGACGGTCGCCTGGTCGATCAACGAAGCCA
>DATAUL010000227.1:0-2671 GCA_036268255.1 Solirubrobacteraceae bacterium | reverse complement strand
TAAGGGTGAAATGGTGCGGTAAGAGCGCACCGGCGTCGCGGTGACGCGGCGGCCAGGTAAACCCCACCTGATGCTAGGCCAAGCAGGACCGTTCGTAGGTGACCCGCCAAGGTCCGGGTAGGCCGCGAAGATGGATGACTGTTCTCGACAAGATCCGGCTTATAGGCCTGCTACGGAGAAGCCCCGCCTCGGCGGGGCTTCTCTATTTTCCGGCACCGGAACGTGCGCACACGACACGGGGTCCCGTAGGGCGATCCGCCGCTGGGCGCCCAACCACGAGCCACATGAGCGGTCTGGTCAGCCGCCGGCGACACGCGCCAGCGCGTCGCCGCTGAGGCGGTGAAGCTCCCACGCCGACAGCCGCTCGGCGCCCAGCCGCTCATAGAAGCCGAGCGCCAGGTCGTTCCAGTCAAGCGCGTGCCACTCCAGGCGCGGGCAGTCGCGTTCGACGGCGATCCGCGCCAGCGCGCTCAGCAGGGCGCCGCCCGCCCCCGCCCGGCGGTGACGCGGCGGAACATAGAGATCCTCCAGCCACAGGCCGGCGGCGCACTCCCACGTGGAGAACGTGGCGTGAAAGAGGGCGAAGCCCACGGGCTCTGAGTCCACCTCGGCGATCAGCGCCTCGGCGGCGGGATGTGATCCGAACAGCGCCTCGCCGAGCATCTCGACGGTGCCGGTGACCTGCTCGGGTGCGCCCTCGTACTCGGCCAGCTCGCGCACGAAGCCATAGATCCGCTCGACGTCTCCCGGGGTGGCCGGGCGAACCGTGACGCTCACGGGTCGCTGGGCGGCTCGATCTCGCGCTTGAGGATCTTGCCGGTCGGGCCCTTGGGCAGCTCGTCGACCAGCCACACCTTGCGCGGGTACTTGTAACCGGCCACCTGCTCCTTGACGTAGTTGCGCAGATCCTCGGGCGATGTCGAGGCGCCGTCCTTGAGCGCCACGGCGGCGGCCACCTCCTCGCCGTACTCGTCGGAGGGGATGCCGAGCACTGCGGCCTCGCGGACGTCGGGATGCTCGTAGAGCACCTCCTCGATCTCTCGCGGATAGACGTTGTAGCCGCCGCGGATGATCATCTCCTTCTTGCGGTCGACGATGAAGAAGTAGCCGTCCTCGTCGACCTTGCCGATGTCGCCGGTATGCAGCCAGCCGTCGACGATCGTCTCGGCCGTTGCGTCTGCGCGGTTCCAGTAGCCGTTCATCACGTTGTGACCCTTGATGAGGATCTCGCCGACCTCACCCTGGTCCACCTCGTTGCTGTCATCGTCGACGACCTTCATCTCGACCCCCGCGATCGGGGTGCCGATCGACCCTGGCTTGCGCTCGCGGTCGGGGTGGTTGAAGGAGGCCACCGGCGAGCTCTCCGACAGCCCGTAGCCCTCGAGCACCTTGCACCCGAACGCCTCCTCGAAGCCGCGCATCAGCTCCACCGGCATCGCCGAGCCGCCGGAGGCGCACACGTTGAGCGAGCTCACGTCGTAGTCATCGCGATTGTCGAGGTGCAACATCGCGCCGTACATCGTCGGTACGCCCTGGAAGACGTTGACCCGGTCGCGTTGGATGATCTCCAGCGCCTTGGCCGGATCGAAGCGCGGGATCAGTGTCAGCGTCCCGCCCTCGCCGAGCGTGGCGTTCATGCCGCAGGTCTGCCCGAAGGTGTGAAATAGCGGCAGCGCCCCCAGCACGACGCCCTCGGGGCCCAGGCCGAACAGGCCACTCGAGGCCTTCGCGTTGCGCGACAGGTTGGCGTTTGATAGCTCGGCGCCCTTGGGCTGACCGGTGGTGCCCGAGGTGTAGAGGATGACGGCCGTGTCGCCGTCACCGGTGTCGGCTAGCTCGGTCACGGGCTCGGCGGCGCCCACCTGGTTCTCGAACTCGCCGGGCTTGACGAGCAGACACTCGGCTCCGGCCTCCTCGGCGCCGGTCTGTGCCGCCTCGGCGAAGTCGTTCCAGGCGATCAGCAGCTTGGCCTCGGGATCCTTGAGGTAGTAGCCGACCTCGCGCTTTTTGAGCAGTACGTTCATCGGCACCACGATCGCCCCGGCGCGCAGGATCCCGTAGTAGCAGACGGGGAAGTAGGGGACGTTGGGCAGCATGATCCCCACGCGATCGCCCGGCTTGACGCCGTGCTCGCGCAGCAGCCCCACCATGTGCGCGGTGGCGCCGTCGAGCATCTTGTAGCTCACCTCGGCGTCGTCGAGCTTGACCGCGATGTGGTCAGGATCCTCCCGGCCGGCGTCGAGGACCGTCTGGGCGAGGTTCATCCCTACTCCCCCGTGAAGCTGGGCGGGCGCTTCTGCACGAAGGACACGACGCCCTCCATGAAGTCCTTGGAATCTGCTCGCTCCTGCTGGAGCCGGGCCTCGAGGTCGAGGTTCTCGGCGAAGCCCGCGTAGGTGCAGGCGTTGATCGTGCGCTTGATCGTCGCGTAGGAGCCGGGCGGGCCGGCGGCGAGACGCTGGGCGAGCTCAGTCACGGCGGCGGGCAACTGCTCGTCGTCGACGACGCGGTTGACCATTCCCCAGCCCACGGCCTGCTCGGCGCCGATCCGCTCGCCGAGCATCGCCATCTCCATCGCCCGGGCATGGCCGATGCGCGCCGTCAGGCTCTGCGAGGCGCCGCCGTCGAGGCCCAGGCCGATGTTGACGAAGGCCAGCAGGAAGTAGGACGA
>DATAUL010000226.1:0-6512 GCA_036268255.1 Solirubrobacteraceae bacterium | reverse complement strand
CAGGTGCAGCCCTACGGCCAGAACGATTTCCGCGGATTTCGCAACGTCCTGCCACCCGGAACGAACGGCTTTGACAACGCCGCCCAGCTTGCGCTGTTCGAGGCCGCAGGCCAGCGTCCGGCGCACAGCTCGGATCAGCTGGGGATGTACGACGCGCTGACGACTGCGGCCGGCAACATCACCCAGGCCACGATCCCTCAGTACTACAAGGACGCGACGTTCGGGGTGCCGGCCGGCGACGTCGAGAGTACGCAGACGCCCGAGCCGGGGGTCACGATCGTCCGCGACAAGCAATACGGCGTTCCCCACATCTACGGCGACACGCGGCCGGAGCTGATGTTCGGGATCGGCTATGCCACCGCCGAGGACCGCCTGTTCTTCATCGACGCGCTCCGTCATTCCGGGGAGGGCGACCTCGCGAGCTTCGCCGGCGGGGCGAACGTCAGCATGGACGAGTCGGTGTGGCAGGCCGAGCCCTACACCCAGCAGGACCTCGTCAACCAGGTCAACAACATCCACTCGGAGCCCGGCGGCGAGCAGCTCTACGAGGACGCCAGCAGTTACGTCAACGGCATCAACGCCTACATCGCGGCCGCCAAGCAGCCGCTGAACATACTGACGATGATGCCGGGCGAGTACGCGGCGATCGGGCAGCCGGCCGGACCCGCGCCGTTCTCGCTGGAGGACCTGGTCTCGATCGCCACGCTCGTCGGCGGGATCTTCGGTAACGGCGGCGGCGACCAGCTCTATAACGCCCAGCTCTACCAGAGCATGCTCCAGAAGTTCGGCGCAGAGCACCGCTCGGTCGCCGGCTCGCCGCAGGTGATCGCGAAGCCCAAGGCGAAGACCAAGGCCAAGAAGCACACGAAGCCCAAGAAGCCGGCCGCCGATCACTCGGGCTTTGCCACGTTCCTCAGCTTCGACGATCCGAATGATCCCGAGGCGCCGACGACGGTCCGGGGCAAGGCGTTCAACTACCAGACTCTTCCCAAGCCGAGCAAGGCGGTGCGGGCGACGATCGCCCTGCCGGACGCCGGCTCGGTCCAGCCGGTCGACACGATCGTCGGCGGCGCCGCCCCCAGCGGGCAGGCCCGCGCCGCCCGCACCCCGGGCACGGGCCGCTCGGGCCTCTCGCTCGGCGCTCGCGCGAACGCCGGGCCGGGGCTGCTGGGCTTCCCCCGCGCGATGTCCAACGCCCTGCTGATCAGCGCCAAGGACTCGGCCAGCGGCCACCCGCTGGCCGTCATGGGCCCTCAGGTCTCCTACTTCGCCCCGCAGATCCTCATGGAGGAGGACATCCATGGGCCGGGGATCGACGCCGACGGAGCCGCCTTCCCCGGCGTCAACCTCTATGTCGAGCTCGGCCACGGCAGCGACTACGCCTGGTCGGCGACCTCCGCCGGCCAGAACATCATCGACACCTTCGCCGTCGCGCTGTGCAACCCCGGCGGCGGCCCGGTGACGACCAGCTCCAACGACTACCTGCTCCACGGCCAGTGCGTGCCGATGGAGACGCTCACGCGGCAGGAGTCCTGGACGCCGAACCTCGCCGACTCCACGCCCGCCGGCTCGGTGACGCTGCAGACCGAGCGGACGGCGTACGGGATCGTGATCGCCCGGGCGACGATCAAGGGCAAGCCGGTGGCCTACACCAACCTGCGCTCGACCTACATGCACGAGCTCGACTCCGCCGCGGGTTTTCAGCAGTTCAATGATCCGTCGCAGATGAAGAACCCGCAGGACTTCTTCAACGCCGCCAGCAAGATCGGCTACACGTTCAATTGGTTCTACGCCGACGACAAGCACACGGCCTACTTCAACTCCGGTCAGAACCCGGTGCGCGGGCCTCACACCGACCCGCTGTTCCCCACCCTCGCCAAGTACGCGTGGAAGGGCCTGAACGGGGCGGCACGGACGACGCCGCAGAGCCTCACCGAACAGGACACCTCGCAGAACGCCCATCCGCACGTGGTCGACCAGGACGTCCTGACGAGCTGGAACAACAAGCAGGCGCCCGGCTTCGGCGACCCGGCCACCGGCCAGCAGTACTCGTCGATCTTCCGCTCACAACTGCTCGACAACAACATCGCGTACTACATGCGGGTCGACCATCGGAAGCTGACGCTCTCGGACCTGATCAACGCCATGGGGATCGCCGGCACCCAGGATCTCCGCGGCGTGGAGGTCCTGCCCTATCTGCTCAAGGTCATCGGCAAGCCGGGCGACCCGACCCTGGCGGCTGCCGTCTCCGAGCTCACCGCCTGGGCGTCCACCGGTGCGCACCGGATCAATCGCCAGCATCCGGGAGCCAGTGGCTCCTACGACGATTCGGACGCGATCCGGATCATGGACGCCTGGTGGCCGCTGGTCATCAAAGCGGAGTTCTCCCCGGTGCTCGGCCCCTCGCTGCTGGGCCAGGTGGAGACCGACTACCCCATCAACGACGAGCCCGGACACGGCGCCGGCGTCCATGGCACGCCGGCCACCTCACACCTGGGCTCGGCCTGGGACGTGGGCTTCTACGGGATCGTCCAGAAGGACCTGCGGGCGGTCCTGCATCAGAAGGTGCGCGGGCCGCTCAACCGGATCTACTGCGGCAACGGCTCGCTGACCAGGTGCCGTGCCGCCCTCGACAGCTCGCTGGCCGCCGCCGTGGCCGCGTCCCCGCAACAGGTGTATGCGGCCGACAACGTGTGCGCCGCCGGCGACCAGATGTGCTCTGACTCCATCCAGTTCCGGGCGATCGGCGCGATCACGCAGCCCCTGATCGAATGGGTCAACCGCCCCACCTTCCAGCAGGCCGACGAGATCCAGGGTCACGGCCCGCGGTAGTCCGGCCACCGGGGCGGCACTGCCCGGCCAGCAGGCCTTTTCGAGTATTGAGAGTCCCGCCCGCCCGTGTCTATACTCATGCGCCCACGCGGGCAGGCGGCGCGTGGCACGCCGTCCTGTCAGGGCGGTTTCTCTTCGCCAGTAAGTCTCATAGAAACAGGGTCCGATAGCTATGCCCAAGGACGTCATCCTCACCCAGGAGGGCCTCGCCAACCTCAAGGCGGAGCTCGATCATCTCGCCACCTCGCGCCGGCGCGAGGTCGCAGCCCGTATCAAGGAGGCGCGCGAGTTCGGCGACATCTCCGAGAACGCCGAGTACGACGACGCCAAGAACGAGCAGGCCATGCTCGAGGCGCGAATTGCAACTCTGGAGGACAAGCTGCGCTCGGCGACGGTCGTCGACGCCTCCGACCTCGGCACCGACGTCGTTCGCGTCGGCTCGATCGTCCACGTCAAGGACGAGGCCGGGAAGTCGAACAAGTACACCATCGTCGGTTCGGCGGAGGCCAAGCCGGCCGAGGCAAAGCTCTCCAACGAGTCGCCGGTCGGCAAGGCCCTGCTCGGCAAGAAGCGCGGTGAGGAGGTCAAGATCACCACGCCGCGCGGCGAGCGCCAGCTGAAGATCACAAAAATCGACGTCGGCTGACCGTGCGGTCATGACTCGCCGTGCCTGGCTCGCCTTTGCGGCGATGTCGGTGCTGTGGGGGGTCTCCTACCTGCTGATCAAGATCGCGGTGCGCGGCGGGCTGTCGGCGCCCGACGTGGCGTGGCTGCGGGTCGTGATCGCGGCCGTCGTGCTGATGACGCTCGCGTGGCGCGCGGGCACGCTCGGTTCGCTGCGGGGTCGCGGTCGCTGGCTGCTGGCCTATGCCGTGGCCGAGATCTCGATCCCGTTTCCGCTGATCGCGGCCGGCGAGGTACATCTCGCCTCGTCGCTGGCGGCGATCATCATCGCCGCCGTGCCGCTGATCGGAGCGGTGCTGGCGCTGCGCTTCGATCACTCCGAGCGTCCCACCCCGCTGCGGGCGGCGGGCCTGGCGATCGGCTTCGCGGGCGTCATCGCGCTCCTCGGCATCGACGTGGCCGGCGACAGCGCGGAGCTGCTGGGAGGGCTCGCCGTCCTCGTGGCGGCAGTCGGCTACTCGATCGGCCCGATGCTCGTCAAGCACCGGATGGGGGGCCTTGACCCGCGGGCCCTGATGGGCGCCAGCCTGTCGCTGGCGGCGATCATCCTGGCGCCGTTCGCGGCGGTGGACACGCCCTCGCGCGCGCCGTCGCTGGGTGCATGGGCGGCGGTCCTGACGCTCGCCCTGGCGTGCACGGCGCTCGCGTTCGTCGTCTTCACGGTGCTGATCCGGGAGGCGGGGACGAGCCGGGCGACGGTCATCACCTACGTCAACCCGGTGATCGCGCTGGCGCTCGGCGTCACGCTGGAGAGCGAGCGCCCGGGGGCGGGGGCGATCGTCGGTCTGCTGCTCATCCTGGCCGGCTCGTGGTTGTCGACGACCGGGGGTACGCGGGGCGGGCGGGGCCTTGTGCCGGACGCGACGAGGCGGGAGAAGTCCCGCACGGACCGCGAACTGCTCGGTCGGAGTACGGCAGACCGGCTGTTAGACTGAGCTATGGCCCCGAGAGAACAACCGTTCGCGCCCACAGGTTTTGGCAGAACTGCCGAGTACTTGGGTGAAACGGAGTCTTCGACGTCCCCGCAGTTGGAGTGCAGCCACTCTGGCAGCGTAGGAGAACGAAAGAACAGACCATTTCCCGACCGACTCCTTCGTAGCAGCAACCACCACTCCTAGGAATCTCATGTTCGAGCGATTTACAGAGCGAGCCCGCCAAGTGGTCGTCTTGGCACAGGAAGAGGCTCGGACTCTCAAGCACAATTACATCGGTACCGAGCACATCCTGCTCGGCCTGCTCCGCGAGGAGGAGGGGCTCGCTGCCCGCGTGCTCGAGTCGCTCGAGATCACCGTTGAACGCGTGCGCGCGCAGGTGGTCCGGATCGTCGGCTCCGGCGAGGAGGTCACCTCCGGCCAGATCCCCTTCACCCCCCGGGCCAAGAAGGTCCTGGAACTCGCGCTGCGCGAGGCTCTGAGCCTCGGCCACAACTACATCGGTACCGAGCACATCCTGCTCGGCCTCGTGCGCGAGAACGAGGGCGTCGCCGCCCGCATCCTGCTCGACTTCGACGCGGACTCCGAGAAGATCCGCAACGAGGTGATCCGGATGCTGTCGGGTCCCGGCAGCCGTCAGCGCGGCTCGGGCTCGGGCAGCGCCGGCGCGCAGGGCACCGGCGAGGGCAAGAAGTCCTCGAAGCTGCTCGACCAGTTTGGGCGCAACCTGACCAAGCTCGCCTCCGAGGGCAAGCTGGACCCGGTTGTGGGGCGCGAGACGGAAATCGAGCGGATCATGCAGATCCTCTCCCGGCGCACCAAGAACAACCCGGTGCTGGTCGGCGAGCCGGGCGTCGGCAAGACCGCCGTCGTCGAGGGCCTGGCGCAGCGGATCACCAACGCCGACGTCCCCGAGCTGCTCAAGGGCAAGCAGATCTACACGCTTGACCTGGCCGCCCTGGTGGCAGGCTCCAAGTACCGAGGAGAGTTCGAGGAGCGCCTGAAGAAGGTGATGAAGGAGATCACCCAGCGCGGCGACATCATCCTGTTCATCGACGAGCTGCACAATCTCGTCGGCGCGGGTGCCGCCGAGGGCGCGATCGACGCGGCGTCCATTTTGAAGCCCGCGTTGGCCCGTGGCGAGTTGCAGACGGTGGGGGCGACGACGCTCGAGGAGTACCGCAAGTACCTGGAGCGCGACTCCGCCCTGGAGCGCCGCTTCCAGAAGATCACCGTCGACCAGCCCTCCACGGAGGAGACGGTCCAGATCCTCAAGGGCCTGCGCGATCGCTACGAGCAGCACCACAAGGTCAACATCACCGACGAGGCGCTGGAGGCGGCCGCCGATCTGGCCGACCGCTACATCTCCGACCGCTTCCTGCCCGACAAGGCGATCGACCTGATCGACGAGGCCGCATCCCGGATGCGGATCAAGTCGATGACCTCCCCGCCCGTGTACCGCGAGCTCGAAGACGAGATCGAGGAGACGCGCCGCGCCAAGGAGGAGGCGATCGAGTCACAGGAGTTCGAGAAGGCCGCGAACCTGCGCGACACCGAGCGCCGACTGACCCAGAAGAAGCGCGATCTGGCCGATCAGTGGGAGGCCGGTGAATCGACGGAGCGTCCGTCGATCGGCGAGGAGGAAATCGCCGACATCGTCTCGATGTGGACGGGCATCCCGGTGTTCAAGCTGACCGAGGCCGAGACCCAGAAGCTGATGCGCATGGAGGAAGAGCTCCACAAGCGCGTCATCGGACAGCACCCGGCGATCGAGGTCGTCTCCAAGGCGATCCGCCGGAGTCGGGCCGGCTTGAAGGATCCCAAGCGTCCGACGGGCTCGTTCATCTTCCTCGGGCCGTCCGGCGTGGGCAAGACGGAGCTGGCGCGGACGCTGGCCGAGTTCCTGTTCGGCGACGAGGACACGATGATCCGCATCGACATGTCGGAGTACATGGAGAAGCACGCCGTGTCGCGACTGGTCGGCTCGCCTCCGGGCTACATCGGCTACGACGAGGGCGGACAGCTCACCGAGGCGGTCCGGCGCAAGCCCTACAGCGTGCTCCT
>DATAUL010000225.1:0-1677 GCA_036268255.1 Solirubrobacteraceae bacterium | reverse complement strand
AGCGTCGATTTCGCATACCCCGTATGAATCCACCGCGAGACGCTGCCGGGGCGGGCTGACGGCGTCGGCCGAGGCGCGAACGGGGCAGCAGGGTGGAGGTGAGGGCGATGTGTCTCGGCGCGTCGGCACACTTCCCCCTTTCCCCCACGACCACCAGCCCACTTCGCGAGCGCCGAAAATCAGTTGAGGAGGTGGGGACGGGGCGCGAGGCGCAGGGTGCGACCGCGTCCGTGGCGGACGAAGCGCCCAGCTACGACGAAGAGGGCGCGGCGGAGCCATGGAGCGCGCCACGCAGCCAACGCGGGCGCTGTGACGAGTACGTACCTGCGCAACAGATTGTGCGTGAGCAGCTTGAGCAGCAACGCCGCGTGGTTGGCCTCGAAGTCCGCAGACGGCACCTTGCCGATGCCCCACGCGCCCTTGAGATCGCCGATGAGCGGCTCGACGCCGGCGCGGCCGTCGTAGTGGTGGGCGAGGTCGTCGGCGTCGCCGTGCATGTCGTTGGTCAGGAAGGCCTGCACGGTCCACTCGGAGTCGTCCCAGAGGTAGAGCTGCTTGCCCTGGCGATCCAGTGAGCGTACGGCGATGACACGCACTTCAAGGCCGCGCAGTTTCCACTCGCCGCGCGCGAAGTCGACCTCGGCGACCTGGCGCGTGGGCTTGCCGTCGGCATCGACATCGACGGTGCGCCAGCAGCCGCGCGGCACTCGGTAGATCGCCGAGCACAGGTCCATCGTCGTCTTCGCCTTGATCAGAAAGTGAGCCTTCTTCTCGTCGATTGTGCGCATCACGGATGTGCAGTCCCCGGCCGCGTCGATGCGGACACGAATCACCGTCCTCGGGCCTGTGGCGTCGCGCAAGCGATCGACCCAGGCGCCGATGGTGGGCGAGTCGGCGTCGCCGAAGGACGTGTCGCCGCGGCGGAGTTTTCCGCCGACGACGGTGTCGGTCTCCGCGCAGCGGGCCAAGATCGGGTGGTAGCTCGGGCGACCGTGATAGCGAGGATTGTGGCCGGGCAATGCGCCGTCGTGCTCGCCAAATGTGGGCTCGACCGTGGTGTCGACGTCGAGATGAACCATCGGTCGATGTTTGGCTTCCACCGGTGCGAGCCCGTGCCCGGCCATCATCTCCTCGAGCGCGCCGAGCGCCTGCTCGTCGAAGCGGCGCAGGTCGCGATAGATCGTGTCGAGGCTCGGCACGACGCCGCCGGCCAGGTGCACGAACAGCGGGTCCGCCGACAGCGCCTCGACGCCGAACACCCGATGCTCGCCAACGACCGCGGCGTCGATCAGCAGTCGCATTTGCGCTTCCATCGGGTACACGACCAGCGAGCCCGGCTTCAGACGCCAGAACGCGTCGCGCAGAGCCTGGTCGACGCCGAGGTCGCGGGTGAACGCTCCGAAGCGGGCGAGACCGCCGTAGCCCGTCAGCGTCGCGTCCGGTCGCCCGACCTTGATGTGCCGCGCGTCGGCGCGACGAATACGGCAAGCGCGACGGTGCCCATCTCCGCGCTTGCCTCCAAGAGAATCTCGACGCACCTTCTGGGTGCTCGGCGTAGGTGTTCGTGTTTGCATAGACAACAACCACAAGCGCTCGCGCCGAGCCTTTTTCAAGCTCTTTTCGCGCGCCGAGCCGCTGCCGTCACGCCGCCGCTACGCCAAGCGCGCGAAACCCACG
>DATAUL010000224.1:0-2084 GCA_036268255.1 Solirubrobacteraceae bacterium | reverse complement strand
CCCCCGCCGTGCACCGGGATCGCCAGGCCCTTCAGGCAGCCGGCATCGTGGCTGCAGGTGTTGTCGTCGATCATCTCGGTGCTGTTGCAGTTGAGGCCCGGGACCGCGCCGGGGTGCTGGCAGATGACCAGCCGGCAGACGACCTCGGTCTCCCCGTGCACCTGGGTGTTGCACTGGCCGTAGCGGAAGTGGTTGCAGTCCACGCGGCGCTCGTTGCAGTTCTCGTTGGCGCACTGGCAGCCGCCGGGGAACTGCGTGCCGGGGGTGCGATTGCAGTCGAGGTAGTACCGGTAGCCCTGATCGCTGCACAGGCCCGAGCCGCGGTAGTCGGTGCACTTCCACCAGCCGGCGACATACGTTCCGTCCGGGCAGCGGTTGTTGCCGTGCTCGATCTCGCAGCAGAACGCCGTGTACCCGTCCTGACAGCGTGAGCCGGGAGGACAGCCATCGGGGCTCAGCACCGCCCACGCTGTCCCCGGGCGGATCAGATAGCGCACCGGCGCGACCGCAAACGCCGATCCGGCCACGGCGGCGCGCGCCAGCACCCCGCGGCGCGAGCTGCGCCGCTCGAGCAGCGACCCGAGCGTCCGCGCCGCCCGCGCCGCCGGGCTCACGACGCGCTCCACGCGCGCCACGCCGGCGCGAAATTCGCATAGGCGATGACGATCCCGTAGACAGCCGCGACCACACCGAGGACGAGCACGGCCGCGGTGCCCGGCGCGCGCTCGACGAGCCAGCCGACCCCGTGAGTCGGGGCGACGGACACGAGCGCCAGCCCGAGGCTGAGGACCGAATGCGCGATCGACGCCGGCGCGTCGCCCTCGCCGAAGCATCCGCACGACTGCGCTCGGCGTGCCCGGACGAACGTGAGCGCCGCCAGCCCCGCGTACGTGAGCGCCAGCAACGGCGAGAGCACGGTCCAGCCCAGAGCGCCCGCCCCCAGGGCGAGCTCGTAGACCGAGAACGTGCGGATGAGTCCGACCGGGACGCCGAGCGCCGTCGCCGCCGTCCGCGGCAAGCGCAGCTTGGCAACCCCGGCCGCGCACAGCACGAGCGCTGCGACGGCGTGGGGAACAGTCAGCGCGTCGGCCAACCGCCTAGCTCCTCACCCGCTCTTCGAGGATCGTGGTCGCGGCGCTGGCGGGATCGAGCTCGCGCGAGACGACCCGGTCGAGCAGCTCTTGGACGTGCTCGTCCTCGTGCAGCGTCTCCTCGAGCTCGCGGCGCATGCGGGCGGTGGCGATCGCCAGAACCTCGTTCATGAGGTTGCGCCGCCGGCGCTCCGAGAGTGTGCCCTCGGCCTCGATGAAGGCCCGGTGCTCCCCCAGCATCTCGACGAGCTCCTCGACGCCGGTCCCCCGGACGGCCTCCGTGCGGATGATCGGTACCTGCCAGCCCTCGTGTGGGGCCAGGGCAAGCACGCCCTTGATCTCGCGAACCATCGTGTCGGTCAGCGGGTGGTCGGCCTTGTTGACGACGATGATGTCCGGAATCTCCATGATCCCGGCCTTGAGCGCCTGAATCGAGTCGCCCGACCCGGGCATCAGCACGAGCACCACCGTGTCGGCATGGTCGATCACATCGATCTCGGCCTGCCCGACGCCCACCGTCTCGAGCAGCACGACGTCGCGCCCGGACGCGTCCATCAGCAGTGCCGCCTGCAACGCGGCCTCGCTGAGGCCGCCGAGCGCGCCGCGGTTGGCCATCGAGCGAATGAACACGCCCGGATCGAGGAAGTGGTCGGTGAGGCGGATCCGGTCGCCGAGGAGCGCGCCCTTGCTGAACGGCGACGATGGGTCGATCGACAGCACCGCGATCGAGCGCTCGCGCTCCCGCTCCCGCTTGGTGATCACGTTGAGCAGCGTCGACTTGCCCACCCCCGGCGCCCCGGTGAAGCCGACGATGGCCGCCCGCCCGGTCCGCGGATAGACCTCGCGAACGATCTCCCAGCCCTCGGGATCGTCGTTCTCCACCAGCGTGATCGCCCGCGCCAGGGCGCGCCTGTCACCGTCGAGCAGGCGCTGCGCAAGGGGCTGATCAGAGCGGCTCATGCGGGTCAGCCATCATGCCAGGCCCGCCGGTCC
>DATAUL010000223.1:0-15935 GCA_036268255.1 Solirubrobacteraceae bacterium | reverse complement strand
CAGCCTCCAACGCGAACGACAGATCCGTGACCGCCGAGACCTCGCCAAAGCGCTTGGTCAACGCCTCGGCTTCGACGACCGCTGTCACGTGCGGCCCCGTGTCTGGTCAGGTTGAGCGAGCGCGGGTGCGAGCTCGTGCAGCGCGTCTGAGGTGTTCACGCCGAGGGCGCCCAGCAGCGCTGCCGCAGGATCTGGTGGTTGGAGCGCGAGGATCTGGGCCAGCACCTCGGGGCCGGTGACCTGGAGCTTCCGATGACCCTTGGGCTTGTACGCTTGCTCGAGCACTTTTTTGGCTGCGGGCGTCATGCGGAAGCGGTCTTTTCTAGCGACGTCTCTGATCCTCGGCTTCTTCGGCACGGCGCGCATCGGGATTGGGGGAGCGTTGGTGCCGGACCCCAGGCCCAGGGCGCCCAGGGCTTCGTGATCGAGCGACTCAAGGGCCTGGCGAGCTTGCTGCAGGCTCACGCCCAACACGGCTTCGATCGAGGGATCCTCCAACAAGGCGAGCAAGACGTGATCGGTGCCAGTTCGGCGATCACCTCGGCGACGAGCCTCCTCACCGGCCCGCAGATAGATGGCCCACGCGTGAAGCACCTCTGGCGCGACGGATTCGGTGGTCATGACGACCCCTTGTTGTATTTGGTGTGCACGGATTGGCGGGTGACGCCCAAGGCGTCTCCGATCTGCTGCCACGACCAGCCCTTTTCCCGGGCCGACGCGACGTGGTCGGCCTCGACCCGTTCCGCGAGCCGGTGCAGAGCGAGAGCGGCGCGAAGCCCCAGCGACGGGTCGTTCGACGCGATCGCGGAGGCGATGTCTTCAGCGTTCATGACCGTCAGCCTAGACTGACAACAGGACGTTTGTCAACCCAAACTGACGCCGCGTGGCCTCGGGACCGCCGGGATCCAGTCCGGTGCATCGCGTGTCGCTCTCGCGGGGGGCGTGGACTGGACGCGTGGGCCCGCATCGGCCCCACGCTCCCGGGGGGACGAGCGGTAGTCCAATGTCGAGCCCCGCGCTGCTGCATTTGTTCGCCCGGCCGGCGCCGGCGCGCCGTCGTCTCAAATCACCCGTTCGATGGATTTCGCAGTGACCCCCGGCTATACGGACGCGCCCGCTGAGCCACCGGACCCGACAACGCCGACGACCGGCGAGAACTGACCCGCCGGCCGGCCCGCGCTGGCTATTGACATGCGGCCCGCTATCCACGGTCGAGTGGGTTGGCGGCTGTCCCGGGCGGCCACGGGTCGGCAACGACAGAAGGCGGCGCAGGCGTCTGAGCTCCGTGTCGCACACGGATCAGATCAACTTCTCGATGCCGCCGGTGGGACTCGAACCCACGACCGTCGGATTAAAAGTCCGCTGCTCTACCAGCTGAGCTACAGCGGCGGACCTGCATGATCGCGCATGGCGGGGGCCGGCGTCAGCCGCCGCAGCCTACCCAGGCGCCGGCGCCCTGGTGCCGATAGATGAGCTGGGCGCAGGCGTCCTGTCCGGCTGGCGTGGACAGATCGCAGCCGTAGGCGGCCGCCGTCGAGGGGGTGATCTGGTAGCGGCCTGTCGCGCCCGACGACGCGTTCGTGTTCGACGCGCCGGTCGAGTAGTCGGTGCCCGACTCCGAGGCGCAGGCCGGCACCGCGGCGCCGGCCGATGAGGACGCCTCCGAGCTGCCGGACGTCGGCGTGGTCGTCGGTGCCGAGCGTGACGGAAGCATGCGCTGCAGGACGTGCAGGGACCGCACGCTCTCAGCGTCGGTGGCGCGCCGGCCGTGGCCGATGCCGTTCCTGATGATGTTGCGCCCCGGCACGCGTGGGCCGAGATGTTGGGCGACCTGGTGATACGCACGCTCGTAGGCGCGTGCGTGAGCTGTGCTGGGTGGCTTGGCGGACGCGACGCCGGGAGCCACGGCGGCGAGCACGAGCGCGCCCGCGGGCAGCAGAATCCGTTGCATTGAGGACCTCCTTGGGGTTGTCATCGTCCAGCAGGCGTGCGTGATCCCGACGGGCGCACGCTGGTGTTGGGCGGGGCAGCGCCTCCTTTCAGCCCTGGTCGTACGTCGGGCTCGCGCGCCGCCAAAAGCGCGGCGCACCTTCATCAGCCGTGAAGCAGCGCGAGACTGTAGCGCGTTGGACCGATGGCGATGTGTGAGCGTGGTCCGGTGGGCGCAGGTGAACCGATTCACAGCCGCGCTCCGTCGACAGGCGCGTCAGCGCGAGGAGAGGACCAGCAACGCCGCGCTGCTCGGCGGCAGCGCGACCGTGTAGGCGCCGGACGTCACCTTCACGGTCTCCGGTATCGCCGGCGCCAGCACACCGGTCGAGGTGGTGCCGAGCTGGCGACCGCCGAGGGTTACGTCGTGCGTGGCCGCGGCGCTGGGAGCGCTCAGCCGCTGCAGCGCAGCAGGGTTGGATCCGTACCCGGTGGGCGCGTGGACGACCACGCGCGTGCCGGCAGTGAGGCTGTCGTTGATGACCAGCACCCGTACCTGGTGGTCGCTGCCGAGCGTCGCCCAGGTACGGACCTGTTCTTGGCTGGCCGCGGCGACCTGCAGGAGACGGGAGCCGGGCGGAGCGGCCCGGGCGAACATCAGCGCGCCGTAGTACAGCGGGTGAACGACGGCCCGCCAGCCCCCGCCGGAACGCTGGAAGTCGAACAGGCCGTTGTTCGAGTGCGGATAGCTGTGCAGGTTGACGCCGTCGACCCCCGAGCGCGCCAGGTAGAACAGGGCATCCATCGCCCACAGAGCGGAGGCCATCGTGTTGCTGACTCCGGGCCGGCCGTTGCAGGTGACCGACCCCAACTCATCGAGGCGAAAGCTCGCCCCGTCGTGGTGGGCGAGAGCCAGCGAGCCGGCGAAGCCGGCCAGCAGCGAGCGCGAGGCAAACGAGCTGAGCAGGTGGGGGATCGTCGGATACCCCGGACTCGCGGGATCATGGTTACAGGCGCTGGTCCCGTAGGCGTGGAAGGTCAAAGTCCGCACGCGCGACCGACGTGACACGAAGTGGGTGAACGCCAGCATCCAGTCGGGGTTGCCCGTCTCCGGCCCGGCGATCGGCACCTGCGAGGGTAGGCCGCCGATCATGCGCCCGAACTCGGCGGTGAACGCGAGCGGGTCATATGCTGGAGAGCGGGCGAACACGCGCTGACCCGTCTTGCTGTACCACGGCACGGGGTGACCGTTGACCACGCGATACCACGGGGTGAAGTGGTACAGCTCGGGCTCGTTGCCGAGCGCAAATGAGGACACGTAGCGGGAGCCGATCCCGGCGAGCAGGCGCCGGCCCTCCTGCGCCGGGATCCTCGTGCGGTTGGCCTCGAGGTTGAGGCCGAGCATCAGGCGCGCATCGAGGGAGCGCGCGAACGTCCGGGCGGCTGCCGTCCACGCCGAGTTGAGGTCATAGGTGACGCCGAGCGGGCGGGCCAGGCCGGGCACCGGCCACCACGAGCGATCGCTGCTCTGGCCGCCGACGCGGACCAACGGCCGACCGGCCGGGTCCAGCCCTCGCATGAGCCCGACCAGAGGCTCGTTGACGCCGCCGGCGCCCGTGCCCGACCACTCCGGGATCGTGTTGTACTCCAGCGCCAATCCGAGGAAGCCGTCGGCCAGCGGCCGGGTGACCGGCGTGCGGGTCACCGACACCGAGAACGCAGCGCGCGCAACCGGCGCTCGCGTGGCGATGAGCACGGCAACCGCCGCGAGGACCCCCAGACCGGCGAGGCCCAATAATCCTGCGCGTCTACTTCGACTCACGTTCCGGCGTCAGTCCGCGTAGGCAACGGTCTCGATCTCGACGAGCATGCGGGGGTCGATCAGGCCACTGACCTCGACCAGGGTCAGCAGAGGCCGGTGCTGGGCGAAGACTTCGCCGTGGGCGCGGCCGACCTCGTCGGCGCGGGAGATGTCGGTGACGTAGATGTGGGTCTGGATGACCTGCGGCGGGCCAAGGCCGACCCGGTTCAGCTCGTGCGTGATCTTGGCCAGGATCTCCACCGTCTGCTCGTACGGGGTCTCGCCGATCACAGCTCCGTCCTCGTCGACGGACGTCATACCGCCGATCAGGGTGAACGGCCCGGCGCGCACCACGCGGCTGAAGCCGTACATCCCCTCCCACGGAGAGGGGGGATCCCCGGGCAGGCGCTCGGTCAATGCAGGAAGTGGCGCCGGCTGGTGAACACCATCGCGCCGCCGGCACGGTCGACGGCCTCGACTGTCAGGTGGTCCCGCACCGAGCCGCCGGGCTGGATGATCGCCTTGACCCCGGCCTCGAGGGCCAGCTCCGGTCCGTCGGCGAAGGGGAAATACGCGTCGGACGCGAGCACGCCGCCGGCCACGTCGTCGGGAGCCTTCTCCAGCGCCAGGCGGACGGCGTCGACACGGCTCATCTGGCCGGCTCCGATGCCGATCGTGGCAAGGTTCTTGCTGATGACGATCCCGTTGGACTTGACGTGCTTGCAGACGCGCCAGGCGAAGGACAGCTCCTGCCACTCGGCCTCGGTAGGCCGGCGCTCGGTGACGACCTGCATCTCGCCGCGCTCCTCGAGATCGAAGTCCCGATCCTGCACGAGCAGGCCGCCGACGACCTGGCGCAAGTGGGGCTCGATCATGTTCGGCGTGCGCCGCTCGCGGTCGTCGAGGATCCGTGTGTTCGGCTTCTCGGCCAGAATCGCCAGCGCCCCGTCGTCGTAACCACGGGCGAACAGGACCTCGATGAACTGATCGGACAGCTGTCCGGCCAGTTCGGCATCGACACGGCGGTTGAGAAGCACGATGCCCCCGAACGCCGACTGCGGATCACAGGCGAACGCGCGTTGGTAGGCCTCGAGCGCAGTCGATCCCACCGCGACCCCGCACGGGTTGTTGTGCTTGATGATCACGCAGGCGGGGATCTGGAACTCGGACAGCAGCAGGCGACCGGCATCGAGATCGATCAGGTTGTTGAACGAGATCAGCTTGCCGCCCATCTGGGAGACCATCGACAGCACATGGGTGCGGGCGCCGACCTGCTCGTAGTAGGCGGCGCGCTGGTGGGGGTTCTCACCGTAGGGCAGCTCGAGCACCTTTTCGAAGGCCCGCACGAACAGCGGCGGGAAGTCCTCGCGCTTCTCCTGAAACCAGCGCGCGATCGCGGTGTCATAGCGCGCCGTGTAGGCGAACGCCTCAGAGGCGAGGCTCTCGCGGGTCCCGAACGAGAGGTGACAGTCGGACTCGCGAAGCTCGTCCAGGACCGCGTCGTAGCTGACCGGATCGACCACGGGCGCCGAGTACGCGTGGTTCTTGGCGGCGGCGCGAATCATCGTCGGACCGCCGATGTCGACGTTCTCGATGACCTCCTCGTCGGAGGCGCCGCGACGCGCCGCGGTGCGCTCGAAGGGGTATAGGTTCACGCACACGAGGTCCACGAACTCGACCCCGTGCTCCTCGGCGGCACGCATGTGCTCCGTGTTGTCGCGCACCGCCAGCAGGCCGGCGTACAGCTTCGGATGAAGCGTCTTGACGCGGCCGTCCATGATCTCCGGAAAGCCGGTGAGGTCGCTGATGGAGCGCACCTCGATGCCGGCGTCGGCGAGCTCGCCGGCAGTGCCGCCGGTGGAGATGATCTCGATCCCCAGCTCCGCCAGGCCGCGGGCGAACTCGACGATCCCCGTCTTGTCGGAGACCGACAGCAGCGCGCGCCGGATCTTGGGCCCGATCTCCCCCACAGACGGCGCCACGGCGGTCACGGGATCGACATCGGACTCCATGGGGAGCGACTCTACCGTGCGATTACGACGCGCCGCCGGTTACCAGGATCGAAGCTCACAGCCCCTCGAGCAAGCAGTCCGACGGCCTCCACCAGCAGTTCGTGCTCGACCGGGTGAAGGCACTCGAGCACGTCCTCGGCGTTGCGGGCATCGGGCAGCTCGAGGGCACGCTGAAGGATCACCGGTCCCGTGTCGACCCCACCGTCGACGAAGTGCACGGTGACCCCGAAGACCTTGACGCCGTAGTCGATGGCCTGCTGAACCGCCTTCAGCCCCGGGAACGCCGGCAGCAGTGCCGGGTGCACGTTGATGACCGCGCCAGGGAACGTTGCCAGGAACTGGGGGCTGAGCAGCTGCATATAGCCGGCGAGCACGACCAGCTCCACGCCGCGCGCGCGCAGCCAGGCGGCGATAGCGGCATCGCGGGCCGGCCGATCGGCGAAGCCGTCGCATCCGAATGCCTCGGCCGCGATCCCCGCCTCCTTGGCGCGGGCGAGCGCGCGCGCCTCCGGCTTGTCGGACGCGACCGCCACCAGCTGTATGCCGTCGCGGCCGTGCGCCCGATCGATCAGCGCCTGAAGGTTGGTGCCGGCGCCTGAGGCCAGGACGCCGACGTTCATGCCGCGTGCAGCTTCGGAAAGCGCCCGCCGGTGCTACGAAGCCGCCCGGCATGCAGCAGCTCGTCGACGCGACCGAGCACCTCGTCGGAACGCAGGTGCGAGAAGCAACCGTAGCCCGGCAGCCCGTCATAGGCGTACTGGGCGACGACCTTCGAGCGCCCACCGCGGAGGATCTCGACCGCCCGGGTGCGCCCGACCGGCGGACGCGCCGTGACGACCACCTCGACGATCGCGCTGTCGAGATCATCCACCGACCCAGTTGGCATGACGCGGGCCAGGCTCACCGGAGCCGGCACCAGATCCGGCTCGCAGACGTCGCAGCACGGACCCTCGGCGGCGGCCGCCGCCGGATCGCCGAAGTAACGCAGCAGTGTCTCGCGCCGGCAGCGGTCGCCCTCCACGTACTCCCATATCGCCCGGTACTGGGCCCAGCGGACGCGCTCGGCCTCACGCGACGAGCTGATGCACAGCGCCGGCGCTCGGCGGTCCCAGCCGCCCGTGATCTGGCCAACGGCCCGGTCAGGTGGCGCCGGGAGGGGCGCGAGCACGCCCGCGCGCGCCAAGTGGCCGATCACCGCCCGCACCGTGTCGGCGTCGCCCCGGCCCTTCTCGGCGGCCAGGCCGTACAGGTCCGACAACGGAACGTCGTAGCGCCCGTCGCAACCGGCCCACGCCAGCCGCTCGCCGACGCGCTCGAAGGCCTCGGCGGACAACTGGGAGCGCTGGATGAAGAACACGTGCAACCCCTTGTCGCGTCCCTCGGCGAACAGCAGGCACCGTGCTGGCCGGCCGTCGCGCCCGGCGCGGCCGGCCTCCTGGTAGTAGCCCTCGAGCGAGCCGGGAACGGTGGCATGACAGACGGTGCGCACGTCTGACTTGTCGATCCCCATGCCGAACGCATTGGTGGCCACGATCACGCTCGCCTCGCCGCTCATGAAACGCTCCTGGACGGCGGTCCGCGTGCCCCGGTCCATCCCGGCGTGGTAGGCGACGACGCCCTCGTCGAGGGCGGAGTCCAGCACCCCGGCCAGCTCCTCGCAGGTGTTCCGGGTTCCCGCGTAGACAATCGCCGGCAACGCATTCTCGCCCGACAGCGCCGCCACGAGGCGGCGCTCCTTGTCCGTTCCGCCTCGACAGGGAACGACCGCGAATGTGAGGTTGGGTCGATCGAACCCGGTGGTCACGCGCACGGGATCGCGCAGGCGCAGACGGGCGGCGATGTCGACCGCGACCCGGGGCGTGGCCGTGGCGGTCAGCGCGAGCGTCGCCCGAGCGCCGACACGCTCAGCGGCGTCGGCGAGCGTGAAGTAGTCGGGACGGAAGTCGTGTCCCCACTGCGAGACGCAGTGCGCCTCGTCGACCACGAACAGTCCCACTCTCGTCGCGGCCAGCGCCCGCGCGAACGCCGGCGATCCGAACCGTTCGGGCGCGACGTACAGCAGCCGCACCTCGCCGGCGCGGACCCGCTCCATCGCTTGGGCGTTGGCCGCTGCGCTGCGCTGGGCGTTGACGATGGTCACCGTGCCGGGAGCGATCCGGTGAATCGCCCACGCCTGATCGTGCATCAGTGCAACCAGCGGCGAGACGACGATCGTCAGGTCGTCGCGCATCAGTGCGGGTAGCTGGTAGCAGAGCGACTTCCCGGCGCCCGTGGGCATCACGACGAGCGCATCGCGGTCGTCGAGCGCGGCGGCGACGGCCTCGGGCTGCCCGGGGCGGAACTCAGAGAAGCCGAACAGTCGCTGCAGTGCCGAGGACGCATCCATGGGGGCGGCCGACGATAGCGCCGGGCCCGGCGCTATCCGCGGGCCGCCGACGGGGAGGAGCGGGAGCGCCCCGGCGACAGGCCGAGACGCTCCCGAGACCCAGATGTCCTAGTGCTTGGTGGGGATGCGATGAACCTTCTCGCAGCCGTGCCGGTGGGCGTACTTCATCTCCTTGGCAGCGACGTAGGCCACGTCCTTTCCCTTCCCACCGCTGACGTACTCGATCCTCCCCGAGGCGCGGAGCCGGTCGTTTCCGGCGCCGCCGAACAGGTGGTCCCTGCCTTTGCCGACGGTGATCGTGTCCTTGCCGGCACCACCGAAGACGCGGTCGCGTCCGTTGCCGGCGGTGATCCGGTCCGCGCCGTTGCCGCCGCTGATGTAGGAGCTGCCGTTCTTGGCGCTCAGCTTGTCATTGCCGATGCCGCCGAACAGCCGGACCTTGCCGGTTCCACCGGAGATCGTGTCCCGGCCCGCGCCACCGTCGACGCACGATGCACCGCTCTTGACGATGACCTTGTCGTTTCCGCCCAGCGCGAGGATCCGCTCGGCGGTCTTGGCCGCCCTGATCGTGTTGGCCTTGGTGGTGCCGATGACGGCGAACCTCGGGCCCTTGCCCGATAGGCAGGCGCTCTTGAACTTCTTGCGGGCGGCCGCCAGCGGGACCACCGTGCCCCCGGTCGGCCCGGCGAACGGCTTACTGACGACGATGTTCTGTGATCCGTCGGCGAACACGATCTCGCACATCTGCGCGCTGGCCACGAGAACCGACCCCGACGGGCATGCTTTCAGCGAGTCGCCGCTTCCCGTACCGGAGCCACCGCTACCGGAGCCCGCGCCACCCGAGCCCGGGCCACCGCTGCCGTAGCCCGACCCAGCGCTGCCGCCACTGCCGGAGCCGACGCCAACCGAACACGGATTGCCCGCAGGACGAGCGACTTGGGCCTCTCCGAGCACATAGTCGCCGACCCCGGCGATGTGCATGAGGACCAGTCGTTCGGTGAGCGAGGTCGCATTCTGGATCTGCTGGTTGATCGTCGCGTACGATCCCCCACCGAGCTGGGTCGTCGTCTCGGCGCCCGGACTGGACGGCCGGATCGTCTGGCCGTTGATCACCGCGACGCTCACGTCAGAGCTACCCGATGGGACGACGGCGCCGTTGACGCACACGTACGAGGCCTGGGCATTGGCTGGGCCGGTCAGCGCGACCGTATTACCGAGTCCCGCCACGGTTCCGCCGTCGACCGACGCCAGCGCCGTCCCGCCCGGGGTCGAGCCGTCCGAGACGGTGTAGGCGCCGCTCGGTCCGACCGAGGACGTGCCGGCGGCCGTGGATCCGGTGCTTGACTGGCCGGCGCCGGCGCTGTCGGTCGCGCACGGAGTCTCGGCCGGGTTGGCGACGGTCGGCTCAGCGGCCGGTACGCCGGCGAGACGCAGCGCCTGCACGCTTGCTCGGCAGCCGAACGGGTTGCTCGTTGCCGCTGATGCCGGCCCCGCCATCAGGAGGGCCGCGGCCACTCCCGTCATCGGCGCCGCGATTCGTATCGCCCTTGAGAACATCGATTCCTCCCATGGTTTGAGACCCGCATCGTGCGGGCCCCCTTGCCAAGGTGTGCAGCTCGACTCATCTCCCGAGGCTCTGAAGAAACGTGCATCGGCGTGGACGGACGGTCGACCCCCGGACGGGCCCAAAGTGGACGAACGGCCGATGCGCGCGCTTATGCGGGGGCGAGCGGGAGCTCGAGCGAGTACTTGCCGCCCGACTCCTCGGTGCCGGCCAGCGGGTAATGACCGGAGAAGCACGCATCGCAGTGCTCGCTGCGCGAGACCCTGACGGCTTCGTAGACCCCCTCCAGAGACAGGTAGTGCAGCGAGTCGGCGCCGACCTCGGCGCACACCTGCTCGACGGTGCGCCCGTGCGCGATCATCTCCTCGCGCGTGGACATGTCGATCCCGTAGTGGCAGGGGTGCTTGATCGGGGGGGCGGAGATCCGCAGGTGGACCTCCGCGGCGCCCGCGTCGCGGAGCATCTGCACGATCTGGCGGGTCGTGTTGCCGCGCACGATCGAGTCATCCACGACCACCAGCCGACGCCCCGCAACCACTTCCTTCAGCGGGTTGAACTTCAGCCGCAGACCCTGACGGCGCAGCTCCTGACCGGGCTGAATGAACGTCCGGGCGACGTAGCGGTTCTTGATGAAGCCGTCGTCCTGGGGCAGTCCGGCGGCGCGAGCCAATCCGCGGGCGGCGGCGTTGCCCGAGTCAGGCACGGGGATCACCACGTCGGCGTCGACCGGAGCCTCACGCCACAGAATCTCGCCCATGCGCGCGCGCGCCACCTGCAGCACCGTCCCGGCCATGCGCGAATCGGGCCGGGCGAAGTAGATGTACTCGAACACACAGAAGGCGCGGCGCCCGCCCTCGGTCACCTGCCGTGACACGAGGCCGCGCTCGGACAGCGTGACCACCTCGCCGGGCTCCACGTCGCGTAGATACTTGGCGCCGATCAGGTCAAACGCGCACGACTCGCTGGCCACGCAGTAGGACGGGCCGGCGCCGGAACCCTCGATCGGGTCGATCTGGCCGAGCGCCAGCGGGCGCAGGCCGGCAGGATCGCGGAACGCGACGACAGCCTCTTCGGTCATGACAACCGTGGAGAAGGCGCCGCGCAGGCGAGGCAGCACGTCGGCGACGGCGTCCTCGATCCGCTCAGCGGGATGCGTGGCCAGCATCGCGGCGATGATCTCCGAGTCCGAGGTGGAGCGAAACGGCACGTCGGCGCCGCGCAGCTCGCCGTGGAGCTCGACGGCGTTGATCAGGTTGCCGTTGTGCGCGAGGGCGAGTGTGCGGCGGTCGTCGCGGACGATCGGCTGGGCGTTCTCCCAGTCCGAGGAGCCGGTGGTCGAATAACGGACGTGGCCGATCGCCATATCGCCGAGCAGCGAGCGCAGCGTGTTCTCGTCGAACACCTGCGAGACGAGCCCCTGGTCGCGGATCGCGATGATGTTGCCGCCGTGGCTGGCGGTCGCGATCCCCGCAGACTCCTGGCCGCGGTGCTGAAGCGCGAATAGGGCGAAGTAGGCGAGGCGGGCGACGTCGTGCTCGGGGGCGTAGATCCCGAACACTCCGCACTCGTCGCGGGGGCCGTCGCGTTGGTCGAGCGAGAGGTCCATTCAGGAGCCTGGACGACTGACCTTAGCAACGCCCTTCACAGGTACTGAGCGAGCCCTCGGGCTCGCGTATCGCGCATCACGGAAACTGCGATGTCCACGAGTCCGTCGATCTTCAGCTCGTCGCCGCCGACGCGGCCGATGATCGGAAGTCCGGTCAGCGCCGCCTCCGGGCCCGAGACCACGAACGCACGGCCCGGCGCCTCGGCAAACGGATCGAGCCCCGCCGGCAGGGTCACGCGGGCGCCGATTTCTCCGGCGATGCAGGACTCGGCGATCGCCACCGCAAGGCCGCCCTCGGCCACGTCGTGGGCGCTGGTCAGGGCGCCGGAGTTGACAAGCAGGCGCACGCGCTGGTGCGCCTCGGCGGCGGCGTCCGCATCGAGAGCCGGCAGGGGGCCGGCGACCGTCTCCCCTTGGAGCTTGGCGAGCTCGGAGCCCGCCGCCCCGGCCGAGTCCAGCGACCCGACGAGCGCGATCGCCTCCCCCTCGACGGCGAAGCCGAGCCGCCCGGCCCGGGCCGGATCAGGCAGGCTGCCGACCATGCCGATCACCGGCGTTGGGTAGATGGGACCGGTCGGCGCCTCGTTGTACAGGGAGACGTTGCCGCCGACGACCGGGACGCCGAGCGCCTCGCACGCCGACGCGATGCCCGCGACGGCCTCGGTCAGCTGCCAGGCGACCCAGGGCTTCTCGGGGTTTCCGAAGTTCAGGCAATTGGTCAGCCCGAGCGGCTCGGCGCCCACGCAGGCGAGGTTGGCCGCGCACTCGTAGACCGCCTCGGCGGCGCCCGCCCGCGGGTCGCAGGCCACGCGGCGCCCGTTGCCGTCGATCGCCACCGCGATCGACGGGAGGGTGGGATCCTGTCCGAGCATCAGGACGGCGGCGTCGGCATCGTCGGGTCGGCGCACGGTGCGTGACTGCACGACCGGGTCGTACTGCTCGAACACCGGCCGGCGCGAGGCCAGGTTGGCCGACCCGAGCAGCGCCAGCAGGGTCTCGGCGGTCGTCTCCTCGCCGCTCAGCAGCGCCGGGCCGGCGGGATACAGCAGCCCGGGCTCGGCCACCGGCTCGGGTTCGAGGTCATACAGGGGGCAGTCGTCGACGAGGATGTCCACCGGCAGCTCGGCGACGACGTCGCCGTCGGACAGGATTCGCATCTGCCCGGAGTCCGTGACGAGGCCGATCGGAGTGGCCAGCGTCTCCCATCGCTCGCAGACGGCGATCACCTGGTCGACCCGCGCGGGCTCGACGACGCAGAGCATCCGCTCCTGGGACTCGGAGACCATGATCTCGAACGGCTCCATGCCGGCCTCGCGTAGGGGCACGCGCGCGCAGTCGATGTCGAGCCCAACCCCGCCCTTCGAGGCCATCTCCGACGCCGAGGAGGTGAGCCCGGCGGCGCCGAGGTCCTGGAGGGAGACGAGCAGTTCGGAGTCGAGCAGCTCCAAGGAGCACTCGAGCAGCTTCTTCTCAGCGAACGGGTCACCGATCTGCACCGACGGGCGCTTGACTCCGTCGCCCTCGCTACCGACCAGCTCGGCCGACGCGAGCACCGATGCGCCGCCGATGCCGTCGCGGCCGGTCAGCGCTCCGAACAGCACGAGCACGTTGCCCGGCCCCGCGGCGGCGGAGCGGATCAGCCGCGCGTGCGGCGCCAGCCCCAGGCACATGGCGTTGACCAGGCAGTTCTGTTCGTAGGAGGGCTCGAAGTAGATCTCGCCGCCGACGGTGGGCACACCGATCGAGTTGCCGTAGTGGCCGATGCCGGCGACGGCGTGCTCGAGCAGGTAACGGGAGCGCTCGGAACTCGACGGCTCGCCGAAGCGCAGCGAGTCGAGCACCGCGATCGGCCGGGCACCGACCGCGAAGATGTCGCGCAGGATCCCGCCGACGCCGGTGGCCGCGCCCTGGAAGGGCTCGACGGCGCTCGGGTGGTTGTGGGACTCGACCTTGAAGGCGACGCCCAAGCCGCCGCCGACGTCGACCACGCCGGCGTTCTCCCCCGGCCCCATGAGTACGTGCGGGCCCTCGGTCGGCAGCAGACGCAGCAACTTCTTGGAGTGCTTGTAGGCGCAGTGCTCGGACCACATCAGCGACAGCATTGCCAGCTCGGTGTCGCCCGGCGCGCGGCCGAGCAGCTCGACGATGAGCTCGTACTCGCTGTCGGTCAGGCCGAGGGCCTGATGCCTGTTATCTGACGGCGACGCGGTCGGCAAGGTGGGCGGCGATGGACGTGAAGATCTCCAACCCGTCGGTGGACCCGGTGAGGGGGTCGACGGCGTGCTCGGGGTGGGGCATCAGGCCGAACACGTTGCGCGCCTCGTTGCAGACCCCGGCGATGTCGTCCAGCGAGCCGTTGGGATTGTGGCCGGGGGCGTAGCGCAAGAGGATCTGGTCGCCGGCCGTCATCTCGTCGAGCAGCGCCGGCGGCGCGTAGTAGCAGCCGGTCATGTGCTTGACCGGGATCGACAGCCGGTCGCCGACCGCACAGGCGCCCGTGAACGGAGAGTGGGCGCTGACGACGTCGAGGTCGATCTGGCGAAAGACGAAGCGCAGGCTGTTGTTGGTCAGCAGCGCGCCGGGCAGCAGCCCGGCCTCGCACAGGACCTGGAAGCCGTTGCAGATTCCGAGCACGAGGCCACCGGCGGCGGCAAACTCGGCGACCTGCTCCATCACGGGGGCGAAGCGGGCGATCGCTCCGGCCCGCAGGTAGTCGCCGTAGGAGAAGCCGCCAGGAACGACAACCGCGTCGACGCCCTGCAGGTCGTGGTCGCCGTGCCACAGGATGACCGCCTCGCCGACCCGCTGGCAGGCCAGCTGCGCGTCGACCTCGTCGCACGACCCGGGAAAGCGGATGACCCCGAACTTCACCTCGGCAGCTCTGCTCCGTCGGCGTCAACGATTTGATAGTCCTCGATCAGCGGGTTGGTGAGCAGCCGCTCACACATCTCCGGGAGGCGCTCCGGATCCTCGACGTCGAGCTCGATCATCCGGCCGACATGCACGTTGCGCACGCCGGTGAAGCCGAGCGCCGGCAGCGCGCGCTCCACCGCCTGGCCCTGGGGATCGAGGATCCCGGCCTTCGGCGTGACCAGAACCCGAGCGCGCACCGGGCTACGCGGCGCCCGTGCGGGCGAGCCAGGCGTCGAACGACTCACCGGTGATTCGCTCGTAGGCCTCGACGTACTTCTCGCGCGTGCGGGTAACCACGTCGTCGGGGATCGGCGGCGCGGGCGGGTTTCGATCCCAGCCCGTGCCGGACGCCCAGTCGCGCACGAACTGCTTGTCGAAGCTGGGCTGGCCGCGGCCGGGCTCGTAGCTGTCGGCCGGCCAGAAGCGCGAGGAGTCAGGCGTGCAGATCTCATCGCCGATCGTCAGCACGCCGTCGGCGTCGAGGCCGAGCTCGAACTTGGTGTCAGCGAGGATGATCCCGTTGGCGCGCGCGTGGTCGGCGGCGTGCTCGTACAGCGCCAGCGAGACGTCGCGGACGCGCTGGGCCAGCTCGCGGTCGCCGATCAGCTCGACGGCTCCCGCGAAGTCGATCGCCTCGTCATGACCGACCTCGGCCTTCGTGCTCGGGGTGAACAGCGGCTCGGGCAGGCGATCGGACTCGCGCAGGCCGGACGGCAGCTCGATCCCCGAGACAGCGCCGGTCGCCTGATAGTCCTTCCAGCCCGAACCGGTGATGTAGCCGCGCACGACGCACTCGACGGGCAGCATCGTCAGCTTGCGCACGACCATCCCGCGCCCGCGCGCCTCCCGAGGCACGCCGTCGGTCACCGAGAGGACGTGGTTGGCCACGATGTCCCGGGTGCGATCGAACCAGAAGGTCGACAGGCCCGTCAGGACCGCTCCCTTCTGAGGGATCGGCGTGGGATGGACGACGTCGTAGGTCGAGATCCGATCCGAGGCGACGATCAGCAGCTCGTCGCCGAGGTCATAGATCTCCCGGACCTTGCCGGAAGCGATCAGCGGGAGGTCGGAAAGGGCGCTCACCTTGGGCGATGCTAGCGGCTGGTTATGACGACCTGGTCGAGGCGATGGGCGCGCTCGGCGGCCCTTGCCCGACGCAGGAGGACGACGGCCAGAATACCCGCGGCAGCGATGATTCCGGCCTCGACCTGGAAGGCCGCCGAGAACCCGTCGCTGAGCGCCCTTGCCGGCATGGGCTCGGAGGATCCGGCGCGCGACGGCGGAGCGATGGCGGTGATGCTCGACGGACTCCTGCTCGACCGGCTCACCCATCCGCCCCAGGATCAGGACGTGCTGGTCGCCGCCGTGCGCTGGCTGCTGTCGGGCTTGCCGGGTGGGGGCGCCCAGCCGGGACCGCGGAACAGATAGCCGATGCGCTCGCGCCAGCCGCGCGCGTGGCGCAGGTCGTGCCCGATCGCCGCGTACTCGTGGAACGCCACTCGAATGGGATGGTGGGTGGACAGATTTTTCGTCAGGCCGTAGCGGACCGGCTCGTCCTCACCCTGGAAGGTGCCAAACAGCCGGTCCCAGATGATCAGGATCCCGGCGTAGTTGCGGTCCAGGTACATCTCGTTGGAACCGTGGTGCACGCGGTGGTGCGACGGGGTGTTGAGCACGAACTCGAGCGGGCGCCACAGGCGACCCACCCGCTCGGTGTGGATCCC
>DATAUL010000222.1:0-2614 GCA_036268255.1 Solirubrobacteraceae bacterium | reverse complement strand
CCCACGATCCGCTTGCGGTACAGGGTCATGTCGGCTCCCGACCAGTGGACGGTGAGCGTCTCCGGATGCGAGAGGCCGGTGAGCACGACCGTACCGCCCTTGCGGATCGCCTGAGCGGCCTGCTGGACGACGCCCTCGTCGACGACGTCGACGGTGACGATCGCGGCGTCGGCGCCGACCCCTCCGGTCAGTTCCTTCGCCAGCTCGATCGCCTCGCCGCCGTCCGCGACGGAGTGGGTGGCGCCCATCTCCTGGGCGAACTCGCGCTTGAACGCCTGCGGGTCGACGGCGATCACGTTCGTCGCCCCGGCCAACGCGGCGCCCTGCACCGCGTTGGAGCCGATCCCGCCGATGCCGAAGATGATGATGGTGTCCCCGATCTGCGTATTGCCGGTGTTGACCGCCGAGCCGTAGCCGGTCGGAACGCCACAGCCGCAGAGCACGGCGACGTCGAGCGGCAGGTCGTCGTCGATCTTGACGGCCGAGGTCTCCGAGATCGTGGCGTACTGGGAGAACGTGCCCAGCATGCACATCGCCCCCAGGCTCTTGCCCTCAAGGCTGAACGGGAAGCTCCCGTCGGGCAGGCACCCCTCGAGGATCGTCGCGCCGAGGTCGCAGATGCTCTGCTGGCCCGAGGCGCACCAGCGACAGTGCCCGCACGATGGAATGAAGGCGCACACGACGTGGTCGCCGACCTTCACGCGAGAGACGCCGGGGCCGACCGCCTCGACGATTCCCGCTCCCTCGTGGCCGCCGATGTACGGCAGCTCGGCCGGCAGATCACCGGTCATCAGGTGCATGTCGGAATGGCACAGTCCTGCCGCGACGTAGCGGATCAGGATCTCGTTGTCGCTCGGATCGCGGACGTCGACGTCCAGGATCTCCCAGGGCTGATTGACCCCGGTCAGTACGGCAGCTTTGCTCTTCACAGATCCCTCTCCTGGTCGGCGTTCGAAAGCTGGCCGTAGCTTAGCCTCGGCCCCCGATCCCGGGGTCGCCTCGCCGCCGGACGGCCGCCGCTATGCGTCATCGGCGGCGACCGAGTTCGATCCTTCTGCCCGCCGGTCAAGCTCGCCGCGAGGCGCGCCGATAACACAGTGATCCCCGTCGCTTCGGCTACTGGGCGCTCGATGCTGCGGCCATCCATCTCCTTCTCTCGACGTTATGGCCCGTTCGCCACGTACGGGGCGAGCTTCGTGGCAACCTGGGGACTGCTCGGGCTGGAGTCCCGGGTCGATGTACTGGAGGTCGCCGTGGCGTTCGCGCTGCAGGTGGCGATCGGCATCCAGCTGGTCCGGGCCCGCCGTTGGGACCACCGGCACTGGGCCGGCATCCTGGGGATGGTGGTCTTTCTCGTTTCCGTGGCCCTCCTCCGCGACGGCGTGGGACAGATCGCCGGCTATACCTCGCTGCTGCTGCTACCCGTGTTCTGGGCTGCCGTGCGCAGCCGCCCGGCCGAGTTGAGGGCGGCGCTGGCCGGCTCGGCGGTGTTGCTGTTCGCGCCGCTGGTGTTCATCGGCGGCGCCCATTACCCGTCGAGCGGGTGGCGCACCGGTGCGCTGTGGATCGTCGTCGCGGCGGGGCTGGGAATCGCGGTGCTCGCGCTTGTCGGGAAGCTGCGGTCGAGCAACCAGCGCCACCGGCTCTTGGCCGACAACTCCACCGATCTCATCTCCCGGGTCGCGGTTGATGGGATCATCATCTACGTGTCGCCCGCGTCGCGCGCGATGCTCGGTTACGAGCCCGACGAGCTCGTCGGGCGCAACATCAGCGAGTTCTTGCATCCGCTGGATCGATATGCCCAACGCGCACGCCGAGCACGCATCGACGAGGCAAGCGACGCGATCCTGCAGGAGTTTCGCCTGCGCCACCGCGACGGGCGGTGGCTGTGGTTCGAAACGGCGACCCGGGCGGTCCGCGATGTCGATGGCGTGGTCACGGAGCGCCAGGGAGCGATGCGGCTGATCGAGGAGCGTAGGCGCCTGCAGGAGATCGTCAAGCGTCAGCGCGACGAGGCGACCAACCTGCTCGCCGAGCAGAGCGCGCTGCGCAAGATCGCCACCCTCGTCGCGGCCGGCGCGCCACCGAATGCTCTGTTCGCCGCGGTCGCCGAACAGCTTGGGCAGCTGTTCGAGGCAACGCTCGGCAGCGTCGTTCGCTTCGACGCGGCGACCGGGGTCGGTGACTACGTTGGAGGTTGGAGCGCAAAGACGACGCGCTTCACGGGCCTGACGATCGATCTGAGTGGGAACACCGCCACCGCCCGGGTGTTCCGGGCGGGACGTTCCGTGCAGGTTGCCGAGTACGGCGGCCAGTCCGCCGATTCATTCCTTAAGGAGTACGCGCTGGGCGGAGGGTTCGCTGCGCCGATCATCGCTGAGGGCAGGTTGTGGGGAGCGGTGGGCGTTGAACTGGCCGCCGGGAGGGCGATTCCCGCCGGCGCCCAGGAGCGCCTGTCCAGTTTCGCCGAACTCGTCGCGGTGGCGATCTCCAGTGCGGAGGCGCTGGAGACGCTGTCCCGCCAGGCCGCGACGGACCCGATCACCGGACTGGCCAACTACCGGGCGTTTCACGAACGCCTCGGCTCTGAGGTCGAGCGCTCCACTCGGCATGG
>DATAUL010000221.1:0-4758 GCA_036268255.1 Solirubrobacteraceae bacterium | reverse complement strand
CGTCTGCCGGCTGGTCATCTGCCAGCACCCCGGCGCGGTCCCGGGCCTCAACTGCAACAGCACCGAGATGATCGACGACAACACCTGCAGCCACGATGCCGGCTGCCTGAAGGGCCTGGCGATCCCGGTGCACGGCGGGGGCGGGGCCTAGTGACCGCGATCGTGTCCGTGGAGACCGTCCTGCTGGTGATCCTCGTCGTGCTGGTCGCCGGGCTGCTGCGCAGCCACGCCGAGATCCTGCGCCGGCTCGGCCCCGCGGAATCGGCCGGGCGGGCGACGTCCGCGCCCGGCGCGCCCGGGCTGGGCGCCCCGCGTGCTCCGGAACGGCCTGCCGGCGCCCCGGCCGCGCCGATCGCCGGGACGACGCCGGACGACGATGCGATCGCACTCGACCTGGCCGCTCCCGGCGGCCCGACGCTGCTCGCCTTCCTCTCGAGCGGCTGCTCCACGTGCACGGCGTTCTGGGCCGGCCTGCGCGAGGCGCGGCTACCCGCCGGGATACAGCCGGTCGTCGTCACCCGCGGCGCCGACCGGGAGCGGGTCGGACGGCTCCGGGAGCTGGCGCCACCGGGCGTGGCGGTCGTCATGTCATCGCGGGCGTGGGCGGACTACGCCGTGGCCGGCTCGCCGTACTTCGTCCTCGTCGACGGCGTGATCCGCGGCGAGGGGGTGGCCACCACCTGGCCGGCGCTCAGCTCGCTCGTCGCCGATGCGATCGCCGACGAGCGCGGCGCGGGCGCCGGCGCCGGCGCGGGCGCCGGCTCCGATGGCACCGCCCGCGCGCTCACCGTCGAGCGCACGCTCGCCGCGTCCGGCATCGGTCCCGACCATCCCAGCCTTAACCCCGGGCGCACCTCGCACGAATGATTCCGTGGCTGGGGTTCGCCGCGGCCGTCGTCGCCGCCGTGCGCGCGGCCTGGTCGCCCTGAGGCGAGTCGATGCTGGCGAGCATCACCCCGCTCGGCGAGCGGGGCCGCGGGAGTCATTGGACCGTCACGGTCACGGCGTTCGCGCTGGGCGCCGCCGCCGCCGGGGCAGTCGCGGGGGCCCTCCTCGGCGCCCTCGGCATGTTGCTGCGCGGTGGATCCAGCGGCCATGCCCGGACGGTCGTCGTCGCGCTCGCCTTGGTCGCGGCGTTCGCACTGGACGTGAGCGCGACGACGGTGCCCGGTCCGCGCCGCCAGGTCGACGAGCGCTGGCTTGACCGCTACCGCGGCTGGGTCTACGGCCTCGGCTTCGGCTCCCAGCTGGGCCTGGGGATCGTCACCGTCGTCACGAGCGCCGCCACCTACGTCGTGCTGGTGTGCGCCGCGGCGAGCGGTGATCCGGTTACCGGGGCGGCGATCATGGGCCTCTACGGAGCGCTGCGGGGTCTCACGCCGCTGCTGGCGGCGGGCGTGCGCACGCCCCAGCACCTGATGGCCCTGCACGCGCGGCTGCGGAGCGCCGACGCGTCGACGGCGCGCGCGGGAGCGGCCGTCCTGGCGGTGGCCGGCATGCTCGGGCTCGTGGTCGGCCTGTCGTGAGGCTCTCGGCGCATGGCATCGGGGTCGCGCTGCCCCCGCGGTGGAGCGGGCGCATCTTCGCTCGTTCCGGCGGCAACGCCACCCTGCACGCCGGTGACTTCCGCCTGGCGCTCGGCGACGGGGAGTTCGGTGATGGCAGCACCGCGCAGATGCCGCCCAGGTCGGCGTTCGTCGCGCTCGTCGAATATCTCCCGGGGGCCGGCCTGCAACCGGGCCGGGGCCTGTACGCGCCCAAGCGGATCCGGCTTCCCCTGGATCCGACCGCGTTCTCGCCGCGCAACCTGGCCCACATCCGCCCCGGCCAGGAGGGCACGCAGGAATTCTTCACCGCTGCCGGCCGGCCGATGTGCCTGTACGTCGTGATCTCCGCCGGGGGCGACCGCCTCGTCCGGCGCCGTCAGCTAGCCGTGCTCGATCGGGTGCTGGGCTCGCTGCGCGTCGTGCCGCCCGGCGCCACGACGAGCTTGCCCGTGTAGCGGGCGGCGTCGTGAGCGGGCGCGCTGACGCATCTGGTCAGTCCGATCCGCTGGGGGTTGCGATAGAAGGCGCGCACCCTGCTGGCGAGCACCTGGCCGCCGACGCTCCGGGCGGCGGTGACGCGAACCGTGATGGAGAACGGGACGGCCTCGCCCTTGGCATACCGCCGGCCGGCGCAGCGCACGGGGGCGAGGAACGTCGCCGTGCCGGAATAGAAGCCCGGGGAGCGGCGGTGAAGGACGAGCTGATCGACGCGGGCCGGGTGGGTGCGGCTGCGCGTCCGGGTGAGCGCCACCGCGGGGCAGGCACCGGAGGGACAGGTGGAGGTGAACGTCCATGTGCGCCGCACGGCCTCGCCCGGGTGCTCACCGCCCGCATTGACGGCATCGGTGATCCGCCCGGCCATCGCGAACACGCCCTGGAGGCGGGCCGACGCCAGCAGCCCGGCACCGCCGGCCGCCGGCGTCGCGACCAGCCCGGCGAGGGCCAGCGCGCCGGCCACCGCCCACCTACGCACGGCCGGCCGCCAGCTCGGCCAGCAGCCGCACCCCGAAGCCGGTCCCGCCCTTGTCCAGATATGGCGCGCGGCCGTCATCGCCGACGGCCGCGATGTCCAGGTGCGCCCACGGCTCAACGCCGGCGAAGTGGTGCAGGAACTCCGCGCCGGTGATCGCCGAGGCCTCGCGGCGCTGCGAGCGGTTGGTCAGCTGGGCATACCGGCCCTTGACCATCTCGGCATAGGCGGGGTGAAGGGGCAAGCGCCACAGCAGCTCGCCGGTGCGCTCGCCGGCGGCAATCAGTTGGGCCGCCAGCACGTCGTCTGACGCCATCAGCCCGGCATACGTGGCGCCCAGGGCGATCACGACACCGCCGGTCAGCGTGGCGATGTCGACGATCGCACCGCAGCCGAGGCTGCGGGCGTGGGTGATGCAGTCCGCCAGCACGAGCCGGCCCTCGGCGTCGGTGTTGTTGACCTCGATCGTTGTCCCGTCGAGCGCGGTGACGACGTCGCCCGGCTTGACCGAGCGGTCGCTGACGAGGTTCTCGGTCGCGCCCACGACCCCGAGAACGCGCACCGGCACCTGAAGCTCGGCCAGCGCCGCGATCGCCTCGATCACCGCCGCGCCGCCCATCATGTCGAACTTCATCTCGATCATCGAGTTGGGCGGCTTGAGGGACAGCCCGCCGCTGTCGAAGGTGACCGCCTTGCCGACGAGCGCGATCCGCGGCGCATCGCCGGCGACGGCGCCGCCGGCGTACTCGAGTGTGATCAGCTTCGCGGGCTCCGCCGAGCCCTGCGCGACCGCGGCAAACGCGCCCATGCCGCGCTCGCGCAGCTCGTCCTCGTCGAGCACCGTGACCGTCACCGCGTCGTGGCGCTCGCCCAGGGCCACGGCGTAGTCGGCCAGAGCCGTGGGGGTGAGGTCGTTGGGGGCCCTGTTGCCCAGGTCGCGGGCCCGGTTCTGGGCAGCGGCCAGTGTTGACGCCCGGTGCGCGGCGGCCGTCACATCGGGGTCGGCCGGGGCGCTGATCGTCAGCTGCTCCAGAGGACGGTCCTCCGGCGCGCGCCGGTAGCGGGTGAAGCGATAGCCGCCGAGCACGGTGCCCTCCACGAGGCCCGCGGCGCAATCGGCGTCCCCGCCGCGTGGCAATTCCCAGCACACGTGGCGCGCTCCCAGCTCCTGCGCACGCCGTCCGACGACCGCGCCGGCGATCCGCGCTCGCTCTGGATCGAACTGGTCGCGCGCGCCCAGCCCGGCGACGATCACCCGGCGCCCGTCGCTGTGGGTGACGGCCAGGTGTTTGAACTCCGGCTTGGCCTCGCCGCGATCGAGCAGACCCTGTGCGGGGGCGAGGTCGACCGTCTCAGCCTCGAAGACGCCGACGGCGACCGTGTCGGCGTCGGTGGCGAATACGCTCTCGGACGTTACGGCGACGTACACAGCGGGCACGTTACAGGTGACCGCGTAGCATCATTCGCTCCCACCTGCGACGACCGGAGACCGACTCGCGATGCCCAAGACAGTGATCCTTTCTGCAGCTCGGACCCCCGTCGGCAAGCTCGGAGGCGGCCTGGCTTCGCTGGATGCCACCGAGCTCGGCGGGACCGCGATCAAGGAGGCTCTGGAGCGCGCCAGGGTCGTGGGCAGCGAAGTTCAGCACGTCGTGATGGGCCAGGTGCTCCAGGCCGGCCAGGGCCAGATCCCGTCCCGTCAGGCGCAGATCAAAGGGGGCATCCCCAAGCACGTGCCCTCCGAGACGATCAACAAGGTCTGCGCCTCGGGCATCCGTTCCGCCGGGATCCTCGACTCAGCGATCCGGGCCGGCGATCTCGACGTCGCAGTGGCCGGCGGCATGGAGTCGATGTCGAACGCTCCCTACCTGCTCAAGCAGGCGCGCTTCGGCTACCGCATGGGCGACGGCAAGGCGATTGACGCAATGATCAGCGACGGCCTGACCAACCCGTTCAGCGGCAAGCACATGGCCCAGGAGGCCTCCGAAGTCGCCGCCGAGTTGGAGATGACCCGGGCGGACATGGATCGATGGTCGCTGCGCTCGCATCAGCGGGCGATCGCGGCCACCGACGAGGGGCGCCTGCCCGAGGAGATCGTCCCCGTGACGGTCAAGGGCAAGAAGGAAGACACCGTCGTCGAGGTCGACGAGGCACCGCGGCGCGAGGCCAGCCTGGAGTCGTTGGCCAAGCTGCCGCCGATCTTCTCCAAGGACGGCACCCACACGGCGGGCAACTCTCCGG
>DATAUL010000220.1:0-16538 GCA_036268255.1 Solirubrobacteraceae bacterium | reverse complement strand
CCCGGTGGCCTTGGTCTTGCGCGTCCCGCACGGCGCCTTGGCCTTGCCGAAGTCCTTGCGACCCGTCGAGCGGCCGTTGACGAAGTAGTGGCCGTAGATGTGCTTGCCGGGGCGGAACCCGCCGAACGTGTAGGTGAGGCGCTTGCCGAAGCCCGCCGTGCTCGCGCTCAACGCGACGCCGCCGACCGTGTAGTGGCCGAAGACCTGCGCGGTGATCTTCTGATTGGTGTCGAAGTTCTCCGTGGAGGCGGTGACCTTGAACTTGCGCGCCCCCGGGTTGATCGTCGCGTTGGGCGCCTTGACCTTGGCCAGGAAGTTGCCCAGCGTGTCGGTCTTGACGTTGTCGGCGAACACGCCGCCGCCGATGATCACGTCGCTGGACGGATTGAACCCGCGGCCGGCGACCAAGACCGTCGCCACATGGCGGCCGAAGTTGACATAACAGCCCGCGTTGAGCTGGAGCTCGGCCGCCGAGGACTGCGCGGCCAGCGCTCCGGGCGCGAGCAGGGCGGTGGCGCCCACGGCCAGACATGCCGTGCGGCGACGTACGCGTGAACCCATATAGCTTCCCCCGTCGATTTGGAGTGGTCGTTTTGTCCTGCCGGCCGCGGCGCAAGTCTACCGAGCGCTAACACAGCGGCCGCGTTGACGGGCCTGACCTGCATCTGATATATCAGGGCTGTGGCTACGAACGACTCCGCGTCGCTGCCCGCCCGCCAGCGCATCGTCATCATCGGCGCAGGCATCGTCGGCAACAGCGTCGCCTATCACCTCACTCAGCTCGGCGAGACCGAGATCACGCTTCTCGACAAGGGCCCGTTGCCGAACCCCGGCGGCTCCACGGGGCACGCGTCCAACTTCATCTTCCCGGTCGATCACTCCAAGGAGATGACCGCTCTCACCAAGGAGAGCATGCGCCAGTACAAGGACCTCGACGTGTACCTGGAGTGCGGCGGTATCGAGGTCGCGCGCAGCGAGGAGCGCATGCAGGAGCTTAACCGGCGGATGGTCTCCGCCAAGACGTGGGGCATCGCGCCCGTGTCGCTGATCTCGCCGCAGCAGATCAAGGAGCTCGTTCCCTTCATCAACGAGGAACTGCTGATCGGCGGCTTCTCCACCCCGGGGGCCGGCGTGGTCGACTCGCTGCGCGCCGCGACGCTCATGCGCGAGCGTGCGGCGCAGGCCGGCATGACGATCGCCGCCAACACCGAGGTGCTCGACCTCGTTGTCACGCACGGCCGCATCCGCGGCGTCAAGACGACCAAGGGCGACATCGAGGCCGACCGGGTGGTCATCGCCTGTGGCTGCTGGAGCCCGCGCATCGCCCGCATGGCCGGGGCCAACATCCCGCTGACGCCCGCCGTGCACCAGATGATCGACATCGGCCCGGTGCCCCGCTTCCAGGACGCCAAGACGCTCGTGGATTACCCCATCGTCCGCGACATGGACACCAACATGTACGAGCGCCAGGACGGCGGCGGGCTGGAGATCGGCTCCTACGCGCACCGGCCGATCCTCATGGACTCCGACGACATCCCGTCGATCGAGGAGTCGGCGCTGTCCCCGACCGAGCTGCCGTTCACCCAGGCCGACTTCGAGCTGCAGATGGAGCAGGCGCTCGAGCTGATGCCCGAGATCGTCGGCGATGAGTCGGTGGGCGTTCGCTATGCGATCAACGGCCTGCTGTCGGTGACCCTCGACGGGCTGCCGCTGATCGGCGAGACGCCTGAGGTCAAGGGTCTGTGGTCGGCAGCCGCGATCTGGATCAAGGAAGGCCCGGGCTCGGGCAAGACGGTCGCCGAGCTGATGGTCTACGGCGAGTCTGAAATCGATATCTATGACTCCAACATCGCCCGCGCCTATCCCCACCAGAAGACCAAGGCCCACATCCGGGCCCGGGCCTCGGAGGGCTTCAACAAGATGTACGGGATCGTCCATCCCGCCGAGCAGTGGGAGTCCGATCGCCGCGTCAAGCTGTCGCCCTATTACGAGCGCGAGCAGGAGCTGGGCGCGATCTTCTACGAGGCGGCGGGGTGGGAGCGTCCCCAGTGGTACGAGTCCAACGCATCGCTGCTGGAGGAGTTCGGCGATCGGGTCACACATCGCGAGGCCGAGTGGGAGTCGCGCTGGTGGTCGCCGATCATCAACGCCGAGCACCTGGCTCTGCGTGACCGCGCCGGGTATACCGACTTGACCGCGTTCTGCATCTTCGACGTCACCGGTCCCCGTGCGCTCGACGTCGTCCAGCGCGTGGCCGTGCGCCAGATGGACGTCCCGACCGGACGTGTCGTCTACACGCCCGTCCTCATCCCGAGCGGGGGCTTCAAGGCCGACCTGACGATCATGCGGATGGCCGACGACGTGTTCCGCGTGGTGACCGGCGGCGCGTGGGGGATGTCGGATCTGAAGTGGTTCTCCGACCACCTCCCGGCCGACGGCACCGCGCAGATCCACGACCGCACCAACTCGCTCACGACGCTCGGGCTCTGGGGCCCGCGGGCGCGCGACATCCTGTCCAGCGTCACCGCCGACGACGTCTCCAACGACGCCCTGGCCTTCGGGCGCTGGAAGGCGATCGAGGTCGGCTCGCTCGAGGTCATCGCCAGCCGGATCTCCTACGTCGGCGATCTCGGGTGGGAGCTGTACGTCCCAATCGAGCAGGGCGCCAAGCTGTGGGACACGATCGCCGAGGCCGGTCTGCCACACGGCGCGGTCCCCGTCGGCGCGGGCGTCTACGGCTCGACCGGCCGCCTGGAGAAGTGCTACCGGGCCTATGGCGCCGAGCTGGAGGGCGAGTACGACGTCGTCGAGGCCGGCATGGCCTGGGGCAAGGTCAAGGACCAGGACTTCGTCGGCAAGGAGGCCCACGTCCGCCAGCGCTCGGAGACGCCGGCGGCGAGCATGTGCACCCTGACCGTGGATGACCACACCTCGAGCTCGGGCGTCAAGCGCTACATGATGGGCGGCGAGCCGATCCTCACCGGCGACGGTGAGCCCATCACGGACGCCAAGGGCCGGCGCTCCTACGTGACCAGCGCCGGCTCGGGCCCGTCGATCGGCAAGTACATCCTGATGGGTTACCTGCCGCCCGAGCAGGCCACGGTCGGCAACCAGCTCACGGTCCAGTACATGGGCGAGCGGTATCCGTTGACCGTGGCCACGATCGACTCGACCCCGGTATTCGACCCCGACAACGCGCGCGTGCGGTCATGAACATCCTCGTCTGCGTCAAGCGCGTGCCGCTCACCGGCGGCAAGATCGTGCTCACCGAGGACGCGCAGGCGATCCAGACGCGCCATCTCGGTTTCACCGTCAGCCCGCACGAGGAGTGCGGTGCCGAGGAGGCGGTGCGGCTTGTCGAACAGCACGGCGGCACGAGCACTGCGCTGACCATCGGCCCGCCCGAGGCCGAAGAGCAGCTGCGCGACCTGATGGCGATCGGCGTCGACCAGGGCATCCACCTCGTCACCGACGGCTCGGAGTGGGACCCGCAGGCAACCGGGGCGGCGATCGTGGCCGCCGTTCGCGCGCAGCCCGAGCCCTACGACCTGATCCTGTTCGGCAACGAGTCGGCCGACTCCGGCAACTTCCAGGTCCAGGTCCGGGTCGCCCAGGCGCTGGGCCTTCCGGTCGTCAACGGCATCAAGGCGATCAGCCTCGAGGGCTCCAGCCTGCGGTGTGAGCAGGAGACCTCCGCAGGGCGCGACGTCTACACCGTGCCGACGCCGGCCGTGGTGTCGGTCAAGGAGGGCATCAACCTGCCCCGGTATCCATCGGTGCCCGGACGGATGCGCGCCAAGCGCAAGCCGATCGAGGCCTCGCAGCCGGCCAAGCCGCAGGCGCGGCTGGCGATGGTGCGCCTCGTGCTGCCCGAGACGTCGAACAAGCAGGCCGAGGTGCTGGGGCACGGTGCGGAGGCAGCGCCGGCGGTCGTGGAGATCCTGCAGTCGATCGGAGTGATGTAGATGCGCACGCTGGTCTTCGTCGAGGACGCCTCCGACGAGCTCTCCCAGCAGGCGGTCGTGATGGCCAAGGGCCTCGGCGGCGACGTCGCCGCGGTGGCGATCGATCCGAGCGGCGGCTACGCCCCTGCCGCGTGGGCGCAGACGCTCGTCGAGATCGCCCAGTCGCGCGGTGCCACCGCCATCACCGCTCCGGGTTCCGAGCGCGGCAACGAGATCCTCGCCCACGTGGCCGCCAAGCTCGACCAGCCGATGGCGGCCAACTGCGTGTCGGTCGCCGGCGGCGATCCGGCCACGGTGACCCGGGTGCGCTGGGGCGGCTCGCTGCTCGAGGAGGCACGGCTGCTCGGATCCCCACTGCTGTACACCAGTGCGGCCCACGCGATCGCCGCCGAGCCGATCTCCGACGTCGAGACGGTGCCGGTCACGAGCGCGCTGTCTGAGCTCGACCAGGCCGTGCGGGTGGTCGAGCAGGTCCCCGCGTCGACGTCGGGCGTTTCATTGACCGATGCCGACGTCGTCGTCTCCGGCGGCCGCGGAGTGGGCTCGGCCGAGGGGTTCTCGATCATCGAGGAGCTCGCCGAACTGCTCGGCGGCGCGGTGGGCTGCTCGCGCGCTGTGACGAGCGCCGGCTGGCGCCCCCACTCCGACCAGGTCGGCCAGACCGGCAGCAAGGTCTCGCCGGAGATCTACATCGCCTGTGGGATCAGCGGGGCCACTCAGCACATGGCCGGGGTCAAGGGCGCCAAGCGCCTGTTGGCGATCAACCCCGACGGCGAGGCATCGATTTTCGCGGGCGCAGACTACGCGGTCATCGGCGACCTGCACGAGGTGGTCCCGGCGATCTCGGCCGAGATCAGGAAGGTGAAGGGGACATAGGCGCCGCCGTCGCCGCCGTCGTGCTCGCCGCGCTGCTGGCGGTGAGCTCGTATCTCTTTGCCGTGCGGGTGCGGTTCCTCGTGGACCTCGTGCGCTCGGCTGCTCCCACCACGCGCGCCGGCGACCGGGAGCGTCGCGTGCGCAACGAGGCCACGATCGTGCTCGGGCAACGCAAGCTGCTGCAGCGGATCGTCCCCGGGCTGATCCACGCCTTCATCTTCTGGGGCTTCCTCGTCCTGGGACCGACGATCGTCATCGCGATGATCGGGGTCGTCTCCAAGCACGCCACCCTCCCATGGCTGGGAGACCAGGGGTGGTACGCGTTTCTCGTCGATCTGTTCGCCGTGCTCGTGCTCGTCGGCGTCGTCAGCGCGCTGTGGATCCGCAAGGTGCAACGGCCCCGGCGCTTCGAGGGTTCACACCTCGGCGAGGCCGATCTGATCCTCGCTCTGATCGCCACCATCGCGATCTCCCTCCTGCTGTGGCATGCGACCCGGATCGCCCTCGGTCTCAACGAGTGGCCGGCGTCGTCGGCCCCGGTGTCGCACCTGCTCTCGCACCTGTTCGCTCACGACGGGACCACCCGCGTGCTCGAGCGCGTGTTCGTGTGGGTGCACGTCACGACGATCCTCGCCTTCCTCGCCTATCTCCCGCGCTCCAAGCACCTGCACATCGCCTCCGCCGCGTTCAACGTGTGGTACGGGCGCACCGGCCCGGGCGGCCAGCTCGAGACGCTGCGTTTCGACGACCCGAACATCCCCGAGGAGGACATCCGATTCGGGGCCGGCACCAGCGCCGACCTGACGTGGAAGGAGATGCTCGACACCTTCTCCTGCACCGAGTGCGGCCGCTGCCAGGACGTCTGCCCGGCGTTCGCCACCGGCAAGGCGCTCTCGCCCAAGTTGGTGATCATGGGCCTGCGCGACCAGGTGTTCGCCGACGGCGCCGCCCTCGTGAAATCACGTGACGGGGAGAAGCCGATCGATTTGACTTCCCTGGTGCCGACTGCCGTCCCCGAGGAATCGGTGTGGGACTGCGTGACCTGCGGGGCGTGCGTGCAGGCCTGCCCGGTGTCGATCGAGCACGTCGACCACATCGTCGACCTGCGCCGTCACCTCGTGATGGTGGACTCGAGCTTTCCCGCCGAGGCCGAGCCGATGCTGCGCGATATCGAGCGGGCGTCCAACCCGTGGGGCAAGGCGCAGTCCGAGCGCGCCGACTGGGCCGCCGGCCTGGGCATCCGGATCCTCGAGCCCGGCGAGGCCGCGCCCGAATACCTGTACTGGGTGGGCTGCGCGAGCTCGTTCGACGAGCGGGCCCGCGCCACGGCTGAGAACACCGCCAGGCTGCTGCAGAGAGCCGGGGTGGACTTCGCCATCCTCGGCGCGCGAGAGGCGTGCACCGGTGACCCTGCGAGGCGGATCGGCAACGAGTACGTCTTCCAGGGGTTCGCCGAGCAGAACGTGGCGACGCTCAACGAGGCCGGGGTGACGAAGATCATCGCCAACTGCCCGCACTGCTTCAACACGCTGGGCAACGAGTATCCGGACTTCGGCGGCCACTACGAGGTCATCCACCACACCGAGGTGCTCGCTCGGCTGGTGAGTGAGGGGCGGCTGACCCCCCGGCGCGACGAAAACCTCAAGGTCACCTACCACGACTCCTGCTACCTGGCTCGCCACAACGACGTGCTGGCCCCACCGCGCGAGCTCGTGTCGGCCGTCGGCCAGACGGTCGAGATGGAGCGCAGCGGCAAGCAGACGTTCTGCTGTGGCGCGGGCGGCGCGCACATGTGGATGGAGGAGCGCGGCACTCAGATCAACGACAATCGCGTGCGCGAGGCGGCCGGCACCGGCGCGGGCACGCTGGCCGTAGCCTGCCCGTTCTGTACGGTGATGCTCGACGACGGCGTTCAGGGAGCGGGCGCCGATCTGCGTGTCGCCGACGTCGCCACGCTGCTCGTCGAGGCCGGCGCCGCGGACTGACGCGCCACCCGCGGCCGTTCAGGCGAAGAACGCGAACGTCCGGAACTCGATGCTGTGGCGCGGGACGGTCGTTTGCACGTTCGGATCGCGAAACGCGGTGTGGATCACCCGCCAGGCCCGGCGGTGGTCGGTGTCGTGAAAGACGAAGAACAGGAGCTCATCGCGGGTCATGTCCGGGAAGTACCACCACTCGTGTCCCGGACTGAAGTGAAACTCCGATCCGCTGGTGACCATCTGTGACTCGTCGACGTCGGCGAACGGGTCCTCGGGAACCCGGTCGACGAAATACAGCTGGTTGTGCAAACCCTCATCCTTGCGGACGCTGCGGAAGTCGCACAGCGCCAGCGGCCAGTCCTGGGGCGGTGCACTGAACACGCGCCACACGCTCGTCGCCACGGCACGGCGGTAGCCGGGGCCGTCGGGGAACTGCTCGGCGTAGACGCGCTCGGCGGTCATCGCCGCCCCCTCGGGGCCGTAGTCGATGTGGACGAGCGCGGCGTGTGGCTGCGCCGCGTTCTCGGCGGGAGCGGCCGAGCGGCGAGTCACCCAGCCGCGCGAGGCGACCGCGTCGGCCCCGGTGCGCTCGCGCACGAAGTCGAGGACCTCCGGCACGTACACCGCGTCCACCTCGTCCCGATCGGTGAAATCAGAGACCGCGCTGGGATGGTGCACGATCTCGAAGCCGTGGGTGTCCAGACGGAAGTCGTCCTGGATCGGCCGGGCGTTGCGAATCGGGACGGTGTGCGTTTCATAGGTGCCCGTGTTGACACTCTCGCCGGGCGCTGTGAACCTGCGCAGGATTGTCGAACCGGGCGCGAGGTACTGAAGCTCCCCCGGGACGCTGGTCACGGGATCGGTCACGCCTTGCAGGCTACCGATGTCGTCGCCCGGGATCAGCTACGGGCGATGCACGGCCGACAGCAGCGCGGCGTAGGAGCGCACGAGCGCCGCGCGCTCCTCGCCGATCAGCGGGCTGGCGGGATCACAGCCCCGCTGCACCCAGCTGTCGGAGATGTCCATCGCCAGGGCGCGTTGTTGGGCGGCCCGGTGAACCGCCTCCTCGGTGACGCCGTAGACGTAGGCATACAGGGAGGCGAGCGCGCTGACGAGCGCGTTGGCGCGGTCGACGCCGCCACGGTGCTGATGCTCGCGATGGATGCGCCACCACTCCACCTCCAGCTGGGCGGCGGCGTGAGGGTCGAAGTGCTCGCCGGGGTGGTGGCAAAGCACGAGCGCGTAGAAGCGCTCCATCACCGCTCGGCAGGCGGCCGGATCGTTCTCGGCCGGGGCCCACAGCTGGTTGCCGCGCATCACCAGCCACGCGCCGCGTAGGGTCGCCGGCCAGGGCAGGGCGAAGGTGTGGCGGACCAGGCCGACGGCGGACCGCAGCAGTGTCAGCCAGTCGCGGCGGTAGTAGGCCACCCAGGCGCGCGACTCCAGGCCGCCCACCCGGCGGGGGTCAAACGAGCGGGGACCGCTCGGAGGGCTCGATGGCGATAAAAGTCCCGTTATCCGGGACTTTTATCGCATTCGCGTGCCAGCAGGCGCTCCAGCTCCCGCTCCAGCCCGGCGCTGCCGACGACCACCTCGGTCAGCGGCAGCCCCAGCACCTCCGCGGCGCGCTCCGCGCACGCCCGGGTCGCCGGCGTCGGTCGCTGGGCGAGCCAGACCACGCGCGTGTAGTGGCGAAAGTACTCATCGCGCAGCTCCGGCCAGCGATCGAGGCCGAGCTCGCGCACGACGGTGTGCTCGAACGTACGCGCCAGGAAGTCGGTGAGAAAGTACGTCCCCGGCTCGGCGTCCAATGCGGTCCGCACCTCGTCGCGCGCGAGGACGTCGTAACACGTGTCGCCTCCAAGACGCGGGAGTCCGTCGAGGGCTCCCTGGGTGCCGCAGTCTCCGTAGGCGACCGCGATCACCTCGCGGCCCTCACCGGCCTCGGCCACCGCCGCCGGGATCCGCTCCGGATGGTTATGCAGCAGCGCGGGCACGGGGACGACATCGATCTCCCACCCGCGGCGCAGCGCGATGCGCCGCACGTCGAGCGCGAGCGCCCCGCAGGCGACGACGGTCTGAGTCATCCCGGGAACGCCAGCTGGTCGATGAACAGGTCGTTGAAGTCCGCTCGCCCGGACAGCTCCACGTACTCCACCTCGCGCAGAATCGACTCCGCCTCGGCCCGCTCGCGCAGCGAGAGGGCGGCGATCTTGGCGCCCTCGCCGGCGACGTTGCCCGCCGAGACGATGCGCGGCAGCGCCAGCCTCGGCACGAGCCCGATCCGCACGGCGCTCAGCGGCGTCAGATAGGCCCCGAACGAGCCGGCCAGGAGGACCTGGGAGATGTCTGACGCCTCGACGCCCAGCTGGCGCATCAGGATGTCCCAGCCGGTGGCGATCGACGCCTTGGCGAATTGCAGCTCGCGCACGTCGCGCTGAGAGAGGAACACCGATGACTGCGGATCCCGCCCACCTCCCGGTGAGGCGGGGCGCCAGTGCAGTACGAACACCCGCTCCTCGCCGATCTTGGTCAGGCGGTCGCAGAGCCCGGGGAACTTCTCGGCGGCGTCCTCGTCGGGCATGAAGCGTCCCGAGTGGTCGATCAGGCCGCAGTGCACGAGCTCGGCGACGGCGTCGACCAGGCCCGAGCCGCACATCCCCACCGGCTCGCAGTCACCGATGACCTCCAGTGTGAGCCCGTCATCGTTGATCCGGACGCCCTCGATCGCCCCGTCGGCGGCGCGCATCCCGCAGCGGATCTGGGCAGCCTCGAACGCCGGCCCCGCGGGGGCGGCGGTGGCGACCACGCGGTCGACCGAGCCGAGCGCGATCTCCGAGTTGGTGCCGACGTCGATGAACAGTCGCAGTCGCCGGTCGCGCGTGAGGCCGCTGGCCAGCATGCCGGCGACGATGTCACCGCCGACATAGGCGCCCAGCGACGGGAATACGAACGCCGGCGCTCGCGGATGGACAGTCACGCCGAAATCCGCGGCGGTCGTCGGCGGCAGCCGGTGGGTGGCGACCACGAACGGCGCCATCGACAGCGGCTCGGGATCGATCCCCAGCGCCAGCTGCATCATCGTGACGTTGCCGCACACGGTGATCTCGTAGACCTCCTCGGCGGCGACCTCGGCTTCGACCAGGACCTCGGCGGTGAGCTCGGCCATCGTCTCGTGCGCGCGATCGCGCAGGGCGTCCTGCGCCGTGTCGTCCATCATCGTCGAGGAGATCCGGGTAATCACGTCGGCGCCGAAGGGCTGTTGGCGGTTGAGCATCGAGCGCACGGCCGCCGGCTGGCCGGTCTCCAGGTCCAGCAGGGTCGCCACGACAGTGGTGGTGCCCAGATCGAATGCGATCGCGAAGCGCCGGTCGGTCGTGTCGCCGGGTTCCAGGGCGATCAGCTCGCGGTCACAGACGACCGCGGTGACGTCGAAGTGCGACGTGCGCAGCGTGCCGCCGAGCGTGCGCAGCAGTTCGAGCGAGGCATAGGGCTCGAGGTCCTCCAGTCCGTCGAGCACGCGCTGCAGGTCCGGCCGCTGGTCCTCCATCGTCGGCTCCTCGAGCACGAGGTGGCGCTTCTGCACCGACGGGCGCAGGATCACGTGGCGCCCCACGCCGGCCATCGCGGCCTTGGGGCGAGTCTGCAGGGGCGGCACCTCGATCACCAGGTCATCGCGCGCGCCGGCCCGGCAGGCCAGTCGCCAGCCGTCGCGTAACTCCTGAGGGCTGAACGCTCGGGGGTCCACGCTCGAGACCGGCACGTCGCCGGAGACGATCCGCACCTTGCACTTCTTGCACGTGCCATAGCCGCCGCAGGTGGAATCGATGGCGATCCCGTTCCAGCTGGCGGCGTCGAAGATCGGCGTGCCGCTGGGCACGCGCACTTCGCCGCCGTCGGGCAGGAAGCGCAGGCGCACCCGCGTGGCGCCGTCCTCGGGGGCCACGATCTCGAGCTCCGGTGACTCGCGGGGCAGCGGCTGAGGGCTCGCGGCGCTCACGCGGTGGCGGCTTCCTTCTCGGCAGCCTGGCGAGCACGGTGGGCGGCGATCCAGCTGGTGCCCCATGGGTCGTGGCCGAGCAGCATGTCCGTGGCGCGCACCGACTGCACGCACACCTCGGCGGTCGACATGATCGCGCTCGTCAGGCCCGCGGCGGCGGCCATCGGCAGGAATGCGGCGTTGAGCACGTGCCGCTGTGGGAGGCCGAAGGAGACGTTGGACGCGCCCAGAGACATATTGACGCCGAGCTCATCGCGGATCAGCGAGATCGTCGCCAGCGTGGTCGTCACCGCGTCGGTGGCCGCGCCGACCGTCATTGCCAGCGGGTCGATGAGCACGTCCGCTGTGGCGATGCCGAAGTCGTTGGCGACGCTGACGATCTTGCGCGCACACTCGAGGCGCTTCTGAGGTGTCTCGGGGATCCCGGTCTCGTCGTTGGCCAGCCCGATCACGGCGGCGCCGTACTTGGCCACGAGCGGCAGGATCTCCTCCAGGCGCTCGTCCTCGGCGGTCACTGAGTTCACGAGCGCGCGGCCCTCATAGACCGATAGGCCGGCCTCGAGGGCCTCGATCACCGAGGAGTCGATGCAGATCGGCAGGTCGACCGCCTCCTGGACGGTGCGCAGCATCGCCTTGAGCAGCTCGGGCTCGTCGACGAGCGGGATCCCGGCGTTGACGTCGAGCATGTCGGCTCCCGCGGCGGCCTGGGTCAGTGCGTCGACCGTTACCGTCGAGAGATCGCCGTTGCGCAGCTCCTCGGCGAACACCTTGCGCCCGGTGGGGTTGATCCGCTCGCCGATCACGCAGAAGGGCTGACCGGCACCGATCGTCACGCTCCTAGAGCGCGACCGAAGCACTGTGTCCATGTGACTCTCTTTCCTGTCGAGGGGCGATTCCCAGTCGTGTGCACAACGCGGCGATGCCCGCGTCCTTGCGAAACGAGATGAAGTGAAGGCCGGCGACGCCCGGCTGGGCGAGGGCATGCGTCGCCAGCTCGTAGGCGATCTCGAAGCACTCGGCCTCGGCGTCGGCCGCTCCCTCGACGCGCGCGACCATCTCCGGGGGGACGTCGAGCCCGGGAACGTTGCGGGCGACGAACCGTATCCCGCCGACCGAGCGCAGAATGCAGATCGACGGGATCAGCGCGATCCGCTGGCTCAGCCCGGTGTCGTGGGCGGCGTGCATGAAGCGCGCGAGCTGCTCGGGCCGGAAGGTCAGCTGCAGCTGCATGAAGCGGGCGCCGGCCAGGGCCTTCTTGGCCGCTCGGCGCACGCGGTACTCGTATGGCGGCGCGGCCGGATTCTCGACGGCTCCGACGCAATAGTGCGGGGCGGGGGAGAGGGGGCGCCCGCTGAGGTAGTGGCCGTTCTCGAGCACCCGGGCCAGCGCGATCAGCTGCACGCTGTCGAGGTCGAACACGCGGCGCGTCTCGGGCTCGTCGCCGGCGGTCACGTCGTCGCCGGTCAGACAGGAGATGTTCTCAATCCCGTACATGGCGGCGCCGACCAGGTCGGATTCGAGCGCGAGGCGGTTGCGATCGCGGCAGACCAGCTGCATCACCGGCTCGGCGCCGACCTGCGTCAGCCCGATGGCCACCGCCAGCGGCGAGCAGTGGGCGTGTGCGGAGGGATTGTCGGTGGCATTGAACGCATCGACGAACGGCCGCATCGGCTCCAGCTGGCGCTGTATTTCGACAAGGCCACCGCCGTCGATCACCGGCAGCTCCGCGGTGACGACGAACTCGCCGGCGTCGAGCTTATGCTGCAGATTCGACATCCGCCGCCCAGCCCTCGGGTACCTGCCGGTCGCGGCCGGTGACGAAGTTGACCCACGACGACGTGCCCTTGAGACGGTTGTCCACCGGGGGCCGCACCTTGTCGATGTGCCCGCGCCACAGCGGCAGACGCTCCGAGCGTTCGTACGCGTTGAGCCACACACAGCGCATCTCAGGCTTGACCTCGCAGTGGCCGTCGGCGCCGACCCCTCCGCACGGCCCGTTGCGCAGCGTCTTGGGACAGGTCATCGGACACGTCAGCCCAGTGTCGTGCAGGACGCACTGCCCGCACATCTGACAGCCCCAGATCGGCTTCTTGACCGCGTGCTCGACCCGCGCCACGAGGCCAGAGGCATTCATGCCGCGACGCGGTTGCGCTTGAGCTGGATCAGCTCCTTGGCCTTCTTGACCGCCGAGGAGGCGTCGGCCGAGTAGCCGTCGGCCCCGACGGCGTCCGCGTACTCCTGGGTGACTGGAGCGCCGCCGACCATCACGATCACGTCGTCACGGATGCCGGCCTTCTCGAGCGCGTTGATGTTCGCCTTGAACATCGGCATCGTCGTCGTCAGAAACGCCGAGAAGCCGACGATGTCCGGGTTGTGCTCGCCGATCTGCTCGATGAACTTCTCAGGCGGGACGTTGACGCCCAGATCGATGACGGTGAAACCGGCGCCCTCGAGCATGATGTTGCAGAGGTTCTTGCCGATGTCGTGCACGTCGCCCTTGACCGTGCCCATCAGAAACGTGCCCACCTGCTGGGTATCGGTCTCGGCCAGCAGCGGACGCAGGATGTCCAGCGCGCCCTGCATGGCACGCGCCGCGATCAGCATCTCGGGCACGAAGTAATCGCCGCGCTCGAAGCGGGCTCCCACCTCCTCCAGGGACGGGATCAGCGCGTCGTACAGCAACCGCTCGGGATCCATGCCGTCAGCGAGTCCGTCGTTCACTCCGTCCTTGACGGCGGGGGCGTTGCCGACCAGGGTCTCGTCGTACAGCAGCTGCAGGATTTCCTCGTGCGTCATGCCGCATGTGCTCCTTGCTGGGGGTGGCCGAGGCGGCGGCTCAGATTCGCCGCCTCATCGATCAGGACGGGCTTGAGCTCGGCGATCCGTTCATCCGTCAGGCGAGTCGTCGGGCCGGAGATGGACAGTGCGGCGACCACTTCACCGCCGGCGCCGTGCACCGGAGCGGCGATCGCCGCGAGGCCGATTTCGAGCTCGTCGACGGCCGTCGCGAACGACTCGGCGAGCACCGCCTCGAGTTCGTTCCGTAGCCGTGTCGGCGAGGTGACCGTCTGCGGTGTCAGCTGGGGCAGCGGCGCAGCGGCGATCGTGGCCCGGCCGAAGGCCATGAAGACCTTGCCGACCGCCGTGCAGTGGTAGTCGACCGAGCGTCCCAGCCACTGGCCGGCGCCGAGAAAGTGACGGCTCTCGACCTGGGCGATGTGCTCGACGCCCTGATGTGTCGGGACGGCGAGGTTGATCGTCTCGCCGCTGCGCTCGCCCAGCGCGTCCAGCGAGGCCGCAGCGAGCTCGACGACGTTGCGCTCGAGCAGGTTGCGCTCAGCCACACGAAGGATCGCCGGACCGGGACGCAGCCGGCCCCGCTCGCCGTCCTGCTCAACGAGGCCCTGGCGCTCGAGTGCGCTCAGCAGCCGCGAGGCGGTCGACTTGGGAATTCCGCTGGCCGAGGCGAGCTCTGCCAGGGCGACCGGCTCGGCCGATTCGAGGACGCGCACGAGCAGCTCGGCTCCGCGGTCGATCGCGGTCGTACCCTTGACAGCGTCCGTCGACGATCCGGCCGGCCGCGAAATTTGGAACTGTTGTTCCACGCTAGATATATTAGGCGCGTCTGGCGCGGCGTCAAGCGCCCGAACTTCGGCCGCGAAGTGAGAAGAGGAGGCAGCACTCCATGTTCGTCAACAACATGCCCCGCTACGAGATCCTCTCCGAGGACGCGATGGCCACGCTCGACCGGGGCTGGCGGCGAATCGTGTCCGAGCTCGGGATCGAGTTCCTGTTGCCCGAGGCGATCGAGCTGCTGCGCGGGGCCGGCCAGATCGTCGAGGACGAGAACCGGGTGCGCTTTGACCCCGATTGGATCCTTCAGCAGGTGGCCAAGGCGCCCCGGGAATTCGAGTTGCAAGCGCGCAATCCCGCCAACAGCGCGCACATCGGCGGCAACAACATGGTGTTCGCGCCCGTCTACGGGTGTCCGTTCATCCGCGAGGGCGATGTCCGCCGGGACGCCAAGATGGCCGACTTTGAGAACCTCGTGCGCCTCGCCCAAGCCTTCCCGGAGCTCGACTCGCCCGGCGGCACGATCTGCGAGCCCGAGGACCGGCCGCTCGATTCGCGCCACCTCGACATGGTCTACGCGCTGCAGACGTTCTCGGACAAGCCGTACATGGGTTCGGTCACCTCCGGGCCCAACGCCGCCGACACGATCCGGATGGGGGAGATCCTGTTCGGAGGTCGGTCGGAGATAGAGCGTGCCCCGGTATCGATCTCCTTGATCAACGTCAACAGCCCGCTGCGCTACGACGACCGGATGCTGGGCGCAATGTTCGAGTACGTCAAGGCCAACCAGGCGGTCGTGATCACCCCGTTCCTGCTGATGGGGGCCATGTCCCCGGTGTCCCTGCCGGCCACGCTCGTGCAGCAGATGGCCGAGGCGCTCGCCGGGATCGCGCTTGCCCAGCTGATCCGGCCGGGAGCGCCGGTCGTCTTCGGTTCGTTTCTCTCGAACACCGACATGCAGTCGGGATCGCCGGCGTTCGGCACGCCGGAGTCGGGCATCGGCGTGCTCTGCACGGGCCAGATCGCACGTCACTTCAACCTGCCCTGGCGTGGCGGCGGAGGCCTGAACGCCTCCCAGACGGTCGATGCCCAGGCCGCCTATGAGTCGCTGATGACGCTGCTTCCGACGTTCCTGGCCGGCACCAACTTCGTCATGCACTCCGCCGGCTGGCTGGAGGGCGGGCTCGTCTCCTGCTACGAGAAGTTCATCGTCGACGTCGAGCTGCTGCGTGAGCTGCGCCACGAGTTCACCCCGTTGGAGATCGACGAGGCCTCCCTGGCGTTTGACGCCCACACCGAGGTCGGGGCGGGCGGCCACTTCCTCGGCGCCGCCCACACGCTCGAACGCTTCCGCGAGTGCTTCTACCGTCCGCTGCTCTCCTCGACCGAGAACTTCGATCGCTGGACCAAGAAGGGCGCCCGCAACACGACTGTCCGCGCGTCGGAGATCTACAACAAGACCCTCCAGGAGTACGAGAAGCCGCCGATCGACGACGCGATTGACGCCGAGCTGCGGGAGTTCGTGGTCCGCCGCCGCGCCGAACTCGGCGACTGACGCATACTTCCGGTCGTGAAAGCGGCCGGAATCGCCCTCGGGCTCGCGGTGATGGTGGCGCTCGGGCTCGGGGTCCGCGCGGCACCCGTCGCTGCCTCGCGGGCAACACGGATGCAGGGCGCCGTCGTTCTGCGCCCGCGTGACCCGGCGGGACTCCAGCGGTTCATCGCCGCCGTCAGTGACCACGGCTCGATGAGCTACGGCAGGTATCTGCGACCGGGCGAGTTCGCCGCGCGCTTTGGCCCGACGACCGCCTCCGTCGCCGCGATCACAGCCCAGCTGCGCGCCCGCGGATTACGGGTCGGACCGGTCTCGGACAGCCGGATGCTGATCCCGTTCTCCGGATCGGCCGCCGCCGGCGCGGCGCGCCCTCGGGGTGCCCGGCGTGCCCTTCTCGCCGGCCTCTCCGGTCCGGTCGCCGCCGTCGTGGGGCCGGGGACGACCACGCGCGCGGCGCCGGCCGGCGTGCCCCACCCGGTCCCGTCGCAGGTCGCCCGCCACCGGGCAGCGCGCGCGGCTTCGCTGAGCCATCCGGCCGGCTCGCCCCGGGCCTGCCCGGCGGCGCGCGCCGCCAGCATCGCCGCCGACGG
>DATAUL010000219.1:0-2587 GCA_036268255.1 Solirubrobacteraceae bacterium | reverse complement strand
CAATCCCAAGAATCCCTGCTGTGCCGGACGTTCCCGCGCCCTCGGTCACTCCGGGGGCGCGGGTCTTACCGCACGATCCGGGTTAGGGCACGACTGGGACGATGCTCGTGTCCGGCAGGCGATTAGAGCCTTTGCCGCCAGTCGCAGGCTCACGTCATCCGTCCACCCTGGCACTAACGTGTGGGAACTCACACGCGCCGGGACGGAGTAAGCAACCCCGGAGCGCGTTCGACTCTCAGTTCGCGCCACCTCAGCTCGCCTTCTCGTTGCCGGCAATCGCGCTCCGATAAGCGACAAGACGAGCTGGACCCAGTCGCGGCCCCGCGCTTCACGAGTACCTCGAGACAAGCGTGTTGGCCGAGGCCCGCGCTTGGCCCTGGGGGGTAGCGAAAGGACGGGAACCCACCGGATGCAGGTGTATCTCCTTGCCACAGGGGCATGTGTCCTCGGATGTGGATATTTTGTCTGCCCATGGCTGCCGGGAAAGCGATCGCGCCGATCACGAACATCGAGGACCCTCGTTATGTCAAGGCGCTGGCCCACCCGTTACGGATCCGGCTGCTGGCGCTCCTCGGTGAGCGCGATGCGAGCCCGGTCCAACTGGCCGAGCAGGTCGACGCGACCCTCGGCACCGTGGCCTACCACGTCCGCACGCTGGAGCGCTTGGGCCTGATCGAGATGGTCGCCACCCATCAGCGCCGCGGCGCCACCGAGCACGTGTATGCCGCGCGCGAGCATCCCCGCTTCTCGGACAGCGCATGGTCGGCGACCAGTCCGATTGCCAAGCACGTGATGATTGCGTCGATCCTGTCGCAGCTCGGCCAGTACGTCACCCAGAGCGCCGCGGCCGGGGGCTTTGACCGCGGAGACGCCCACTTCACGCGCACTGCACTCAAGCTCGACGAGGAGGGCTGGGCAGAGATCGCCGCGCTGACGAAGACGTGGCTTGAGCAGGTGAGCGATATCGAAGCGCGGACCAAGAAGCGCATCCAGCGCACCGGCGAGCAGGTGTTCGACGCAGGCCTGGTCATCCTGTTCTTCGAGGCGGTGCCGTTCTTCGACGCGCCCGGCGCCGACGCCGAGCCTGACACCAAGCGCCGCTCGGGTCAGGGGCGCGGTCGCTCGGCCTCCACCGCCGGCTGATCCGTTCTCAGTCCGCCGGTTCGCACAGCGCGCGGACGGTCTCCAGCTCCTGATCGACGACGGCCAGTTGCGCTTGGACGGCCCCCTCCTCGGTGTCCGGCGCGAACAACAGGGTGAACAGGTACTCCGAGCCGTCGCCGTTGGGTAGCACCCTGGAGAATGCGCCCACCCGCGGATCGGCGGCCGAGAGCACGTCAACGGTGCCCCGCTCTGGCGACACCGAGAGTGAGATCGGCAGCTCCCCCTGCCCGGTGTCGACCAGCAGCTGACCATCCCGCTCGGTCACCGAGCGAGCGAAGGCAGGCGCCCAGCGTGGGAGGTTGTGAGGATCGGCCAGGAAGACGAGGACGTCCGCCGGGTCGGCGGCGATGGAGATCGAACGGGTGTGCGAGTGGTTCAGCAAGTTCGTATGCATATGTAGATTATCTACTACAGCTTATCGTCTGTCAAGTCTACGATGCACCCATGGCGCGTGACGAGGATCTGGGGGCGCTGTTCGCCCGCGTAACCCGACGACTGATCGAAGCCGAGCGGCCGCTGCTGGCCGCCCGCGGTCTCTCGATGTGGGCCTACGTGGCGCTCACCCGCCTGGTCGAGGGCCCGGCCCCGACGCAGATCGCCCTGGCCGAGCAGATGGGGTATGACAAGACCCGGCTGATCGCCATCCTCGACCGGCTGGCGGACGAGGGCCTGGTCGAGCGCACGCCCGATCCGGAGGATCGCCGGGCGCGGATCGTGCAGCTCACGGCGGCGGGCCGCGCCCGTCACCTGCAGGCACGGTCCGACATTCGCACGATGGAGTCGGAGATGCTCGACGGACTCAGCGACACCGAGCAGGCGATGCTGCGCGAGATGCTGGGCCGGCTCGCCAGCGCGGCCGGGTAAGCCGCCGCCGGCTCGTTCAGCCGGCCGCCTCGAACAGCAGCATCACCACGCCGGCGTCCAGTTCGCCGGTATCTTCATCGGACTCGGCGCGGCGCGATGCGCTCTCGCGGCGGATCTCCTCGGCGCGCGCGAGGAGGTCGGACACCGCCACCGATAGCTCATCGAAGCCGCGCTGATCCAGCGCATAGGCCCGGCGGCTGACGTGAGCCTTGTCGCAATCGAAGCCGCCCGCCTGCGCGGCGGCGGCCACCATCTCGCCGATCTCGTAGAGCGTGGACCCGATCAGCGCGTCCTTGACCACCTGGGGCACCTGCCCCCAGGCCTTGGCGCTGATCTGGGGTCGGCCGACCGCACGGTAATAGTGCTCGACAGCGCCTCGCCGGGGTTTGGTGCTCGACAGCTCGATCAGACCAACCCGGGCGAGGAAGCGCACGTGGTAGCTGACGTTGCCCAGCGGGGCGTCAATCTCCTCGGCGATTTCACTGGGGCTGGCCACGCGATCCTCGAGGACGCGCAGAATGTGGATCCGAAGCGGGTGGGCGAGACCCTTGACGAGCCG
>DATAUL010000218.1:0-22395 GCA_036268255.1 Solirubrobacteraceae bacterium | reverse complement strand
TGCCGACCGGCCAGGCGGTGCTCGTCACCCACGTGCCGTCGCCCACGGTGGCGCGGGTGCGGATCGACCCGGCCGCGGCGCCCTCCGCGCGCACCCAAGCGGGCGCGCGCCGGCGTGGCCGAGGCCGCGGGGACGATCAGGCGCCGGGGATGACGCGGTAGGCGTCGAAGACCGAGTCGATGTTGCGCAGGCGGCTGACCGCGTGATCGAGGGTGCGGGTATCGCCGACCTCGACCACGAAGCGGTCGCGCACCATCGGGTGACTGACCGTGCAATGGGCGTCGAGGATGTTGATGCCGGCCTCCGAGAAGGTGCGGATGATGTCCTCCAGCAGGCGGTGGCGGTCCCACCCGTCGACCTGGATCTCGACCCGGAAGGAGGTCTCGGCGTCCCCGTCCCAGGAGACCGGGGTGAACCGCTCAGGATCCTTCTTGAGGACAACCACGTTGGGGCAGTCGTCGCGGTGAATGGTGATCCCGCGGCCGAGCGAGATGTAGCCGACGATCCCGTCGCCGGGGACCGGGCGACAGCACTTGGCCATCCGCAGCATCACCTCGTCGATGCCGTCGACCGAAATCCCGAAGCGGCTCGAGGAGGTAGTCGGCCGGGAGCGGCGGCGGTTGGTCTGCAACAGGTCGTCGGCGGCCGTCGGCTCGGCGTCGGCGGTCTCACCCTGTTTGAGACGCTGCAGCACCTTGTTGACGACGACCTTGGGCGAGATCTTCGCCCCGCCGAGCGCGATGTAGAAGTCGTCGCCCTTGCGAAAGCCCATCTCGCGGATGACGTCGGTGAGCAGCGGGGAGCCGACGACCTTCTGGGCGGGCAGTCCGGCCTTCTTGAGGTGATCCTGCAGCAGCTCGCGGCCGGCGTGCTCGTCGTCGCGGCGCGACTCGGCCTTGAACCAGGCCTTGATCTTGTTGCGGGCGCGGGTCGTCTTGACCAGCGCCAGCCAGTCGCGGGACGGGCCTCGCTCGCGCTTGGAGGTGAGCACCTCGACGATGTCGCCCGAGCGAAGGACGTAGGAGAGGGGCACGATCCGGCCGTTGACCTTGGCACCGACACAGCGGTGGCCGACGTCGGTGTGGATCTCGTAGGCGAAGTCCAGCGGCGTCGCGCCCGCGGCCAGTGACTTGACCTCGCCCTTGGGCGTGAAGACGAACACCTCGTCCTCGAACAGGTCGACCTTGAGGTTCTCCATGAACTCGTTGGAGTCGGCCATGTCCTTCTGCCAGTCCAGCAGCGAGCCCAGCCACTTCATCTTGCCGTCGCGGTCCGAAGCGGAGTGCACGGTCCCGTCGGCGGCGGTCGAGCCTTCCTTGTACATCCAGTGCGCGGCGATCCCGAACTCGGCGAGGTCGTGCATCTCGCGCGTGCGGATCTGGATCTCCAGTGGCCGTCCCTCGGGCCCGATCACTGTCGTATGCAGCGACTGGTACATGTTGAACTTCGGCATCGCGATCCAGTCCTTGAAACGACCGGGCAGCGGCTTCCACAGCGAGTGGATGACTCCCACCGCGCCGTAGGTGTCCTTCACCGAATCGACGATCACCCGCATCGCCGTGAGGTCGTAGATCTCGTTGAACTCGCGGTCCTTCTTGGTCATCTTCGAGTAGATCGAGTAGAAGTGCTTGGCCCGGCCGGAGATGTCGGCGTGGATCCCGAGCTTGGCCAGCTCCCGCGCGACGTACTCGCCGGCCTCGTTGACGTACCGCTCGCGCTCCTCGCGCTGCTGGGCGACCAGACCCTTGATTTCGTTGTACTTGCGCGGGTGCAGCGTCTGGAAGGCGAGATCCTCGAGCTCCCACTTGATCGCGTGGATCCCGAGCCGGTGCGCGATTGGCGCGTAGATGTCGAGCGTCTCGCGAGACTTCTCCAGCTGCTTCTGCTTGCTCATCGCCGAGATCGTGCGCATGTTGTGCAGCCGGTCGGCGAGCTTGATGAGGATGACCCGGATGTCGGAGGCCATCGCGACCATCATCTTGCGGTAGTTCTCGGCCTGGGCTTCGTCGCGTGACTGGAAGGTGAGCCCGGTCAGCTTGGTGACGCCGTCGACGAGGCCGGCGATCTCCTCGCCGAAGTCCGCCCGGACCTCCTCCAGCGACGCGCTGGTGTCCTCGACGGTGTCGTGCAGCAGCGCGGCGCACAGCGTCTCGGTGTCGAGGCGCATCCCGGCGCAGATCTTGGCCACCCCGACCGGGTGAGTGATGAAGTCCTCGCCCGACAGTCGCCGCTGGTCGCCGTGGTGCAGGCTGGCGAACACCAATGCCGCCTCCACGCGCTCGCGGTCGATCGGCTCGGCTGCCTGGTCGGCGTGCTCCTCGACGATCGCGAACAGATCGCTGAGCAGGCCCTGCTGGGACGGCGAGAGCTCGGGGCGAGCGACGGGGGGGTGAACGTTCGGATCGCTGACCTGATCGACCGCGGGACGCTCGGCGGCCACAACCGCTGCCTGTGCCGAGGCGCCGTCGGCGCCCTGGCCACCCGCCGACCCGCCGACCCCATGGCGCGCGCCACTGCGCGCCGGGTCGGTGCCGCCGCGGCCGATCGCTCGGCTCAGCCGGTTGGCAGGTGGTTTGCGCTGCTCAGGTATCGCTTTCCGTCCTCGTATCGCTGGGCGTAGACCCGGAACGACGGCGAGCGTTCGAGCGCCGTGGGCGCCCGCCCCGCGATCGCCAGGGCCGGCAGTTCCCGGTCGAGGCTGACGAGCTCCAGCTCCGCCAGCACCCGGATCAGTCTCCCGGCCAGCCGGGCCGAGCGAGCATGCGATCCGTCGCCGCGAAGCAGGCGCTCGAGCTCCTCGCCGGTCGCCCGCTTCCGGTCCCGGAGGGCTCGGTAGAAGGCGACGAGCGAAGTACGGAGTCCGTACTCCAGCTCGTGCATCTGCTCAGCAAAGCGTAGCTCAGCCGGGCCCCAGGCAAGCAAGGTGACTCCCGCGCCGGCCTGCAGCAGAGCGGTGGAGGCCGCATCGGCGGGCGGGTCCAGGGCGACGAGGCGGCCAAAGCCGGCCGCGCGGGCCGGTTGGCGCTCGAGCTCGCCGTAACTGGAGAGGACAAATCCGCCCACACGCGCGCGCAGGCCCTCGAGGCGCCGTGGGACGTCGGCGCACACCGCCAGCACGGCGACCCCGGTGGCCAGTGCGTCGACGAGAACCGCCAGCGGGCTTTCGCCGCGCCTGTCGATCACGGTCCTCCCCGCGGCGGGGGCAGCGGCGTCGCCCGCTGCGGAGGCGGACCTTACCTCCGCCGCCAGCTCGGCCAGGACTGCGCCGAGGTAATCGCCGGGCGCGTCGAGCAGCTCGATCGGTGCCGGCGCGCACGGCTGGGCCTGGCGGAGGACCAGCCGCGGCTCGACCGCGCCGTTGTAGGCGTTGCGCTCCAGCCGGAAGGTGGCGTCCAGCGGGTGGTCGGGCCCCTCGGCGACGCGCCCGTCACAGCCGAAGGCCACCGCCCGAGCGCGGGCCCCGCCCGAGCTGACGGTGAAGCGGGCGTGGCGTCCGCCCTCGCCCATCGGCCGCACGTCGCCGAAGCGCGCGCCGGGAACGAGCAGGCGGGGCGCCGGGTTGCCCATCCCGCAGGGCTCGAGCGCCTCGAGCTCCTCGGCGAGCCCGAGCCCGAGCTCCGATCCGGAGACGACCGCATCGACGCGTTCCACCGGCTCGAGCAGATCAGGCGTGAGCACGGCGGCCGCGTGGGTCTCGAAGGCGGCGCGAAAGCCTTCCACACCCTGGGCCTCGATGGTCAGTCCGGCGGCCGCCCGATGACCGCCGTAGCGCTGTAGGTGCCCAGCGGCGGCATGCAGCCCTCCGAGCAGGTCAAAGCCCGGAATGCTGCGCCCCGAGCCCGTCCCTTCGGTCCCCTCGAGCGCGATCAGGATCGCCGGCCGGTGATAGCGCTCCACGATCCGTGACGCAACGATCCCCACCACCCCGGGGTGCCAGTCCTCCGAGGCGAGCACGTAAGCGCTGCGCGGACGCTCGGCCTCGAGCTCGCGTACCTGCGTCTCGGCCTCCCACACGATGCGCTGCTCAACCGCGCGGCGCTCGGCGTTGACGATGTCCAGCTCGGCGGCGATCGCTCGGGCCCGGACCGGGTCCTCGCACAGCAGCAGCTCAAGTCCGGCATCGGCGCGGTGCAGGCGCCCCGCGGCGTTGATGCGCGGGGCGAGGCGAAAGCCGAGCGTGCTCGCGTCCAGGGCGCTCGGATCAGCTCGGGAGACGGCCATCAGCGCCCGCAGCCCCGGCTTGCCGGTGGCGGCCAGCGCGGCCAGGCCGGCGCGGACGAGCCGCCGGTTCTCGCCCTGGAGCGCGACCAGGTCGGCGACGGTGGCCAGCGCCACCAACTCGAGGTCCTCTTCAGCGGTGATGGCGCCCAGCGCCTGCGCGAGCTTGTAGGCCACCCCGGTCCCGCACAGGTGCGCACACGGGTAGTCACCCACCGCGGGGTGCACGATCGGGCAGTCGGGCAGGCAGCCGTCGGCGCGCGGAGTGTGATGGTCGGTGACGACGACGTCCATCCCGGCAGCGCGGGCACCGGCCACCTCTTCGACCGCGGTGATGGCGCAGTCGACGGTGATCAGCAGTGCGGTGCCGCGAGCGGCAAGCCGCTCCACGGTGGCGCCCGACAGGCCATAGCCGTCATCGATGCGGCTGGGGAGAAACCATCCAACGTCGGCCCCGAGGCTGCGCAGGGCCCGCACCATGACCGCCGTCGCGCACACGCCGTCGACGTCGTAATCGCCGTGGACGACGATCCTCCCGGCGGCGGCGATGTGGGTCCGGATCGTAGCCAGCGCCAGCTCGATCCCGGTGAACGCGCCGGGATCGTGGCGCTCATCTGCGGCGAGGAAATCCCGGGCGCGCCCCGGGTCGCCGAGCCCCCGGCGGACGAGCACCTGCGCAAGGACGTGTCCGATGCCCAGCTCGCGCTCGAGCGCCAGCGCCTGCTCGAGTGCGTAGGCGGGCAGGTCGAGCCGCGGGTGTGCGGGCGGGGCCGGCGCCTCGCCGGCGGGATCACGCACCGCGCGCAGCGGCGGTGGCGGCGCCGGGGGGGCCTGGGGTCCGAGAAGTGCCGCTGCCTGCGCCATGGTGCCAGCGTAGGCACCGGGTCAGACGGACCACGCGCGTCCAAGGCTCGCCGCACGGGCGGCCGCGTCGCGACGAGAGGAAGCGTCAGCGGGTGTAGCCGAGCCGGCGCAGCAGCGCCTGCAGCTGCGAGACGAACTTCGCCGGGCTCGGTCCGCCAAAGCTCGCCGGCACGCGAAGGTGACCGGCCTTGAGCGCCCCGGCAAGTTCCGACTTGACGAGTCCGGGGCGACCGAGCAGTTCCTCGTCGGCCGCCCAGGCGGCGATCAGCCCGCGTCCGTTGCCGTCGTGGCGATGAAACGCCCGCAGCCACTTCGCCGCGTCAGCATTCAGCCGCTTGGGGTACGTGCGCGTGGCGTCGTGAAACGCGTTGTGAGAGAACGAGAAGATCTGCAGCGGGGGCGGCGAATCGGCGAAATCGGTGAACCCGGCGTTGGAGATGCGGGCGTCGGCGGACAGAAACTCGTAGTTGTGATCGCCGTTGAGGTCGACGATCTGCGCGCCCGCGTCGGCGAAGTCATGCTCGGTCTTGACGAACCGGTTGGTGCTCTGGTCCAGACGGTAGACCTGGTCGATGAAGCAGCAGTGCGCACCCCCGCTGTAAAGCCCGAGGATCACGTCGGGGACGCCGAAGCGCTGGAGGGCAACCGCACGGATCGGTCCGTGGCCCCTGCCCAGACCGATGGTGACGCAGTCCCGCGGGCAGGCGGCCGAGGTCACGATCTGGTTGTAGGTCGTGGTCCCGTCGACGAGGATTTTCAGCCGGAATCGCCTGTTCGGCCCGTTGCTTGCGGGGGCCAAGGTGGCGCTCACCCGCAGAGCGCTGGCCACGCGTGCGTGCCCGGCCGACGCCGAGCCCGGCAGCGCGAGGAGAGCAGCGGTGAGGATCGATACCGCGATCAGTCGCATTTGCGCCATGGGCGGCGAGCCTACAGGAGTCACCCCGGCCGACACAACGCACAGGTTTTCACCGAAACGCGCGGAATCAGAGCCGGACCGCATGGGACTCGCCGGTACGCTCGCGGCGGACGCCCTCGAAGTAGACCAGCGCCATCCCGATCAGGGCGCCCGGGATCGCCTCCAGGGCGGTGGTCAGATGGGTGTCGGCGCGCCCGGGGATGTGCAGGCCGTTGACGATGAACCCGAACAAGGCCGCGCCGATCAGCGCGCCCAGAAACGCGCCGACGATTCCACCCCAGTAGCGGTCGGGCAGCCAGATCGCGAAATGCCAGAGCGCCAAGCCCATCATCACCCAAGCAAGCATCCCCATTCAGCGGCGTCTCCCGTGACGGCGGTTGCGCGAGCGCGACTTGGACGGCCGCGCCGGCCTCTGGATGGGGGCCATGCCCTCGTTCTCGGCCTCGTCGGGCGCCGGATTGTAGGCTCCGCGGTCGCCCTCGGGGTCGCCTTTGACGTTGTCGTCCGCGGGTTCGGGCCGGGACGGCGCCGGAGGCGGCGGCGGCTTTGCCCGCGGCGCGGTCGCGCCCGGCGCTGCCGGCGGGGTGCGCCCCTTGGTGCGTCCGCTCGGGCGCTTGGCGGCGGGCGCCCCGTCGTCGTCATCGCTGTCGGCGGTGTGCGATAGGCGTTTGGTGAGCGTCGAGGTCCGGCGCGTGGGCTCGCGCTCTTCGTCGGCGATATCGCGTTTCATCTGCTCGAACTCGGCCGCCGAGACGGTCTCGGCCTCGGGCTCGGTGAGCCGGCCCGCCCGCCGGGCTGCGCGTGACCCCGCCGGCTCGATGTCGGCACCCGCCGACGCATACGGCGCGACGAAGCCATGGTCGGTGACAATCCGATCGCGACGGTGGCGGTAGGTCGCCTCGCGCTCCTTCCAGTGCGTCAGCACCGGGGACGCGATGAAGATCGACGAGTACGCGCCGGAGGCGACGCCGATCAGCAGCGCGAACGCGAAGTCACGCAGCGTCGAGCCGCCGAACAGCAACAGGGCGATGATTGGCAAAAGCGTGCACGACGTCGTGGCGATCGATCGGGTCAGCACCTCGCTCATCGAGCGGTTGACGATCTGCGAGAACGCCGCCCGCGGCATCCGCGGGATGTTCTCGCGCACACGGTCGAACACGATGATCGTGTCGTAGAGCGAATAGCCCAAGATCGTCAGCAGAGCGGCCACGGTGTCCACTGTCACCTCCCGGCCGAGCAATGCGTAGACGCCGGCGGTGATCAGCAGGTCGTGCATCAGGGCGATCAGCACGGGCACCGCGAACTTCCAGTCGAAGCGCAGCGCCACGTAGGCGGAGATCACCAGCAACGAGGCGATGATCGCCACCACTGCGCTGTGAGCGATCGTCTTGCCGAACGTCGGGCCGACCGAGGAGGAGTCGAGCGGATGGACCAGGCCGAAGCGGTTCTGCAATGCCGAGCGCACCTTCGGGACGCCGGTGGGGCCGAGCTTCTTGGCCGAGATCTGGAATACGTCGTGGCCCAGCGCCTTGTTGTCGACCTTCTGCACTTGCGGCGTGACCGCTCCGGCAGCCTGCACGACTGAACTCACCTGCGACGCGGTGGCTGGCTTGACCAAAGACGCGGTGATCCGGGTCCCAGAGGTGAAGTCGATGCCGAGGTTCAGGCCGCGTCCGCCGACCGCCAATGCCCCGATCAGCAGAATCACGCCAGACAGCGAGAAGAAGTACTTCGAGGCGCCCATGAAGTCGAAGTGCCACTGACGCTTCTTGGCTCCCGCGCCCAGCGCGGAGGGCCGGGCGATCGTCCGCGAGTCGCCCATCGTCATCAGGATCGCCTGGGTGGCCAGCACGGCCGTGAACAGCGAGACGATCGTGCCGATGCCGAGTGTGAAGGCGAAGCCCTGGACCTCGGCGGTGGCCAGCACGAACAGGATGAACGCGGTCATGATCGTCACCACGTTGGCGTCGATGATCGCCGTCAGGCCCTTCTTGTAGCCGGTGGCGATGCCGGCGCGGATCGAGCGCCCGGCACGGATCTCCTCCTTGACGCGCTCGAAGATCACGATGTTGGCGTCGGCGGCCACGCCGATCGTCAGGATCAGGCCGGCGATCCCGGGGAGCGTCAACGTGATCGGGATCAGCTTGATCAGCGCGTAGAAATACAGCGCGTAGACGATCAGCGCCGACGTCGCGATCAGGCCGAGCACCCGGTAGTACAAGAGCAAAAACAGGGCGACGACGACGAGGCCGGCGGCGCCCGCGATCAGGCCCTGGTGCAACGCCTGCGCGCCCAGCGTCGCCGACACCTGGGACTCCGAGATGCGCACGAGGTTGATCGGCAGCGCACCGAGGCGCAGCAGGTTGGCCAGATCCGAGGCCGTCTGGCTCGTGAAGCCACCGGTGATGTCGGCCCCGCCCCCACCGGTGATCCCGTCGGGATAGGTCTTGAAGTCGATCGACGGGACGCTGACCAGACCCGTGTCGAGCGCGATCGCGAAGTGCTGGTTCTGCTGGTTGGCCGCCCCCAGCGGGCTGGCCACCGAGCCGCGATGCGCGATCGCGGCCGTCACCTGCTGGAACTGCTTGGCACCGAACGAGTTGAAACCGAACGTGACGTCGGGGCTGCCGGACTGGTCGGTGGACGCCTGCGGGTTGGTGATGTCCGAGCCGCTCAGCGAGTAGTTGTCCTTGAGGACGTAGAACTGCGCCGTCGGGCTGGTGGGCTTGATCGTGTCGTTGGCGCTCGGATTGGCGGCCTGGAGCACGACCGTGCCCTGGGGAACGGCCAGCGTCTGCACCTGAGAGATCGAAATGCCGGCCGGCAGATCCTGGGTGAGCGCCTGGACGCTCGTATCCGACGGATTACCGCCGGCCACCAGGCAGTGCTGCCCCTGGATCGGCGTCGTCTTGTTGGCCTTGGCCACCGTCGCGCACGCCGTGCTCCCCGGCGCGCCGAACGCGTAGTACAGCGGGCCGGAACGCGACAGGCGCTGGCTGTGGTTGTTGGGCACCGTCGGCTGCTGGGAGGCCAACTTGACCGCTTGGTAGATCGGGACCCCGCCGCCGCCCGGCAGGCCCGGCCCGCCGCCACCGGCCTGACCCTGGCTGATCGTCACCGCACTGGGGTCCTGGGCGGTGAGCTGGTCGGCGACCGGCTTGCCGTTGGGCGCCAGCGCGTTGGCTTCCCAGTCATAGAAGTACAGGCGCGCGGTCGTCCCCACCTCGGACTCGGCACGGGCCACATTCGTGACGTCCGGCAGCCCGACCGAGATCTGGTTGCCCCCGGAGGTCTGGATCTCCGGCTGGGAGACGCCGAGCTGGTCGACGCGTTGGCGCATGATGTCGACCGCACGGTTCAGCGAGGTCTGGTTGACGGCGCTCTGCGGGGTCGGCTTGGCCTGGTAGACCAGCTGCACGCCGCCCTTGAGGTCAAGGCCGAGGAGGGTCGTCTGGGTGGCGATCACCAGCACCGACGCGGCGAGCAGGCCGGCGACGAGGAGCAGGACAAAGCCGTGGCGCTGTCGGTCGGACATCAGAGAAGACGGATGCTAGAGGCGCGCGGCGGGGCGGGCTGAGACATCCGACCCAGCGTAAACCACCCGCGTCAGCACTTAGTTGCGGTAGCTGTCGGGGGTCAGAACGACGAGCAGGCCCCCGTCGTCGTCGTCGTAGGCGGGAAAGATGTCGGCCACCGCGTGGGCGGGCACATCGTGCTCGGCGTTGACCTCGACGGCCTTGCCCTGCACCCGCACCTCCCATTCCAGCGCGGTCCCCACGTGATCGGTGCCGTCGTCGAAGCGCAGGCCGAGTACGTCGCGCACCGGACGCCCGATCGCCTGCTCGGTCTTCAGGCCGGTCAGCTCGAAGGAACCGCGGCCGCAGTCGACGATCCGCCCGTCCGAGTCACAGGCGAAGAACGCCGCGTTGGGCGCCGGGTAATAGTCGTCAAGCAGCTCGAACAGATAGGCAAAGCCGCACTTCTCGCAACCGCGCGCGTCGCGCCGAAAACCGGCGGTCCGGGCGGTCCCCATCGACCGATTGCCGCAATGCGGGCACATGAAATAGTGCTCTCGACTCATCGGCGCATGAGGATAGACATCACGCCCGCGCCGCGACCCGGAATCCCGGGATCCCGCGCAACGTTCTTCGCGCATTCTTAGGCACCGGCGGCTCAGACCAGGCGGTGCTGGCCCGGCTGATCGAGCCCGAGATGCGCCCAGGCCCGCGGAGTGGCCGCCCGGCCACGGGGGGTGCGCTCGATCAGGCCCTGCTGCAGCAGGTAGGGCTCGTAGACGTCCTCGATCGTGTCCTGCTCCTCGGCGACGGCCACAGCGAGGGTCGACAGACCCACGGGACCGCCGCCGAACTTCTGGCAGATCGCCCGGAGAATCTCCCGGTCGAGGCGGTCCAGGCCGTGGTCGTCGACCTCGAGCTGGTCCAGGGCCGCCGCCGCCACGTCCTCGGTGACCGCGCCGTCGCGCACGACCTCGGCGTAGTCGCGGACCCGGCGCAGCAGCCGGTTGGCCACACGCGGGGTGCCGCGGCTACGGCGAGCGATGGCCCGCGCGCCGCCGTCGTCGATGTCGACGCCGAGCAGACGCGCCGACCGTCTGACGATCTGTCCGAGGTGCTCGGGCCCGTAGTGCTCGAGGCGGTGCTGGATGCCGAAGCGATCGCGTAGCGGGGTGGTCAAAAGCCCGGTGCGCGTGGTCGCTCCGATCAGCGTGAACGGCGGCAGGTTGAGCGTGACGATCCGCGCCCCCGCTCCCTGGCCGACGGTGATCGGCAGCTCCCCGTCCTCCATCGCGGGGTAGAACGTCTCCTCCAGTGCCCGGGGCAGGCGGTGGATCTCGTCGACGAAGAACACCGATCGGGGCTCGAGCGCGGTGAGGTAGGCGGCAATGTCGCCCTTGCGCTCGAGGGCGGGCCCGGCCGTCTGGACGAATGGGGCGTCGAGCTCGGCGGCGATGATCTGCGCCAGCGAGGTCTTGCCCAGTCCGGGAGGGCCGGCGAGCAGGACGTGGTCCATGGCGTCGCCGCGGGACCCGGCAGCCGCGATCGACACTCCGAGCTGCTCGCGGATGGCGTCCTGGCCCACGAAGTCATCCAGCCGCCGCGGGCGCAGCGAGCGCTCAGCGTCGTCCTCGGGCAGTTGCCCGGGATCCGGCAGCCGCGACTCGATGCTCATCGCCGGGCGCTCCGCAGCGCGTGCGAGATGAGCTCCTCGGTGCTCTCCCCGGGGGCGCCGTCGAGCAGCTCGTCGATCTCCGCCGGGGTGTAGCCGAGCCCGAGCAGCGCCTCGCGCGCCTGCGAGCCCGGATCGTCGCTGCGGGCCACCGTAATCGCGTCGCCGGGCAGCACCGCCCCGACCTTCTCGCGCAGCTCGACGATGATCCGCTCGGCGGTGCGCTTACCGACCCCGGGACCCTTGAGCCGGGTCACGTCGCCGGCGGCCACCGCCGAAAGCAGCTCCCGCGGTGGGGCGCCCGACAACACGGCCAGCGCCATCTTCGGGCCGACCGTCTGGACTCCGAGCAGCATCAGGAACAGGTCACGCTCCTCCTCGGTGGCGAAGCCGTACAGGGCGAGCGCGTCGTCGCGGACGACGAGATGGGTGTGCAGGAGCACGTCGGTCCCGACTGCCGGCACCTGCTTGAGCGTCTCGGTCGAGACGGCCAGCCGGTAGCCGACGCCGCCGCAGTCGACCACGATGTGGTCCGAGCGACGCACCGCCACCCGGCCGGAGATGATTGCGATCATCCCGCTCGCACCGCCTGTACCGCTCGCGCCAGCGGCGCGCGGTTGAGGTCGCAGATGGCCACCGCCAGCGCGTCGGCGGCGTGGTCGGGGGTGGGCACCGCCACCAGGCCGAGCAGCCGGGCGACCATCCGTCCCACCTGGTCCTTGGCGGCCCGCCCGTTGCCGCACACCGCTGCCTTGACCTGCTGCGGCGTGTACGCGCGCGTCGGGATTCCCCGCTGTCCGGCGGCCAGCAGCACGACCCCGCGCGCCTGGCCGACGGCGAACGCAGTGCGGACGTTGGCGCCGAAGTACAGCTCCTCGATCGCCAGCGCCGCCGGCCGGTGCTCGTCGAGCAGCTCGCCGACGCGGGCGTAGATGTCGGCGAGCCGTCGCTCGAGCGGAATGCCCGGCCGGGTGGAGATGACCCCTGTGTCCACGGTCGTAAGCCGCGAGCCGTCGGCGCGCACCACTCCGTAGCCGGTGCTCGCCGTGCCCGGATCGATACCAAGTACAAGCATGTGGGCAGACATTCTGTGCGTCGACGCGGACGCCTCCCCAGCGATCGCAGCCAGGCAAATCTGAGAGATCGCTCTCAGCGGCCGCCCGCCAGCGCAACCTCGGGCCGGTTTTGATGTTCTTGGGCTGTCAGCTCATTGAAGACCTCATCTCCGGGGACTGGGACAGGGGGCGGAACGCACGTCGTGCTGCGCTGTGTCCGCCTGCTCGCGCTCGGGCTCATGGCCGCGCTGGTCGCTGCTGCCGGCGCCACCGCGGCCACCCGGCGCACGCCGATCCTGTCTCCCACGAACGTCGTCGTCGACGGCCCCTCCCCTGACATTCAGAGCCTCAACGGGCTCTCGATCGCCCGCGACGGAGCCGGCGGTCTCGTCTACGTCAAGAACGTCGGCGGTGCCGCCCACATCTTCGTGTCCCGCCTGCTGGGTGGTTCCTTCCAGCCGCCGCAGCAGGTCGACGCCGGTCTCAGCACGCCCTCGTCACAGCCGGTGATCGCCGCCGGCCAGGGCGGCGTACTGATCGTGGCATTCGTCAACGCGCGGACCCTGTACGTCGCGCAGGCACCGGACTCGCAGTCTCCGATCGGGGCGCCTTCGCCTCTGTTCGACGGCGCGATCAACCCCGCGATCTCGATGTCGACCTTCGGCAAGGCCTATCTCGCATTCACGGCCGTCGGCGCCGCCAACGATCAGGTGCGCACCGCTTTCTACTCCCAGGGGCAGTGGTCGGTGGCGTCGGACCCACTCAACGCCGACCCGAGCGCGGATGCCGGAGCCGGCGCCGAACGGCCCGCCGTCAGCTGCTCGGGCGACGGGGTGGGGATCATCGCCTGGGGAGAAGCTGGCCACATCTACACCCGGCGGGTGGTCGGGACCTCGCCGAGCGTCGCCGTCCTGCAGGCCGACCCGCCGACGGTCGGCGGCTGGCAGGTGATCGCGACGTCCGATCCGACGATCTCCAGCGGCGGAGATTCGAGCTATGCGTCGGTGACCTTCCAGGCGCAGCTGGCCAACGGCACCGCGCGCCAATCGCGCGTGCTCATGAACCACCTGCACGCCGGCCAGTACGACGGCACCTTCCAGGCGGACGGCGTTCAGACGGGCGGTACGGAGGGGGCCGATCAGCCGCAGACGGCCGTCACCGAATTCGGTGACGGCTGGGTGACCTCCGAGCACGATCAAACCCACCAGCTCTTCGCCACCGTGCTCGGAACCAACGCCGGCGCGGAGAGTGTCGGGCGGATTGATTCCTCGGACAACACCTCCGCGCCCGACGCCGTCCCGGCGACCGCCGGCGTGACGTCGACGTTGATCGCCTGGCAGCAGACCCCCGGCATCAGCGGACCGGCGGAGATCCGCGTCCGCTACGCACCCGACGGCTCTGACCTGGGGCCCGAGCAGGTCGTCTCTTCCCCGACGTTCGGCGCCACCAATGCCGACAGCGGGCTGGCGGCCGGCGGGGACGTGTCGGGCGACGGGGCGATCGCCTGGATCCAGGGGACGGGCGCCGGCACCCGGCTGGTGACCGGCCAGCTCTACCAATCGCCTGGCAACTTGGTGCCGGCGTTCACGTTCCGGTATGCCACGACCGTCAATCCCGTTCTGTCGTGGTCGGCGTCGGCCGAGTTATGGGGTGCGCCGCGCTATGCCGTCGAGTTCGACGGGGTTCCGATCGATCAGACCTACGGCACGGTGGTCCGCACCCCCGCGCCCGTCGCCGACGGGCGCCACACGTGGGAGGTGACGGCCACCAACCAGGCCGGCCTGACGACCGCCGCCCGCCTGGCCACGGTGTTCGTCGACACGGTGCATCCGCTCGCCACGCTGCGGCTCAGCGGCCGGCGCACGGTGGGGCTGAGGCAGACGATCGCGGTCACGCGCTCCGATCCGCCTCCCCCGGGCGCCGCCTCCACCGCCGCCTCGGGACTAGCCTCCACCGTCGTGCGATGGGGTGACGGCGCCCGCGTCCAGATCGGGCGCACCGCCCGCCACACCTTCAAGCGGGCCCGGACCTACACCGTCACGGTGACCGTCACCGACCGCGCCGGCAACCGGACGGTCGTCACCCGCAAACTGACGATCAAGCCCAAACCCAAGAAGAAGCCGAAACCCAAGAAGACGAAGAAGAAAAAGAAGAAGGCTCCCCACCGAGCCGTGGCGGGGTCACGGCGATGATCGCGTGGGTATCAGCGCCCGAGGCACCGGCTGGGTGGCAGCCGCGGATCGGTCAGCTGCACCACCCGCCACGTTCCGGCGCCGCCGAGCGGCCGCTCACGGGTGAGTCGCGGATCGACGTGGGCGGCCTCCCCGTTTGCGCCGCTGTGAGGACCGATGAAGTCCACGCCGGGAGCGCGCATCGCGGTGCCGACCTTCTCCAGCGTGACATGAAGCTTCCACGCCAGCGACGTCTGCATCCCGTGGTTGACGCCGGCGAAGCTCGTCTTGCAGGGATACACGGCGTTGTGACCGCCGACGGCGCGCACCGCGGCGGCGAGCTGGCTCTGACTCTCGGCGCTGGCCTTGTTTGCCGGGAAGGACTCGCGGGCGGCGGTGATGGCCGTGCTCGAGAGCGGGATCGAGACGGCGACGAGCACGACGCCGACGACGATCGGCACCGCGACCGCAAACGACCCGCGGCGGCCGCTCACCAGCTGACCGGCGAGCTGGGCGATACGCACGAAGCCCACGCCGCCGAGCACGCACGTCAGGGCGGCCGCCGGCAGGAAGAAGCGCTCGAGCCCGGGATAGCCGTCGAGCGTCATCCCCACCACGACCACCCACCAGGCGGCGATGGCGACGCCGATCGCCAGCAGGAGCCTGTCGCGGTCGCGCAACCAGCCGATCGCCACGGCGATCACAGCCGCGATCAGGGCCGGCAGCACCTGCAGACCGGCTCCGCGGGCGACGACGGTGCGAAACGGGCTCGACCCGAGATGTCCGTTGTACTGCGCGGCATGGCTGGCCGCCAGGAACGGCTGGCCGGAGCCGACCCACGGCGGCCCGAACCACAGCACCGGCAGAAGCGCGAGACCGGCGAGGATCGCCAGGCGCACCGGAATCGTCTTGAACTGCGGCACGCGGAACCAGAGCCACAGCGCGTAGAGGCCGATGAACGGCCACCACTCGGGCCGGATCAGCGACGCCGCCACGCCGAGCGCGAAGGCCTGCCCGTGGCGACCGTCGAGCAACCGGTCGACGGCCCACAGCGAGGCGCCGATCAGAACCACCTCGGAGGTGCCGTGAAAGAAGTAATAGAACCAGTCCTGGGTGAGCACGACGCCGAGCACCGCCAGCAGGCCCGCGCAGGCGCCCGCCCATCCACCTCCGACCAGCCGGCTGGCCAGCCGCCACGCCGCCACCAGCCCGAGCAGGCCACCCCAGCGGGCGGTCGTAACCCACAACGTCGGCGCAGCGCCGCCGAAGAAGCCCCAGATCGTGGTGAAGAGGAACGGCAGTGGCTTCCACGAGGGTCCACCGCTGACGACGAAGCTCAGATGCGGGTCCGACACCTCCCGTCCCCAGACGACCCACGACCATGGGTCATAGCTGGGGACGGTCGGCAGGACGATCGCCGACAGCGCCGCGAGCAGCAGGCAGGCCAGCACCGCGCGTACGGCCGGCGAGCGTACGGCCCGGCCCAGGGGACCCGACGATGAGACTCCGCGGGACTCCCCGGAGCCACTGGAGCCGGTCGTGGGCCGCTGGTGCGGCGAGTCGACGGCTGACATCGGCGGGCGATTGTAGCGGCGGTCCACGCCGCCAACCGCGCGCCAACACCGTGCGGGTGCGCCGGTCGGCGTTCGGCGCCCTCGTGATCTGCGTGCTGGCCGGGCTCACCGGCACCTCCGCCGTCGCCGGCGCGAAGTCGACGGGCGGCCGCAGCACCGCCGCGGCGGCGGCACCCCCCACCTCGGGCGCCCTGTACCGGGACGGCCCCACCGACCGCTGGCTGCTCGGCGGCCAATGGCTCTACCGCGCCGATCCGTCCGACGTGGGCGTCGCCCAGGGGTTCTGGCGCGACAGCGCCGCCACCGACGGCTGGTCGCCGGTGACCGTCCCCAACTCCTTCAACGCCGGCGACCTGTCGCAGGCCAGCATGAACGGCTCGGTCGGCTGGTATCGCCGCGACTTCACCCTGCCGGCCCACGCCTTCTCCCCGTACGTTCCGGCCCGCTTTCGCAGCTGGATCGTGCGCTTCGAGTCGGTCAACTACCGCGCGACCGTGTGGCTCAACGGCCGCCAGATCGGCAGCCACTCCGGCGCCTACCTGCCGTTCGAGTTCGATCTCAAGGGCGTGCGGGCGGGCGTCAACCGGCTGGTCGTACGCGTCGACGACCGCCGCACCGGCGCAGACCTGCCGCCGGGGCCCACGGGCGGGTGGTGGAACTTCGGCGGGCTGCAGCGCGAGGTGTACCTGCGCTCGGTGCAGCGCGTCGACATGTCGCCGGTCGTCGTGCGCCCAATCCTCCCGTGCCCGACATGCGCGGCCACGATCCGCGAGCAGGTCTCGGTCCGAAACGTCACCGGCAGCCCCCAGACGGTCTCGCTCCAGGGAACCTACGGCGCTGCCCGCCTGAACTTCGGCGGGCGGACCATTTCTCCGCACGGCACGTGGGTCGCGCACGCATCGGTGCAGGTCCAGGCTCCACACCTGTGGGCGCCCGACGATCCGCACCTCTACAAGGCCACGATCACCGCGTCTGACCAGAACGGCCGCGCGCTTGAGACCTACGTCACCCAGAGCGGGATCCGCAGCGTCACGGTCACCCCCACGGGGCAACTGCTGCTCAACGGCCGGGTGCTCAACCTGCGTGGCTTCAGCATCCACGAACAGAACCTGCAGACCGGCGCGGCCCTCGATCCCGCACAGCTGGCCGCGCTGGTCAATTGGGACCGGGAGCTGGGCGGCGGGATCATCCGCGCCCACTACCCGCTCAACCCCCAGATCGAGGAAATGGCCGACCGCGACGGGATCCTGCTGTGGTCAGAGGTCCCCGTGTATCAGGTGGCCACCACCTTTCTGACACGACCGGGCTGGCTGACCTCCGCCCATGCGTTCCTGCGCCAGAACATCCTCACCAACCAGAACCATCCCTCGGTGCTGTTGTGGAGCATCGGCAACGAGCTGGCCACGCCACCGAACGACGCCGAGGCTCGCTACATCGCCGGGGCCGCGCAGCTCGCCCACCAGCTGGACCCGACGCGTCCGGTGGGCATGGCGATCGAGGACTGGCCGGGCGTCGCCTGCCAGCAGGCGTATGCCCCGCTCGACGTGATCGGCTTCAACGATTACTTCGGGTGGTTCGACTCCGGCGGCGGCACCGACGACGACCGCGACGAGCTCAGCCCGTTCCTGGACAGCATCCACGCGTGCTATCCGAGCAAGTCGCTGATGATCACCGAGTTCGGCTTCGAGGGCAACCGTCCGGGACCCGTCGAGGAGCGCGGCACGTTCGCCTATCAGGCTGACACAGCGGCCTTTCACCTCAACGTGTTCGCCTCAAAGCCGTACATCTCGGCGGCGATGTGGTTCGCCCTGCAGGACTTCGCGGCGCGCCCGGGCTGGGGTGGCGGCGATCCGCTGCCCGACCCCCCGTTCGTGCAGAAGGGCCCGATCGACATCAACGGCAACCAACGCGAGCCGCTGTTCGCAACGCTGCAGTCGATCTATACCCACACCGTGCAGATCGCGCCACTGGCGGCAGCGACGCGCCGCCACAGCCGCCGGTGAGCGGCACGGGAAGCGGGCGGCCAGGCTAGCGCGTGCTCGACAGCCGGCAGCGCAGCAGCGTGGCCAGCACGCGAAAGCCGTCGCGGGCGGTGAGCTTCTTGCCCTCTTCGTTGGCGCGGGCGCGGTAGTGCACCGGCACCTCGAAGATCTTCTGCCGGCGCTGCACCAGCCGGGCGGTGATCTCAGGCTCGATCGAGAACCCGGCTGCACTCAGCTCCAGGCTCTTGAACAGGTCGGTCCGGATCATCTTGTGGCAGGTCATGATGTCGTGCAGATACACGTTGAAGAGCAGGTTGCAGGCCAGCGTGACGCCCTTGTTGCCCATCACGAAGGCGAACGAGTGGCTCGTGTAGCCGTCGAACACCCGTACGCCGAAGCAGGCGTTGGTCCGGCCCTCCAGCAGCGGCGGCATGAGCACGCCGAGGTCGGCCGGGTCGTACTCCAGGTCGGCGTCGAAGATGCACGAGAACTCGCCGGTGGCCTCGCGCAGGGCGGTCTGGATAGCGGCTCCCTTGCCCCGGTTGTGCTCGTGCTCGATCAGGCGCACGCGTGATCCCCAGTCGCCGCTGCGCAGGAGCTCCCGGGTGCCGTCGGTCGATCCGTCGTCGACGATGATCAGCTCGAAATCGGTCGGCAGCTCGGTGGCCAGCACCTCGCGGATCGCCTCTTCGGCGCGCTCGATCTCGTTGTAGACGGGCATCAGGATGGAGAGCATGGGAGCGTGTGGTATCGAGGGTCGGCTGGAGCGGACAGAACAACGGTCGGTGTGCCCGCGAGGACGCGACGATGCTAGCGAACGTCTTCGACATCGGGCACGATGCGCCGATGGATTTCGCAGCGGCCGGCCTGCTCGACGGTCTGGAGGGCTCCGAGCGTGAGCAGCGCGAGCAGCTGCTCGCGCGCCTGGCCGACGACGGGTTCACCCTGGACGAGCTGAAGAAGGCCGTCCTGGAGAATCGCCTTGCCCTGCTGCCCGTCGACGAGGTGCTGGGCGGCGCCTACAGCGCCGAGGAGATCGAGGAGCGCACGGACCTTCCGGCCGGGATGATGGCCCGCATCCGGCGCCTGCAGGGCCTGCCCGAGCCCCGCCCCAAGGACAAGGTGTTCTCCGAGGAGGACATCGAGGCCGCCCGCTCAACCAAGATGTTCCTCGACGCCGGGTTCTCCGAGGAGCGGATCATCGAGATCACCCGGGTGCTCGGCGAGGGCATGGGACGGTTGGCGACCACCATCATCGCGGCGTTCGCCCAGACGTTCCTGCAGAAGGGAGACAACGAGCAGGACGTCGCGCTGCGCTTCGCCGAGCTGGCAGAGCAGCTCACGCCGGCGACGGGGCCGATTCTCGTGGCGGCGTTCAACGCCCACCTGCGCGAGGCCGTCTCGCGAGCGATGCTGGGGCAAGCGGAGCTCGAGTCGGGCGACGCGGTCGGCTCCCAGGAGCTCGCGGTCTGCTTCGCTGACCTGGTCGGCTTCACCCGGCTGGGCAACGAGGTGGAGGTGCTGGAGCTCGGCACGGTGGCCGGCCGTCTCGCCGAGCTGGCCACCTCGATGACCGAGGGACCGGTGCGGCTGATCAAGACGATCGGCGACGCGGCGATGTTCGTCTCGCCCGAGCCGGGGCCGCTGGTCGGCGTCGCGCTGAACCTGGTCGAGGCGTTCGAGCGCGAGGAGCTGCCCAGCCTGCGCGCCGGCATCGCCTTCGGCCCGGCGCTGGTGCGCGCCGGCGACTACTACGGGCACTCGGTCAACCTGGCCAGCCGCGTGACCGGCGTCGCCCGCCCGGGAAGCGTGCTGTGCACCGAGGCGGTGCGTGACGCCGCTCCCGACGACTACGAGTGGTCACGCGCCGGGCGATACCGGCTCAAGGGCGTCTCCGGGCAGACGCCCCTGTTCCGCGCTCGCCGGCACAAGGAGACCGACTAGCCGGAGATGGAGTGCAGGTCGATGACGAAGACGAGCGTCGAGTTGGCCGGAATCTTGGCCTGGGCGGTCGAGCCGTAGCCCTCGCTGGGGGGGATGATGAGCTCGCGCCGGCCACCGACCTTCATCCCGATCAGGCCTTTCTGCCAGCCGGGGATGACGCCCGACAGCGGCAGCGCCGCCGGCTGGGCGCCGGGATGGCTCCAGGAGGCGTCGAACACCTTCCCGGTCTTGTAGACCTTGCCGACGTACTGGACGGTGAGGGTCTGGCTCGCGCTGGTGACCGCGGGGCCGGTGCCCTTGATCAGGTCCTTGACGACGAGTTGCTTGGGCGGCGCCCCCTTGGGCGGGCTGAACTGTGGCTCGGTCTTGAGCGCCGAGGGCAGCGGCGTCGAGGAGGTGCTCGAGGCCGATGTCGTGGTCGCGCTCGCCGAGGAGCTGGATGTCGCGGTGACCGCGTCCGCGGTGGCTCCGTTGGAGGGCGCGAGCACGATGCCGGGAGCGGTCGAGCTGCCGCAGCCCGCCAGCGCGGCGGCGAGTGCGAGCACGGCAAGGAGGAGTGGGAGTGTCTTGTGCTTGAGCATGAACGTGCCCGAGGGTAGCGAGAGCGCTCAGCCGACGATCCGCTGAAGCACGTCGGCGTCCACGTCGAAGTTGGCGTGGACCTCGTTGACGTCGTCAGACTCCTCGAGCATGTCGATCAGCTTCAGCAGGCGGGCGGCCTCGGACTCCTGCACCGGCACCCGGACCTTGGGTCGCTGGACCACGTCGGCCGACTCGACCTCGATCCCGGCGTCGGAGAGCGCCGCCCGCACGGCCGCCAGGTCGGCGGGCTCGGTGACGATCTCGAAGACGTCGTCGTCGGCGAAGATGTCCTCGGCGCCGGCGTCGATGGCGACCATCAGGTCGTCCTCGTCATAGCGGGAGCCGTCGACGATGATCACGCCGCGCTTGTCGAACAGATAGGAGACGGAACCCGGCTCACCGAGGCTCCCGCCGTGCTTGGAGAGAGCGTGGCGGACGTCGGCGCCGGTGCGGTTGCGGTTGTCGGTGAGCGCCTCGATCAGCAGGGCGACGCCGCCGGGGCCGTAGCCCTCATACAGGACCGTCTCGATCTGATCGGCGTCGATGCCCTCGCCTGTGCCCTTGGCGATCGCCCGCTCGATGTTGTCCTTGGGCATCGAGGCGTCGCGCGCCTTCTGCACGGCCAGGGCAAGGGCCGGATTGCCCTCGATGTCCCCCCCGCCCTCCCGGGCGGCGACGGTGATCGAGCGCGTCAGCTTGGTGAAATGCTGTCCTCGTCGCTGGTCGACGACGGCCTTCTTGTGCTTGATGGATGCCCACTTGGAGTGACCCGACATACCCAGTAACTATAGGAGCCGCTCGAGCGCCCGGGGATGCTCTCGGTACCAGTCGATCGTCCGTCTGAGCCCGTCCTCGAGCCCAACCTGCGCCCGCCAGCCGGTGAGCGCCGACAGCTTGGCGGAGTCGACCCACTGGCGATCGATCTCGCCGTGCGGAGTGCCCCGCCCGCGGATCTCCGGCACCACCCCGGTGCCGACCAGCCGGCAGATCAGGGCGACCACGTCGCCGACGCGATGCGAGCCGCCGCCGCCCGCGTTGAACGCCTCACCGCCGGCCCCGCAGTCGGACTGAAGCTGGGCCCAAATCGCGAGATAGGCGGCCACCGCGTCCTCGACGTACAGGAAGTCGCGCTCGGGGCTGCCGTCTGAGCGGATCACCGGCGCGCGTCCGGCCAGCGCCGCTCCGATCGCCTCGGGCACGAGCCGGGAGCGGTTGAGGTCGCCGCCTCCGTAGAGGTTGGCAAACCGCGTCACGGCCACCGGCAGGCCGAAGGTGTGCCAGTAGGAGCGCGCGATCAGATCGGCGGCCGCCTTGGAGGCGTCATAGGGAAAGCGCGGCTCGAGCGCCTGCTCCTCGCCATAGGGAAGCTGCGCCTGGGGGCCGTAGGCCTTGTCCGAGGAGGCCACCACGGCCGCGCGGACACCATGGGTCCGGCAGGCCTCGAGCACCATCCAGGTCCCGCGGACGTTGGTTTCGAACGTCGAGCGAGGCGAGCGGTTGGCGACCCCGACGAGCGTCTGGGCGGCGAGATGAAAGACGCTGTCGACCTCGTATTCGGCCAGCGCCCGGGCGACGAGGCCCTCGTCGCAGACGTCGCCGCGGACCGAGTCGACGTCGTCGGCGATCCCCGCCAGCGCAAGCGCGGTGACAGCCGGCTCGTCGCGCCGGATCGCGACGACGCGCGCGCCCCCGTCAAGCAGAGCGGCGGTCAGCCAGGACCCGAGCAGCCCGTGGGCCCCGGTCACGAGCACCGAGCGCCCGCGCAGGGCGCTCACACCGTCGCCCCCCACAGCTTCCAGGGCGCCCCGCCCCGCGCCCACAGGTCATTGAGGACGACGGCGTCCTTGTAGGTGTCCATGCAGTCCCAGAACCCGTCGTGGCGATAGGCGCGCAGCTCCCCCT
>DATAUL010000217.1:0-17000 GCA_036268255.1 Solirubrobacteraceae bacterium | reverse complement strand
GTCGTCGGGCAGGAGCTGAGCGGGGCGGCCTGAGCCGCCGGGGCGGAGGCCGAGGCTCCGACGGCCGCAACGGCGAGCACCGAGGCGAGGACGGACGGCAGTCGGCGGAGAGCTGACATCATGAAGGCATTCCTTCCGTGGTGGGCCGGGTCGCGGCAGCCTCCCGATCGGCGGGGCATGGAGAGAGTCGGCCCTTCGCTGTATCGCTGAAGATCTGCGCCGTTAACGCAGCGCTTTTGCGTGAGAAAGCGCACAGAGCGCCGCGCACCGGAAACCGGCCCAGGCGGCCGGCGGTTTATCGTGGCCGGCGTGTCCCTCGCCGACCCCACACGCCGAATGTGCCCCTGAGCGCCGCCGACCTGCGCGGCCGGTTCGTCGGCCGGCGGGTGGTCGTCGAGCCGCTGTCCGCCGAGCACGAGGCGGGCCTGGTGGAGGCGGCCGTCGACGCCGAGATGTTCCAGTGGATGCCCGTCGACATGGCGTCCTCGCGCGACGCGCTGCGCGAGTGGGTGGCCACGACGCTGGCGGCGGCGAAGGCCGGAACCGAGGTGCCGTACACGATCCTCGAAGCAAACTCGGGGGGTGTTCTCGGCTCCACGCGCTTTCTCGAGCTGCGCCTCGAGCACCTGCGCGCCGAGATCGGCTGGACGTGGATCACGCGCGGCGCGTGGGGAAGCGGCGTCAACGTGGAGACGAAGCTGCTGCTGCTCGAACATGCCTTCGAGCGAGCGGGGCTGCGGCGCGTGGAGTTCAAGACCGACGCGCGCAACGCGCGCTCCCGGGGGGCGCTGCAGGCGCTGGGCGCGCAGTTCGAGGGGATCTTTCGCAAGCACATGGTGGTGCGCGACGGGGGCCCCCGGGACTCCGCCTATTACTCGGTGATCGACGACGATTGGCCGGCGCTCAAGCAGGCGCTACAGGCCCGGCTCGCGTGATCCGGGGTGCCGTCGCCCGCTGCGCTCTACGCTGACCGGTCATGAGCGACCGATTCGACGTGGCGATCCTCGGGGCGGGGCCGGGAGGCGAGCACGCCGCCAATGCCCTGCGCGAGCGGGGTCTCACGGTGCTGCTGATCGAGCGCGAGCTGATCGGCGGCGAGTGCACGAACTGGGCCTGCGTCCCCACCAAGACGCTGCTGCGTCCCACCGAGGTCCGCGCCGAGTCCGAGCGCGCCGCGGGCACCCGGGCGGCGGCGCTTCACTGGCCCGAGCTTGACCGCTACCGCGACTACATGACCTCGGCGGGCGATGACTCCGCCCGGGTCAAGGGCTACCGCGACATGGGCGTCGCCGTCGTCAAGGGCAATGGCCGGCTGACCGGGCCCGGTGCTCTCGAGGTCGATGGGCAGCGCTACGAGGCCGAGCGGATCCTCATCTCCACAGGCTCTGAGCCGGTGCTGCCGCCCGTGGAGAAGCTGGCCGAGTCCGGCTACTGGACCAACCGGCAGGCAACGTCGCTGCACGAGATCCCCGCGAGCGTGATCGTCATGGGCGGCGGCCCGGTGGGAGTCGAGCTCGCCCAGTTCATGCGCCGGTTCGGATCCGAGGTCTCGGTGGTGCAGGGCGCGCCGCGGCTCGTCGAGCGCGAGGACGAGCGCGTCTCCGAGCTGCTGCTCGAGTCCCTGGAGGGCGGCGGGGTCACGGTACGCGCGGGCGCGCATGTCCAGCGCGTCGCCCGCGAGGGAGAGCAGACCGTGGTCACGCTCGACGACGGCTCCACGCTCGACGGCGAGCGCCTGATCGTGGCCGTCGGCCGGCGCCCGCGCGGGCACGACATCGGTCTGGAGGCAATCGGCGTCCAGCCCGGCGAGCACGGCGAGGTCCCGGTCGACGAGCACTGCCGGGTGACCGACGGCGTGTGGGCGGCCGGCGACTGCACCGGGGTCATGCAGTTCACCCACGTCGCCAAGTACCAGGCGCGGGTCGCGATGGCCGACATGCTGGGCCGGCCCGTGGCCGCCGACTACCGGGCGATCCCGCGGGTCGTGTTCACCGATCCCGAGGTGGCGGCGGTCGGGCTGACCGAGGCCCAGGCCCGCGAGAGCGGCCACGAGATCGTCACGACGAGGCTCGATCTCCCCAGTGGCGGAGTAACGCGCGCGTATACGTATGAGCAGAACCCCCGGGGCGAGATGAGCGTGATCTTCGACCGCGAGCGGCGCGTGATGCTGGGCGCGTGGGCGGTGGCCCCGCTGGCCAGCGAGTGGATTCACCAGGCCGTGCTCGCGATCAGGGCCGAGATCCCGCTCGAGGTGCTGCGCCAGACGGTCGCGCAGTTCCCGTCCTACTCGGAGGCGTACTTCCTCGCGCTCCAGCAGTTGGAGCTCTGAAAACCCGGTTGTAGGGGTATGACGGGCTGCCGGACCTCGGTACCCTAGGCAGGTTCAATGGCTCGACGATGTCGAACAGCGGCTCGGATTGCCGCCGTTGTCGCCGTGGCCGGGGGTCTGCTACCCGTGTCGGCGTCGGCGGCGCACAGCGTGCGCGTCGGCGGGGTGGCGCACGCCGCACTGGCACGTCAGGCGCCGGCCGTCTCGCCACGGCTGCGGCTCCGCGTCCGGGTGGCGCTCAAGCCGCGCAGCGCGGCCGCGCTGGCCGCGTACGCCCAGGCTGTCTCGACGCCCGGCAGCGACGATTACCGCCACTTCCTGACGCCCAATCAGTTCCGGCGCCGCTTCGGCGCCACCGCCGCGCAGGTGTCTCGGATCCGCGCCTCGCTGTTTGCGCGCGGCCTGCACCCGGGGCCGGCGAGCGCCGGCGGGCTCTCGATCCCCGTCACGGCGACAGCCGCCCAGCTCGAGCACGCCTTCTCGCTCTCGCTGCGAAAGATCGTCACGCACGGCCGCCGCGCGGTCGCCTCCACCGCGGCGCCGGCGCTCGACGCTCAGGTGGCCGGCGCCGTCCAGTCGGTCGTCGGGCTCGACACGACCGCGGCTCGCCGACCCCAGCTCGTCCGGCCGACGCGCACCGGCGTGCGCCGGGCCGACAGCGCGGCGCGGCGAGCCCGGGCGCGGCCGCACGTCGTCACCGGCGGCCCGCAGCCGTGCGTCGCGGCCGCCGCGACGGCGCCGATCGACAACGCCTACACCGTCGATCAGATCGCCTCCGCCTACGGTTTCTCCGGCCTGTACGCCGCCGGGGACACGGGCGCCGGCACGACGATCGCGCTCTACGAGCTCGAGCCCAACGATCCGGCCGACATCGCGGCCTTCCAGGCCTGCTACGGAACCCACGCCTCCGTCTCCGACGTGACCGTCGACGGGGGGGCGGGGCGCGGCGCCGGTGGCGGCGAGGCCGCGCTCGACATCGAGACCACGATCGGTCTGGCGCCCGGGTCCAAGGTGCTCGTGTACCAGGGCCCGAACTCCAACTCGGGCGCTCCTGGCTCCGGCCCCTACGACATCTTCTCGAGCATCATCAATCAGGACCGCGCCCAGGTGGTCAGCGTCTCCTGGGGCGAGTGCGAGGCTTCGCTCGGGGCGTCGGACGCGGCCGCCGAGAACACGCTGTTCGAGCAGGCGACCGTGCAGGGGCAGTCGATCGTGGCCGCCGCCGGCGACAGCGGCGCCCAGGACTGCGAGCTCCCGGGCACGGTGCCGCGGACGCACACCGCCGTCGACGATCCGGCCAGCCAGCCATACGTGACCGGGGTCGGCGGCACCTCGCTGACGGCGCTCGGGCCGCCGCCCACCGAGACGGTGTGGAACAACCCGGGAACGGCGGCCGGCGGCGCGCTGTCGGCCGGTGCGGGCGGCGGCGGCGTGTCCTCGCTGTGGCCGATGCCCGCGGCCCAGAAGCACGCGGCGGCGGTCCTCGGCGTGATCAAGCCCAACTCCGCGGGCCGGGCGTGCGGACGCGCGAGCGGCAATTGCCGTGAGGTGCCCGACGTCGCCGCCGACGCCGACCCCAGCACCGGCTACCAGATCTACTGGAACGGGTCGGGCACGGTCATCGGCCAGCCGGCGGGCTGGCAGGGGATCGGCGGGACGAGCGGGGCGGCGCCGGTGTGGGCGGCGCTGCTGGCGCTGGCCGATTCCGCGCCCGGCTGCGCGGATTCTCCGCTGGGCTTTGCCAGCCCGCCGCTGTATCGCGCCGCCGACGCCGCTTACACCGCCGATTTCCACGACGTGGTCACCGGCGACAACGACTTCGCCGCCACCAACGGCGGACAGTTCCTCGCGGGCGCGGGCTATGACCTCGCCAGCGGGCTGGGCTCGCCCGACGCGACCCCCCTGGTGGGGACGCTGTGCGCGGACGCGCTCCAGCTGACGCGGGTCAACACGCAGATCTCCGCCCAGCATGCCGCTGTGGCAATCCGGGTGCGGGGGTCGAATATCTCCGGGGCGACGATTCGCTACAGCGCACGGGGGCTGCCGCCCGGCCTGAAGCTGAACGCCGCCACCGGCCTGATCTCCGGCCGGCCGACGCGTCGCGGCGACTTCACCGTTCAGGTCGACGGTCACGACGTCACGCGCTCGACGGCGACGACCAGATTCCAGTGGACGGTCGCCCCGCCGCTGCGCATCTCGCGGGCGTCGCTGGCCACGCACGGCCGCCACGCCCCCCAGCTGGCGGTGACGGTCGTGGCGCCCGCCGGGGCGCCGCTGATCCGCACGGTCGCGCTGTCGGTGCCGGTGGGATTGCGGCTGCGCTCCACCGACGCGGTGTCGCTGGCCACCTACCCAGGGCCGCTCACCTATGAGGACAGCACCCACTCAGGGACGCTCACGGTCTCGCTGGACAAGCCGGCCACGCTGTGCACCGTCACGATCTCGGCGCCGAGCCTGAGCGGCGCTCCCCGTCGGCGCCCCCGCACCTCGGGCCAGCCGGCGCCGGCGATCACGGTGAGTGTCGGCGACGACGACCGGGGCGACAGCCGCCTGACCGCGAAGCTCCGATGACCCTCCTCAGCGGATCCTCGGAGGCCGACGTCGGCGCCGAGCTGGCGCGCTGCTGGGCGGTGGTGCAGGACGTCGCCCGCTGGCCCGACTGGCAGCAGGGTCTCGAGCGCGTCGAGGTGATCGAGCGCGACGAGGAGGGGCGCCCAGCGCTCTGCGACACCGTCGTCGACGCCAAGATCACCAAGGTGCGCTGCCGCGTACAGGTCAGCTACGACCCGCCGCACCGCCTCACGTTCGCGCGCGCGGAGTCAGACGACGTGGACGAGCTGGAAGGTTCGTGGGAGCTCACCGACGCCGGCGGGCGCACCCACGCCGTCTACACGCTGGCAGTCGATCCCGGGCATGTCGGGTTCATGGCCCGCCCGCTGGAGAAGGCGCTGCGGCCGGTCGTGGTTGGCCGGCGAGCCGAGGAGCTGGCCCGCGAGGTGGCCGCGCGGGGATAATGGTCAGGTCTCACCGGATGGTCAGGTCTTACTCGGTGGTGCGCTCGCTGTAGCGCCGGGCCACGTCGGTGAGCACCTGGATCATCGAGCGGGCCACCGGGGCCAGCCCGGCGCCCGGGATCGTCGCCACGGTGACCCGGCGCGACGGGCTCGAGGGCGCCAGCGAGCGCACGATGATCCCCGAGTGCGCCGTGCCCAGCGCCAGGCGCGGGATCAGGGCCACGCCGACGCCGGCCGCCACGAGGCCCTGCACCGTGTCGTAGTCGTCTGACTCGAACGCGACGGCGGGCTCGTAACCGGCGGCCAGGCAGGAGCGGACGACGTGACGAGCGCACGGGCTGGAGGCCGAGGTCTGAACCCACTGCTCGGAGCGCAGGTCAGCGAGCGTCAACTGCGGCTGCTCGGCGAGCGGATGCTCGGCGGGAAGCGCGACGTGCATGGGGTCCTCGAGCAGCAGCGTCGAGCTGAGGCCCGCTCCCGGTCGCTGCCCGCGTGGGTGAGCCCCGGGGAATTCGAACAGCAACGCCAGATCGAGATCACCGGCGCGCAGCCGCGGCGCGATCTCCTCAGGCTCGCCCTCGACGAGCGTCAGCGCCACGTCGGGGTGGGCGCGGCGAAACCGGGCGACCGCCATCGGCATCAGGGTTGCCCCGCCCGACGGGAACGACGCGACCCGCAGCCGTCCCGCGCGCCCTCCCATGATGGCCGCCAGGTCGGCCTCGGCGGCACGCACCTGTTCGAAGATCGTCTCGGCGTGGGCGACCAGGGTGGCTCCGGCGGCGGTCGGGCGGACCCCGCGCCGGTCGCGGACGACGAGCGCCGTGCCCGTCTCAGCCTCCAGACGCGCGATCGATTGCGAGATCGCCGACTGCGTGTAGGAGAGCGCCTCGGCCGCCGCCGAAAACGATCCCCGGGCGAGCACCTCGCGGAGCACCTGCAAACGGCTCAGATTCAGCATTAGTACATCTTATATTGAACATGACGAACTTCATTAGAACTAATGGCAGGAGGATGCGATGCTCGCTGCGAATCCAGGAGCGACAAAACTTCAAAAGGAGGTGGAGTGATGGCGATCCGCGCGATCATCTCCTACGACGACACATCCAACGACCGCGATGCGCTGATGCTGGGCCGGATCCTGCGCGATACCGGCGCCAAGCTGACCCTCGCCTACGTCCGTCATTCGCCACAGAGCCGGCCCGACAACGAGCAGCTGGCCGAGCACGAGGCACAGGCTCTGCTCGAGCGCGGCACGGCATGGCTGAAGGATCCCTACATCGAGCGCCGCGTTGTGCTCAGCGGCTCGACCGGCGCCGGTCTGAGCTGGCTCGCCGGAGAGCTCGAAGCCGACATCGTCGCGTTTGGCTCGGACTACCGCACCCCGCGCGGGCACGTCGCCATCGGCCGCTCCGCCCAGACGCTGCTCGAGAACGGCCCGGCTGCCGTGGCGCTGGCGCCCGCGGAGTACTCGGCCGTTGGTGACCGCCCGATCGAGACGATCGGGATCCTGCGCGGCACCGCCGACGAGGCCGCGATCGAGACCGCCTATGCGATCGCCGCGCGCCATGAGGCCAAGGTCGTCGACTCCGACCGGACCGCGGACCTGGTGGTCGTCGGCTCCCGTCCTGAGGCTCGCCACGGCCGCGTGATGATCACCTCCAGCGCGCAGAACGCGATCGAGGAGGCGACCGCCCCGGTGCTCGTCGTCGCCCGCGGCGTCCCCCTCACGTTCGAGACGCTCGTCACGGCGTAGTCCCGCGGGCGGGTCGAGCCGCCCGTACCAGCTGACACGGCGGCCGGGTCCACGACTCGGCCGTCTGTCTATCGTGCGCGCCACCTGTGCGCACGCTGATCATCTCCGACCTGCACCTCGGAAACCGGCGTGGCCGGGACGTGCTGCGCCTGGCGGTGCCCCGCGAGCGCCTGCTTGCGGCGATCGACGGCGTCGACCGGCTGGTGCTGCTCGGCGACACGATCGAGCTGATGACGCGCAGCCCTCGCGACTCGATGGCCGCCGCCGAACCGGTGCTGCGCGAAGTGGGGCGCCGCCTCGGCCCTGACCGCGAGGTGGTCGTGATCGCCGGCAACCATGACGCGCCGCTCGTGCGCCGCTGGGCGCTCGAGCGCGACCGCCAGCTCGGGCTCGACGAGCGGGTGGACCCGTCGGTCACGCGGGCGCTGTCACGAGTCGCGTCATGGTTGGCGCCCGCGCGGGTGACGGTGCGCTACCCGGGAGCCTGGCTGGAGGACCGGGTGTGGGTGACCCACGGCCATTATTTGGATCGCCACCTGATCCCCGAGTCCGCCTTCGGGCTGCCCCGTGGTCGCCTCCGGAACGGCGACGGTGCCGGCGAGGCGTCCCCGTTTGACTACGAGCGCGCTCGCCGGCGGCGGCGCCGCTCGCGCTCGCGCTCGCCCCGGTGGCTGCTCTCGCGCTTTGCGGAGCGGCCGCTGGCGACGACGCTGGAGCTCGCCGGCGAGCTGCTGCGCTCGGCGACGGTGCCCCGGCTCCCGATCATGCTCCACCGCATCCGCCTGGCGCCGCTGACCGCCACGGCGATCGACACCCAGATGCGCCACGCCAGCCTGGCGGCGATGGGACACGTCGTCTCGCGGCTGGGCATCGACGCCGACTTCGTCGTGTTCGGCCACGTGCACCGCACCGGCCCGCTCAACGGAGAGCCGTGGCCCAACGGCGCGACACGGCTGCTCAACTGTGGCTCGTGGCTCTACGAGCCGCTGCTCGTCGACCGGGCTTCGCGGCCGCATCCCTACTGGCCCGGCGGTGCGGTTCTGCTGGAGTCAGGACAGCCCCCGCGGGCGGTCGGCCTGCTCGACGACGTCGGTCCGCAAGAGCTGCTGGGCCCCTGAGCCGCGGCAGCTCGGCCGGCGCGGCCCGCCTCGGCACGCCGGCGCGCGATCCTGCCGGGGGGTACTACGTCGCGGGCGCCGCGGGCGAGAGGCGCACGACGCGCTTCCCCCGCCACGCGGGGGCACTACGCCGCGGGCGTCGCGGGGGAGGACCGCACGACGCACTCCCCCCGCCCCGCGGCGAGATATCCCAGGTCGCGGCCGGGCGGTCCGATTGTCGGCCGGGCGCGCGGGCGCCCGCTCAGGCGGCGCCGGCGAACGCGGAGGCCAGCACGCTGCTCAGCGGTGCCGGGGCGCGGGCGGTCAGGTCCTGGACGTCAGAGCTCAGCTGATCCAGCTGACCGCCACGGATCGCCGCCCCGAACGAAGCCAGCAGCTCGCCTGACGCCGCGCGGCAACCCGGCGGCGACAAGACCGTCTCTCGGCGTGCATCTGCTCACCCTGCTGGGCGGCTCGCCGGACGAGGCGCTGAGCTCCGAGATCCTCGCCGACAGCGCCGGCTCGACTCCTGTGCACGTGCGCCGGATGCTCGCCCGTCTGCGCCAGGCGGAGCTCGCCCGCTCACGCCCCGGCCCCAGTGGGGGCTGGCAGCTAGCGGCCGAGCCGGACGCGATCACCCTCGCCGACGTGTGGCGCGCAGTCCAGGGCGATGATCATCTGCTCGGGCTGCACGGGCCCAACCCCAACTGCCCGGTGGGGCAACGGATCCAGGCCGAGCTGATCGCGCTCGTCGGTGGCGGCAGCAGCGGTGGCGTTGGCGGCGGTGGCTCCTCCCGGCGCTGAGCGGTGTCAGTGCAGGATCAGGTGGCTGTCGCCGAACTCGTGCCAGAGATAACCGTTGCGCAGCGCGGAGGCATACGAGCGCCGCAGCAGGTCCGCGCCGCCGATCGCCTCGAGCATCAGGAGATGTGATGCCTCGGGCTCGTGCCAGCCGGTGATCAGCCCGTCGACGGCGCGCACGCCGCGGTCGGCGTCGATCACCAGTCCGGTCCACCCCTCGCCGGCGACGACGTCTCCGCCCTCGGCGGCCACCGTTTCCAGCGCGCGCACCACGGTGGTGCCGACGGCGATCACCCGGCCGCCGGCCTGCCGGGTGCCGTTGACGAGCCGAGCAGTGAGCTCGGGGACCGCATACTGCTCGGGAAACGGCGGTTCGTGGCGCTCCGGCGAGCTGACCCCGGTGTGCAGCATGATCGGCGCCAGCGCGATCCCGGCGGCGACAAGCGCGGTCACCAGCTCAGGCGTGAACGGGCGTCCGGCGCTCGGCATCTCGGCGCTGCCCGGAGTGACGGCGTAGACGTTCTGATAATCGGCCAGCGGCCAGGCATGGGGCACGTAGCCGTAGCGGATCGGGTCGCCATGTCTCCTAAGCAGCTCAGGGACGCCGGCGGCACTGCCGGCACCGGCCAACCTCGCGAGCATCAGCCGCGAGCCCGACGCGTATGGCGCGACGAGCTCCAGCTCGGCCGCGCCGCCGGCGAGCTCGATCATCTCGCCGGCGCGACCGCGCGCCGGGTGCGACCCATCGGGGCTGCGCAGTTCGACGACCCGCCAGCGCTCGTCGAGCTGCGGGGCCCGGGTGGCGAAGTGCACCCGCACCGGGCTGCCGTCGCCCGCGCGGCAGCCGGCCACCGCGGCAGGCAGCGTTGCCGAGACGTTGACGACGACGAGGTCGCCCGGCGCCAGCAGCTGCGGCAGCTCGTGGAAGCGCGCGTGAATCAGGCTCTCCGCCGACACGTCGGCGACGAGCAGGCGCACGCCGTCGCGCCCCATGCCGCGCCGCTCCGGCGGTTCGGTCGCCTCCAGCCGGTGCGGAAGCTCGAAGGCCAGGGCGCTCACGAGGCACTCCCGGCGCCTGCGCCGACGAGGATGGCCCGCGCCTGATAGCGCCCGCTGGGAAGCTCGCCGTCGATCAGCTCCAGCAAGCCCGGGACGCTGTCCCGAGGTGGCGGACGATCGGAGATGTCCTCCCCGGGGAACGCCTCCTGGTGCATGCGGGTGCGCATGTCGCCCGGGTCTACCGCGTAGACGCGCAGGTCGGGTTGCTCGGCCGCGAGGATCGCCGTGAGCTGGTCAAGCGCCGCCTTCGACGAGCCGTAGCCGCCCCACCCCTCGTACGGCTCCACCGCCGCATCGGAGGTCACGTTGATGATCGCGCCGCCCGCGGGGATCAGGGGCAGGGTCAGCTGCACGAGCGCCAGCGGAGCCAGCACATTGGTGGCGTAGACGCTCTGCAGTTTGGCGAGCGGATAGCGGGCCAGCTCCGGCTGGGGGCTCGGGCCGAGCTGGGAGGCGTTGTTGACGAGCAGGTCGACGCGGTCCTCGGCGGCGTCGACCAATGCGTGGCGATGCCAGTCGTCGGTGACGTCGCCCGGCAGCGCGATGACGCTTGTCAGCGCGCTCAGCTCCTTCGTCGCCGCGGCCAGCTCGGCACCGCCGCGGGCGTCGATGATGAGCCGGTAGTCGCGGTTCGCGAGCTCGACGGCGAGGGCCAGCCCGAGCCCGCGAGATGCTCCAGTGATGATGGCGGTTCTCGTTCTCGTGGACATGACCACGACGCTACGCGCGGTCCGGTCCCGGTTGGAAGCGGCCTTTGGTCCTAGGACCCGTCGACGAGACCGCGACGGATGGCCAGCAGCGCGGCCTGGGTGCGGTCGGCCACCCCGAGCTTGGCCATCAGATGCCCGACGTGGGTCTTGACCGTCTTCTCCGCGATCCCCAGCTCGAGCGCGATCCGCTTGTTCGAGCGTCCGGCGGCGATCAGCTCCAGGACCTCGTGCTCGCGCGGGGTGAGCGACCCCCCCGGATCCACGGCGGCGTCGCCTCGCCGGATCGCCGGGCCGGGCTCCGACAGCGTGCGCAACAGCCGCGCGGCGACCGTCGGGTCGATCATCGCCTGGTCAGAACCGGCCGTGCGCACGGCCCGCGCCAGCTCGGCCGGCTCCACGTCCTTGAGCAGGTAGCCCGCGGCGCCGGCCTGAAGCGCCGGCATCAGACGACTGTCGTCGAGGAAGCTCGTGAGCACGATCACCCGGCTGCCCGGCGCGCGCTCGCGCAGCTTGCGCATCGCAGCCACGCCGTCGAGGCGGGGCATCACCAGGTCCATGAGGATCACGTCGGGCGTGAGCGCCGCGGCCTGGTCCAGTGCCTGCAGGCCGTCGCCCGCCTCGCCCACCACTTCGATCCCGTCCTGCAGCTCCAGGAACGTCCGCAGCCCCTCGCGCACGACCGCGTGATCGTCGACGATCAGGACGCGGATCGCGCTATCGGTGGCCATCGTTACGGGAGCTCCAGGCGGACGGTCGTGCCACCCCCGGGGGCCGAGCTGATCGCCAGGCGGCCGCCCAGCTCGGCCGCTCGCTCCTCCATGGACGTCAGTCCCAGATGGCGCGAGCGCAGCTCCGGATCACCGGGATCGAACCCGTGTCCGTCGTCGGAGACCTCGAGCGCCAGCAGCATGTCCCCGTCGCCACGCAGCTCGACCGTGACGTGGCTGGCGGCGGCGTGGCGCACCGCGTTGTGAACCGCCTCGTTGGCGATCCGCAGCACCTGGGCGTCGCGCGGAGCATCGGGCCCCGGGACGGAACGGGCACTCAGCTTGACCTCGATTCCGTGCACCCGCGAGACCATCGCCACCTCCTTGCGCAGCGCCCCCTCCAGACCGTCGTGCTCGAGGTCCGCCGGACGCAGCCCGAGGATCAGGGAGCGCAGCTCGTCCAGTGCCTCGCGGGAGAGGGCGCGGACGCGCTCGAGCTGCGTCCGCGCCGCCTCGGCGTCGCGGGCCAGCAGCGTCGCCGCCGACTCGGCGGCCAGGTTGAGGCTGAACAGCTTCTGCGTCACGGCGTCGTGCAGTTCGAGCGCCAGACGATTTCGCTCTGACAGGATCGACAGCTCACGGCTGCGCTCGTACAGCCGAGCGTTGGTGATGGCGATCGCCGCGTGGGCGGCCAGCAGCTCGATCAGCTCGCGGTCGGCTTCATCGAAGCACTGGGAGTCCGCCTTCTCGGTCAGATAGAAGGCGCCGATCACCTCCTCGCGGGCGACGATCGGCACGCCGAGGAACGAGCGCATGTCCGGATGGTCCTTCGGCCACCAGCCGCGAAACCGCGGATCCTCGTGGATGTCCCGGGACAGGTAGGCGCCCTCGGCGGTCAGCATCGCGCCGAGCATCCCGTGCGTGCGCGGCAGCGGACCCATGGCGGCGATCAGCTCGTCGCTCATCCCGGCGACGAGGAAGCGCCGGAACCCGCCCGAGCCGTCCGGGATCCCGAGCGCCGCGTACCGGGCGCCGGCCAGTTCGCGCGCGGAGTCCACGAGACGCTGCAGGACCTCGTCGACCGACCGCTCGGCAGCAACGGCGAGCACGGCGTCGGAGACTGCCCTCAGCGCTGGGCTCACCGGCTCGGGCATAGCGGGGACGATAGCTTTGGTGCTATGGGAATGCCGAAGCTGTGGGTGTGGACCCAGGTATTGATCTTCGTGTTCGTGCTGGCGGGCATCGTGATCGCCATCACGAAGCTCGCGTGACCCGCCGGTCGTCGTGATCGAAACGGTCCTCGTCGGCACCGATGGCTCGGACACCGCGGCCGCGGCTGTCGCCCGCGCGATCGAGGTCGCCCGCGGGCTGGACGCGCGCCTCCAGATCGTCAGCGCGTACGAGCCCGTGCCGCAGGGGCGGCTGCGCCAGGCGGCGATGCCCATGCCCAACGACCAGGCGTGGACGGTCAACCCGCGCGCCGACGTGCTCGCGCTGCTGGAGAGTGCCGAGCGTGACGCCCGCGCCGCCGGCATCGAGCAGGTGGAGACATTCGCCCGGGTCGGCGACGGCGCTGACGCGATCCTCGACGTGGCCGAGGAGCAGCGGTGTGACCTGATCGTCGTCGGCAACAAGGGCATGACCGGCGCCACCCGCTTCCTGCTCGGCTCGGTACCAAACAAGGTCTCCCACCACGCGCCCTGTTCGGTGATGATCGTTCGCACGACCTGAGTCGCGCGCCGCGGCCCTACTGCTGGTTGGCGTTAGCCGTCGCGGCGCCGGCGTTGAGCAGCCCGTAGCCGTAGATGGAGTTGGGCGCGCTGCCCCCCAGGGGCGTTGCCGTCTGCTCGAGGCGCGCCAGCACCGCGTCGGGGTTCGGGTGGCTGCCGAGGACCCGGCTGGCGATCACGAGCGCCGCGGTGGCGGCGACCTCAGGAGAGGCCATCGAGGTCCCGATGTAGTAGTTGGGATAGCCGAATTGACCCCAGTGCGGGGGATCGGCCAGTGTGAGCTGGTAGATCGACGGCAGGTTGCGGTCCGGGTGGCAGTTGGGGTCCTCGCGCACGATCGCATCGTCGCCGCCGCCGGGGGCGACGAGGTCGAGGCCGCTCCCCCCGTTGGAGTACGCGGCCAGGCAGCGATCGCGCGTCGTGGCGCCGACCGAGATGACCCCCGCGACCCGAGCCGGATAGGCGATCTGGGAGTTCTCGTCGTTGCCCGCCGCTCCGACGACGATCACGCCCTTGCGGCGCGCGAAGCCGATCGCCGAAACGATCTGCGGGATGTCCCGGCCCGACTTGACCTGGGTCGGCAGGAACTCGAGGCTCAGGTTGATGATCTGCGCCCCGTGCGAGGCCGCGTAGCGGATGCCGCGGGCGATCGTCGTCTCATCGCCCTCGCCCTGGGAGTCGAGCACTCGGACCGGCATGATCGAGGCGCCGTAGGCAAGGCCAGTCAGATCGATTTTGTTGTTCGTGGACTCCGCCACCACGCCGGCTACGAACGTGCCGTGGCCATTTCGGTCAAGCGGATAGGCGCTCTTATCGACGAAGTCGTGGGGGTCGACGAACTTCGTGCCCCTGAAGTCCGGCGAGCGGTAGAACTGCTTCCAGTTGCGGTAGGCCACGCCGGTATCGAGGATCGCCACCACGACGCCCCTGCCCCCCGCGCGATGGTCGGCGATCAGGTTCGACCAGGCCCGCGGCGCGTCGACGCCCGAAGCCGGCAGCATGTTCCACTGCAGCTTCTCCCACCCCTGCGTGACGTTCGCCCGCCCCCGGTCGTTCGGATAGAACGCGCCCGCCGTGTGGGCGATGTAGTTGGGCTCGGCGTAGGCCACCCCCGGCTCGCGCCGCAGCCGGGCGGCGGCCGTAGTCGCCCGCACCCCGGGGCCCAAGCGCACGATCCGCGAGTCAGGGGCGGGCGCCGAAGTCAGGCGGCGTAGCCCCAGATGGGCCTCGGCGGCCCGGGCCACCGCGTCCGGAGCGCCGCGTTTGTAGCCGACGATGATCTCGTGGGGAACGTAGTCTGCCGCCTTCGCCAGAGGGGCGTGCACCCACCAGGCGAGCGCGAGCGAGAGCAGGCCCATCGGCACCGCGCGCAGCGCTTGACGGCAGGAGAATGTGAAGGTCATCAGGTGGATGGACGACGGCGGCGGGCTCGCACGTCGCCGACAGCCGGTTAAGACATGATCAGGTACGCGAAAGTTGCCCCGGTTCTACCCTACCTCCATCCTCTGTCCGGTACGCCGTGAATTCACATTTTTTCCCGCGCGACGAGTACTTCATGCGTCTAGCCCTGCGCGAGGCCAGCCGGGCCCTGGAGCACGAGGACATTCCGGTCGGCGCCGTCGTCGTCGTCGACGGTGAGGTGCTCGGCACCGGCCACAACGAGCGCGAGCTGCGTGCCGATCCCACCGCCCACGCCGAGCTGATCGCCCTGCGGGAGGCCGCCCGTTCGCTGGGCAGCTGGCGGGTGCTCGATTCCGTCCTCTACGTGACCCTCGAACCGTGCGCCATGTGCGCCGGCGCAATCGTCCTGGCCCGCGTTCCCCGCGTCGTGTTCGGCACCGCCGACCCCAAGGCCGGCGCGGCCGGCAGCGTCCTCGACATCCTCGCCGAACCACGTCTCAACCACCGCCCTCAGGTCCAGTCGGGCCTGCTGGCGGAAGAGTGCGCCGACCTGCTGCGCTCGTTCTTCGCCTCACGACGCTGAGGCCATCGTGGTGCCGCCCGCCTCGAGCTCGGGCCGCCCCAAGGCCGTTTCGCTAACTTGTCACCCGCCCCACCTGGAGAGGTGGCAGAGCGGTTGAATGCGCCGGTCTCGAAAACCGGTATGGGCTTTCAGTCCATCGGGGGTTCGAATCCCCCCCTCTCCGTTAGATACAGCTGATTCTCAGGCCTGCCCTGGGGTTTGGCCGTATCCGGGCCGGTTTAGGACGCACGCGACGCAGGTCAACTCGGGCCAACTTAGGCCTCGTTTCCCGGTCCGTCCTTCCCCCCGCCATTCCCCCCACGGGCGGGTTGATGACCTGACGAGTGTCGCCAGCGAGGACCGCGTGATGCGATTCGTCGGCCCCAGGACGGCCGACCGCGGTACGCCGATCTCTAAGCCCGAGGTCGAGAGGTGAGCGGCCCATGGCATCTGAGCGCTGGACGCGTAAGTCGCCACCCGCTCGCGCTTGCGCGAGGGCCACCAGCCCGTCTGGTCTCTCTCGGAAACGAGAAAGACCGGGTAGGCGCCCGGTCTCTCACCACATAGGCGCCGTCAGCGCCGACCAAAATTTCGTATCGCTCAGTGTACGCGGCTCGGGGACGGATTCCACGCTGCGCCGGACGCTGTGCGCCCTTGACCTGTCGCTGAACGTCATCGCGAACGTCCGCCCTGCGGGCGCTGGCGATGACATTCGGTCATTCAATCCGCCGCCCGGTCGGGCCGCGCATCCTCCCATCCTCGTCCAGGAGTCGGTCGTGAGCCACGCCGCCATCGCCGCGGCAATCGCGCTGCGGCCGGCGGCAACGGGCGAGCGGCTCACCGCGCTCTCGCTGGCGAGCTTCGCCAACCGGGAGCACCGGTCCTGGCCAGGGGCACAGATCGCTGCGGCTCGCGCGGGGTTGAGCCGCAGCCAATATCTCGCGTGCCGCGACACACTGGAACGACGGGGCCTGCTGCGCGTCGACGGAGGCGCGCTTGGCCGTGGCCAGTCACAGCCCGTGACCCTCCTGTTCGCGGCGGCGGGTCCATGGTGCGATCAGGAACTCAATCCGGTTCTGCTCGAAGCTGCGCTGAGCCACAGCCGGTCGCGGGGATCCGTCCGGGTCCTGCTGGCGACCATCGCCGCGCTCGCCGACGAAGCCGGCCGCGTGGACGGCATGAGCACGGAAGCTCTGTGCCACCTGGCCGACGTCACCGACAGAACCTATCGCCGCGCTCGAGTGGCCCTTCTGGCCTCAGGAGAGTTAATCGTCACCGAACCCGGCGGCGGCCGCGGTCGCACAAACACGTGGCACCTGCCCGACCTCCGGTCTCACAACCCGGCCGGTGTCACCGCGCGTGCCAAGCGACCGATCACGCCGGCCTCAGCCAGACCACTGGTCGGCGTCGCCCACAGGGCGACCGGCACGGAGGCAGAGACAGTCCAGCCGAACGCTCTAGACCCGCGGGGCGGTGCCGCTAACCCCGGTCACGACCGGACCCTTTGTGATCAATACCCCGGTCAGGATCGGACCCCTTCCGCTGTAAAGGGTCCGGGTTTGACCGGGGTTTCTGCCGTAAACCCCGGTCAGAACCGGACCCTTTTTGACGAAACCCCGGCACAAACCCCGGCACAAACCCCGGCGCCCAACGCGCGCACGGGAAGGGAACCCCAGAACCCCAGAATCATAAAAGACCCCCCCAGCCCCCCTGAAGGGGGGCGTGACCGGGCCGCTCTCATCGAGGAGGAGTACGTCACTGCTCGCGGTCGTCGCCGACGCCGAGCGGTGCGCATCGACCTCGACGAGGTTCGTCGCGAGCTCCAGACGCCAGGCGT
>DATAUL010000216.1:0-2552 GCA_036268255.1 Solirubrobacteraceae bacterium | reverse complement strand
CCCGGAACGTGCAGTAAGCGCTCGAAGGGTGACGGGGCGAGTGGTGTCGGCGGTCCGCTGGCGATGGTGAGACCGTGTTTGGGGTTGTCGTCCGTGGTGCCCGGCGCTTCCGCGGAGGCGTCGTGAGCGGCTGGGCCTGTTTCCGGGCAGCGGTGATCGCGGCCTGGTGGCCGGGCGGTCTGTTGGAGGGTGGTCGGAGCGCCGGCGGCTGCCGTCAGCTGCTGGTGGCTGCGAGTGTCCTGAGTTTTCGGAACGCGGCGAGGAGCTCGGCCGCCCATGGCCAGGTGTTCTGGAGGTGAAGCTTCGCGCGGCGGCCGGAGAACGCGAGCCGTCCGGCGACGTGCAGCAGCCGGTAGCGGACGCGCTTGGGCTCGGCCTTGGCGAGGTCGCCGTCGAGGAGCAGCGCTTGGGTCCAGACAAGCAGGTCGTGCGCGAGCATCACGATCTCCAACCACACCTCGTTCAGCGCGAACGCCTTGAACGGGAACTTGGACAGGCCGGTGTCCTTGTTCTCGGATGCGGTCCTCGACGTGCGCGTGCTGGCGGTGGCGGCACTCCACGACGGCGATGTCCTTGTCGGTCTGGTCGGTGAGGATCGCTTGGAAGCGGTAGCCGTCGTGGTCGGTGAACGACAGTTGCGCGCCGGGATGGGGACGCTCGCGGCGGACGATCAGCCGTGAGGTCTCGCCCCAGGCGGACAGATCGACGCGGTCGGTGATCTCGGCGACCTCGCCGTTCTCGCGCTCTGAGCCGTCCTGGTCCAATGCGAGAACCCACGCGTCCTTGGGGATTTCGAGGATCGCGTCGCGGATGGGCACGGTCAGCTCGTAGCCGACCGAGAACCGCATGCCGCCATCACGGCAGTACTCGACCAGGCCATGCGTCGCACCGGCGGAGTCCGCGCGGACCAGGATCTCCAGGGTCGCGACGTGCTCGGCGGGGATCTGCGCGAGTGCTCGGTCGATCACCGTCTTGTGATCCTCGGCGGTGTTCGACCCGGCGTTCCCGGGCCTGAGCAGACCGCCGAGCGCTTCGCGCGTCTCGTCGAGGTAGACCTGCAACGGGTGGAAGCCGTAGCCGCCCTTGTAGTTCCCGGCCGCCTGCTCCTTCTCCGAATGCGCGGTGATCAGCGTCGCGTCCACATCGAGCGTCAACCGCCCCGGCGCGCCACGAAGCTCCCAGAACTGCGACCGCGCGCGCGCGTGAGCCTGTCTGACCGCGTCCAGCAGTCCGGGCGTGGACGCGATCCGGTCGATCACCCTGAACGCGGTCGAGTCAGACGCGACCGCCCCGAACAACGCGTCCTGCTGACGGACCGCGCCGAGATCCGAGACGCACTCGCCGCCGTCGACGAGCATCACCGCCAGGTCACGGATCACTCGGCCCGGGTGATGCCCCCGACGCCGCTGCTTGATCCCAGCCAGCCGCGTCGACAACGAACTCGTCAGCCCAACCTTGTCAGCGACCTGCGCGATCAGCGCGGTGCCGGCGTGCGACACCAAGCCCGCTCCGTCCGACGTGACTTCTACGGTTACCGGGCGTCCATCACGCATCACCTTCAAGGTGAACCTCCAAGCTCGGGATCACGGACCTTCGACAAGCCCAGGATCCCTACTCAGCCGGACGTTTCCGCGCCCCCGCCCACCGGGGGCGCGGGCCGTTACGCCGCCGCTACTGCACGCTCCGGGCTAGGCAGTTGCCGTCCAGGTCGCCGTGCACCCAGACCAGCGGTCCGTCGTAGGGCGCAGCGGCGAGTGCCTCCTGCCACACCCGCGTGGCTGCAGCCTCATCAATGAACGCGCTCGCGCTCTGGATCGCGGCCTGGGCAGAATCGGCGTACTGCCGCAGCGCCAGAGCGCGGTTCCGGGCTGGTGGCGCACTGTCGGTCGGCGCCCGCCACAGCCCGCGGATGGCCGCGGCCAGGTCCTCCGCGAACGCGACCGGGTCCTTCATCAACGCAAGAGTCGCCCCGTGACCGGGGACCCACCGGTTGATCGCCCAGCGGTACGGGTAGCCGCCGCCGGGCTGGCCGACGGCGATCGGCTCAGGCACGATCACCGGCAGGTGCGGCGCAAGGATCGGCAGCCACCGTGCCTCATGATCGGCCTGCTCGCTTGCCCAATCGATACGCGGCAGGCGTAGGACGAGGTCGTCGCCAAGACGCCAGATGGCGTTGTCGGTACCCCACGGCTCGACCGAGGCGATCGACCGGTCCGCCAGCTCGGGGAACTGTTCTTCAAGCAGGCGCCGGACGAGGACCTCGTCGATCGCCACCTCGTCATCGTGCATGCGCGACACCATCCCCCGGAGCGTCTCACACGCACTATCAGAGTGGCCGGGGCGTGCCTCAGGTCAGCGCATTCGGCGCATCGTGTCATGGACGTCGCCGACTCCTGAGCGCGTTGCGGCGCTCTAGTGTGCCGTCCGGTTGATTCGTTGGCAGTAGCGTTTGATGCTGTCGAGGATCTCATCAGCGGTCTTGGTCCACACGTAGGGGCGGGGGTTTTCGTTCCAGGTGTCGATCCAGTCGCGGATGTCGGCGTTGAGCGCGC
>DATAUL010000215.1:0-11518 GCA_036268255.1 Solirubrobacteraceae bacterium | reverse complement strand
AGGGGGAGGGATTCGAACCCGCGGTCCGGGGTTGCCGGACTCCAGTTTTCAAGACTGGTGCATTCGACCGCTCTGCCACCCCTCCTCACAGCCGGCGGCGCCGATGCTAGCGACCGCTTTCGCCGTCCGGCCCCAGCCAGGGGGCTCGTCTACACTGCGGCGAAGCCTCACGGGAGAGGTGGCCGAGTGGCTGAAGGCACTCGCCTGCTAAGCGAGTATGGGGGGAAACCTCTATCGCGGGTTCGAATCCCGCCCTCTCCGTTTGCCGAATGCCCCATCGACAGCAAGTCCGAGCGGGGCGTTGAGCGGCGCGAGACAAGCCGTCGTGCCGCGGTGCACGCCCGCCCGGCCATGGTCGGAGGTTGTCCAGCCGGCTGTTGAGCCCATCGGCTGCGCACGGTCGGAGGTTGTCCAGTCGACTTATGAGCCATCGGTGCCGTAGACGGTCGGACATTGCCCAGGCGACCTGATGAGCCGCCTGGCCCGAGCAGTTTCACGCGGTTTCCCAGCGCTGAGAAGTACGTTCTGTGTTGGCACCGGACAGCTGACCCAATTCATACTGGATCGCTTGCCGCCTCGACCGGGCCGCCGTACTGCGGATCTACTTCACTCTGGTTCGCCGATGTCCGTCGCGCCCCCGGATTCGATCATGGATAGCCTGTTCATGATCGCCCGGACAGTGCCGTGCGCGACACGGGCAGCGGTGGCGATCTCCCGCGTCGAGAGGCCGAGTCGCATGGCCCGGGCAATGGCCTGATGGTGTTCCTGCCTCGCTTCACGCGCACGTCGCCCACTCCGCTTCACATCCCGTAACGTGTCAGGGCGAAGGGCGTTGCGCACGCCTTCCTTGCCGTAGGCCTCCGCCTGCGTGATGTCGCTGAGCGACTGACCGGCGGCCATCGCCTCCGTCGCAGCGGACAACAATGCGTCGCCGGCGGCCTTGGCGGCACCAGCATCGCCGTCAGTCTCTGCCCGCAACCGGTCACCTGCGGCTTGAGCAACGGCCGCCAGTTCAGCGACCGGTTCTGACATAACAGCGTCTTGCCCTGTGGACATCAGGTCATCTCCCCCATTGAGATTTTGGACTATTTACCCGAAAGCGTCCTCGTTATGCAGCCGTCGCCCTTCCAAATACCTGACCACGGGATAGCGTATGGGCCCCACGTCGGCTGTGAAATCTGCGCAGAGCACTGGTGTCGTACTGGCGCGGCTTCGAAGCGCGACCCCACCCCGCCAACCAGTGCACCGCTCGTCGGCTAGACGGTCAGCCGGCTGTTCGATTCGATCAGTGAACGTAGACACCCCGTCACGCGGTCGATCAGTCGTGTCGCGGGCGGGGTGACGCGCCATTGCCAACGGCATCGGATCGCGCGCTGTTACTGGAAGCTGGATCACCAGAATGAGTCTTATGGCGAGAATCGCTCGCGCCGCGCACCTGCGCCACAACGCCGGCGAGCCACCGCCGAGCTCCGGTGGTCGGCGTGCTCGGCGGCCCGTATCGGCCCTCGTCTCGGTACTGGCGAGATCCACACCAGGCAGTGCCCACATCGTCCGCGAGTTCCTGGACGAACATCGACCAACTTTATATCAGTTTGGGTAACTTCTCTGACATTTCGGCAGAATTTGCGCGAGCCGCCTGTTTGGGATGAACATCGTCGGACACGATCTAAGAAGGGAAAGGACCAGGACCAGGAGGTAGGGCCGGATGGGAGCATTTGTGGGGCATCGGAGGCTCGCCGGGCGATGAATCGTCGCTGGGCCCGCCCATCCGCCCGTCCCGCCGGTGTCCTGGCCCTCCTGAGCTGCCTCGTCGTCCTCTGCGTCTTTGGCGCTTCCGCCGCATCGGCCGACGGCCTCTCTTCCGCCGCTGGCGCCGCGGCCTCCGCCACGGGCAGCCTGCCGAGCACCTCCGGCGCTAGCCCCAGCACCCCGGCCAGCACCACCGCCCCGTCGGCGCCGTCCACTCACGCGACGCCCACCACCAGCCCGTCGGCGCCGAGCGCCCCGTCGGCGCCCAGCACGCACGCGACGCCCACCACCACCCCGTCGGCGCCCAGCACGTCAAGTACACCCGCGTCGAGCGGCTCGTCTGCCAGCGCGGCGCCCACGCAGCCGTCAACACCGAGGACGACCCCGGTGAGCAAGTCGGCATCCCCGACGAGTGGTAACGGCACTCCGACCACGACGACCACTGCGCCGGTCGCCAAGACGACCGCGCCCGTCACCACCCCGATCGCCAAGACGACCGCGCCCGTCACCACCCCGGTCACCAAGACCACCGCGCCGGCGACCAACCCCACGCCGGTCACCAAGACGACCGCTCCCGTGCCCACCCCGGTCACCAAGACGACCGCGCCGGCGACCAACCCCGCACCGGTCCCCGACACGACCGCGCCCGTCACCGACCCCACACCGGTCACCAAGACGGCCGCTCCCGTGACCTCGGTGATCACCAAGACGGCCGCTCCCGTCACCACCCCGGTCACCAAGACCACGGCGCCGGCGACCAACCCCACGCCGATCGCCGACACCACCGCGCCCGTCACCGACCCCACACCGGTCACCAAGACGGCCGCTCCCGTGACCTCCGTGATCACCAAGACGGCCGCTCCCGTGACCTCCGTGATCACCAAGACGGCCGCTCCCGTCACCTCGGCGCCGGTCACCGCCGCCCCGGTCGCGGATCCCGCCACGCACGCCCCGGTCACGAACGCGCCGACCCTCGCCAACGTCACCGCGCCGATCACGGATACGGTCGCGAAGACCCCCGTGGTCTCCACCGTTGGCGCCGCGCTTCCAACGACCGAGCCGGTGACGACTGCTCCGTCCACGGTCGACGGTGTGGTCAACAAGGTGGCCGCTTCGGCGTCCGGCGCCGTCGACACCGTCACGACGGGGGCCGGCGGCGTCGCGACCACGATCACGGCTCCGGTCAGCGCCACCGTCGGTCCGACCCCCGCTGCCGGGCCTCTGTCGACGGTTGCCCGGACGCTGACGACGGCGGCGCCCGCGGTCACCGGCACGCTGACATCCACTGTCCCGACCGTCACCAAGACGCTCACGACCGTCGTCCCGACCGTCTCCAAGACGCTCACGACCGTCGTCCCGACCGTCACCAACACGCTCACCGGCACGACCGGTGCGGTCACGACGGGCGTGGTTCCCGTGACTGGCGCGCTGGCGAACGTCCTGACGTCGGCCACGCACAGCATCGCCGATACGGCCGCCGACGGGGCGACGCGCACGCTCACCGCCGGGACGGTCAGCCAGACCATCAACACCGTCATCCCGGTCGTCACCGGAGCGCTGCCCCCCGCCACCCAGCCGACCGCCGGCGGGATCACCGGGACCGTCCCCACCATCACTAAGACGATCATCGGTGCGATCACCGGGACCGTCCCCACCGTCGCTAAGACCGTCACCGGTGCGATCACCGGGACCCTCCCTCACGCCGGCCAGACCCTCTCATCAGGCCAGCAGCCGGGCACCGACAGCACCGGCACTCCGCTCAGCACCGGCTCGCTGCCGAACGCCCCCCAGCCGGTCATCGGCTCTGCCGGAGCGAACGTCCACGTTGCCACCGCTCCAGTCGTTCGTGTCCCCCAGTCGCCTCTCGGTTTCATCGGAGCGCGCCTTGGTGCCCGCCGCCAGTCCTACCGCCTCGCCCCGACCGCCAATCCCCCGGCGGGCTCGCATCACGCCCCGATGAGCTCTGCCGCCCAGGCGACCACGCCGGTCGCGTCGACCGCGTTCACCAACGCCTCGGCCCCCGCCGGACCTGGATTGACGTCGCCCCTGAGCGAGCTGAGTCGCTCGCTGAGCTTCCCACCGGCGCACGCCGCGGCCACAGCCGGTGGAACCGGACATTCGGTCCCACCCGACCAGCGAGCACCGTTCGGCGGCGGTGGGTCTTCGGCCGGCGGAGCCACCGGTCTGTTCTTCCTGCTTTTCGCAGCGACCCTGGCCTGCTTGGGCCTGGCGCTGCCAGCCATGGGTCGTCATCTGCGCATGATTCGCGAGCGCGGAGCGCCCCTGGCCTTTGTGCTTGTGCTGGATCGCCCCGGTTAGCCGCCAGCCGGCTCATCCGTTGGTGCACGCAGCGCTGACTGGCGCTTCGTGCCGATCCCACAGCATTTCAAGGAGAATTCATGTCACGCTCGCATCGGGCGTCGACGGAGCCCTCCACGCTTGCCACCGCTGTCTGCGGCGCAAGCAGAGGAGCCAGGCTGGTGCATCGGGGACGCCTCGAGCACTCGGGCCTGGGGGTTCCGCGCCCTTCGAAGAGACGGCTGCTTCGCATCGCGATTGCCATCGTGCCGCTGGCTACGGCACACCCAGCTCTCGCGAGCTCGGACCGCCACGCACCCTCGACCCATCACAACTCCACAATCCAACGCACCGCCGCCCGCCATAGCGCACGGACGACGGGTGCGCAGCGCATCACCACGGCGCGTGTCCGTCTCCTCCGGGAGATGCGGCGCGACAGCGATGTCGTCCTTTCCCGTGGCAGCGGGTACGGGACGGCCGCGGGCAAGCCCTTGGTCCGCGCGCTGCAGATCCAGCTGGCGCGCAGTGGCTACCGGCCCGGACCGATCGACGGTCTCTACGGTCCCCGCACGCAGGCATCGGTGTCGGCGTTCCAGGGCGCCTACGGCCTCGCCGTCGACGGGGTCGCCGGTCCACGGACGCTCGGCGAGGTGACAGCGCGGACTCCGGCCCTCTATCCCGGTGCCGGGAGGGCCATGGGTGGCGGGGCACCCGTTCGCGGCCTGCAGCGCCGCCTGGCGCAGGCGGGATATTCGCCCGGCCCAATCGACGGCATCTTTGGCCCGGCGACCGAGCATGCCGTGCGCCGCTACCAAGCCGCTCACGGGCTCCGGACGAGCGGCGTTGCCGGCCCCCGCACGATCGCGCGGCTGCAGCCGCGGCCCGTTGCGCGCCCGCGTCGCCGGACTGCCCGCCCCAAGTCGTCGCGACCCCGCACACGCCCGCAGCATCGGCCGACCGTGCCACGGCGGACCAGCCATCCGTCGACTGCCGGCCAGCCACACGGCCATACAGCGAGGGGAACATCCAGCGACTGGGAGCTGCCAGCTGGGATCGCCGCAGGCGCACTCCTGCTCCTGACCGGCGCGTGGTATGTCCGCCGGCGAGGAGACCGGCCTCACGCGGTGCCGACAAACGGACCACTCGCCGCACCCCCCGAGGCGACGGCGACAGCCGGTCCGCCACGCCCTGAGGCCGGCTCGCCGACCGCCGGGGCTGGCTCGCCAACCCCTGGGGGTGGCTCACTGCCCCCTGTGGCGGCCGAGCCGACCCCAGTGGCCAACCCAAGCTCCCCGGAGACGAACGGAGCGGCCCCGATACGTGTCGAGGACGAGCTCGAACGCGCGGGCGAGCGTGCCCAAGCAGTTATTGCGTTCAACACGGCCGTCAGCCTGGAACAACAGGACGACCGAGCCGGCGCCAGAGCGGCGTATGAGCGTGCCGAACGGTTAGACCATGCTGGCGCGGCCACCAACCTCGGCGTCATGATGGAGCTCGATGGCGACGTGGAGGGCGCGCGAGCGGCGTACGAACGCGCCGATCGACGAGGCGATCCCAACGGCGCGTTCAACCTCGGGTGTCTCCTCGACGAGCACGGAGACCTCGGAGGCGCCCTGGACGCCTACGAACGTGCCGACCAGCGGGGACATGCCGAGGCGGCGACGAACCTCGGGGTCCTCATGGAGGTCAGAGGGAACATCGCCAGCGCCCGTGCCGCATACGAGCGAGCCGAACAGCGTGGTGATCCGAACGGGGCCGCCAACCTCGGGGCGCTGCTCGAGGAGCTCGGCGAGCGAGGTGCGGCCAAAGCCGCCTACAGACGGGCCAAGCGGATGAGAACGGCGCCCGGCCGCGGACCCACCCAGGCCTCTTCACACGAGGCGAGCCCGAGCAAGGAGCGGAGTCCGATGTACACCCGGCGCGGCGACGGAGCCTGAGGAACGGCAAGGTAGGAGCCAGAGGTACCGCCGCTGTCGGCTCGAGCTGACAGCGGCGGCGACGGCATCCTGCGCCCACGGGATGCTCGCACTGAAGGCGACCTGCGTAGACTGGCACCTCATCGCCTTCTTGAGTCGCAAACGTTATTGGGAAAAGACGCCGAGGGAGCGGATCACGCCCGAGCCGGAGCTGCAGCCCCGGCCCCCCAGGGAAACCAGGAGTGTCGCAGTCAGGATGATGAGCGGCAGCGCCACGCTGGATGAGATCCAGGAGGCTCTCCGGACCGAAGCGCGTAACCCCCAAATGCGACTGAGCGTGATCGAGACTGCCTGCACGACCGTGGGACTCGGAGCCGACGGCAGGCCCGGATTTGCTGCTCGCATGTTTTTGACGAGTTTGCGCGAGGGGCTCTCTGAACGAGAAGCGCTCGCGCGCGCCTGCGTGCATGACAGCGCATTCGAGCTGTGGATGCAGGATCCGGAATTTCGCGGAGAGCTCGACCGCACACGTCGCGTCTCCTGACCTGGGGCTACCGGCGCAACCTTGGGGCCGCTCATCTGTTCTGGAGTCTGCCGAGTCCACGAGGCGCCAGCTCGTGGAGCGGGGAGCCCAGGTCGTTGGGGCGAATCCGGCGGTGGTCCGCCGGTAGTGCGCATCGCGCGCGAGCCCGTCAGCTAACTCCGCAGGCATCAGGCGATCCGCTGCTGCTGCCCTAAAGGAGTTCGCGTGCCCGCAACCGACGCTCGTTCCCACGCTCCAGTCGCCGTCCGTCGGCTCGGGATCCTGGTCGCCGGATGCCTTGCGGTCGTGGGCGGCTGCGCGATCGCGGCCACGGCGCAGGGAGCGTCGACGACGAAGATAGTCAGCTACCGCGGCTATCAGCTCACGGTGCCGGCAGGGTGGCCCGTCTATCGCCTCGCCCAGCGTTCGGGCACCTGCGTGCGCTTCAACCGCCATGCCGTCTACCTCGGGGCCCCCAGCGCTGACCAGAGCTGCCCGGCGCACGCCGCCGGGCGCACCGAGGCGATTCTCGTGTCGCCGCTGCCGGCCGACGTCGCCGGTGCGGCTCGCACGAATGGGTCGCCCGAACCCGCCACGGTCCAACCGGCCCTCCCGGAGGGGGGCTCCAGCGCCCAACTGCCGGAGCCCTCGCACCATGTCGTGGTAACTGCCACCTGGGGCCGGCAGCCGGCGATCATCCGCCAGGCCCTCGGAGTTCGCTCACTGCCCTCCGCGGGGGGCAGCCCGCATGCGGTCGCTGCGGCGGCGACTAACGCCATGCGACGCTCGCCGTCGATCCGTGCCGCCACAGCGGTCACCGCGGCCTCGCAGCCAGGTGAGGTCTACACGGGCCTCGGCTTCGACGCCTGCGCCACTCCCAGCTCCTCGCAGATGTCGGCGTGGGGTGCGTCGGGCTACCGGGCGATCGGCGTCTACATCGGGGGGACGAACATGGCGTGCGCGCAGCCGAACCTCAACTCGGCCTGGGTCAGCAGCCAGTCGGCGGCCGGCTGGCACCTGATCCCTATCTACGTCGGGCTGCAGGCACCCTCGAACTCGTGCGGATGCGCGGCGATCTCCGCAGCGCGCGCCACCGGTCAGGGCACCGCAGCGGCGCGCGACGCGGTCGTGCAGGCCGAGGCGGTCGGCCTTGGGGCCGGCAACCCCGTCTACTTCGATATGGAGGGCTACGACCAGAGCTCGACCACCAGCTCGGCGGTGCTGACCTTCCTCGCGGCGTGGACATCGCAGTTGCACGCCCAGGGCTATAAGTCGGGCGTCTACAGCAGTGCCGCCTCCGGCATCCGCGATCTCGTCGGGGAGGCAGGAGCCGGCTACAGCGAACCCGATGACATCTGGATCGCCAACTGGAATGGCACCCGGAATACGGTTGACGTCAACGTCCCCAGCGGCGACTGGCCCGCCCACCAGCGCCTGCATCAATACAGCGGGGCTCACAACGAGACCCACGGTGGGACGACGATCAACGTCGACGGTGACTACATCGACGCCGCCACGGCAGCCGCGGGGACCGTCACGACTGCGGCGGACGCCGGTCCCTCGCTCTCGGTCGCCCCGGTCGCCGACGGGAGCATCGACCTGTACCCCAGCTGGCGCGGCGTCAGCGGCGTCAGCTCTTGGCAGGTGCTGGCTGGTCCGACGGCGACCGCGCTTTCCGCTGCCGCCCGGCCCGTCGGCGCCACAACCCGGCTGCCGATCGCGCTGCACAGCGCCTATCCGTACTTCCAGGTCCGCGCGCTTAGCTCCACCGGCCTTACCCTGGGGGTCTCACCGGCGGTCGCCACGCCCGCCCACGTGTCGGTCATCGGCAACGAGGTGTTCGTTCCCCGCCACGGCCCGGCAGCCGTGCCGGTCAGCTGCTTTCAGATCTCCGCGTGCCAGGTCACGATGAGGATCGCCACCACGACCACGCTCGCCCGGACGGGGACGCAGCGGATTCCCGCGGGCGGCGGCCTGGCCTACTTCAGACTCTCGCCGACGGGTCACGCCCTGGTGGCGCAGGCCGGCCACCGTCGGCTTCCGGTCACGGTCACCGTGCGCTCCAGCACGGGCAAGACGGCGACCCGGCGTGTCAACCTCGCTCCCTACACCACCTCGGGGCCCTCTCCGCAGCGCCGGATCGGCGCGAGCACGGTGGTGCGCGTCCTCAGCGCCACCGAGTTTGTCTCCAACGGCTGGTCGGGCGGAATGCTCGCGTCCTGCCTCACCGCCAGTCCGTGCAGCGCGACGACGACGATCGCCGCCGGCGGGCAGGTGATCGCCCGCACCGGCGCCGAGTCTCTGGGGGCGAACGCGATCGGGTACCTGCGCTTCCGGCTGACCGTGGCCGGGCACAGGATGCTGGCGCGCAGCCGCGGCAACCAGCTCTCCACCCGGGTTGACATCACGGCCGCCGGCACGACGACCAGCGCCGCGATCGTGCTGTCGACATTTCACTGAGCACGCCCGGGCGGGCGAGAAACTCCGGACGACACCGCTCAGTCGCGGGGCGGATGGCGCATGATCCGGACCAGCGCCTCGCCACCCGGTCTCAGCCCTAGCTTGACGACGGCATCCCCGACCCGCACGTCCTCGATCCACACCTTCTCGGTCTGGTTGAGCGGCGCCAGCGCGGCCACCTGCTGCATCACCTCGGCGAGGCGGCCGAGCTCCTCGGCGCTTCCCTCGAGCGGAACGAGACCCCCGTCGGTGACGAATGTGACCGCCAGGCCATGCTCGGTGGCGTGCGCGCCAACTATCTCCAGGGTCATGTCCCTCCTTGTTCTCCGTCCAAGCTCTGAGACCTCGTGTCTCGCCGGCAGACCCGCTTGCCCGACCGACATGGTGGCGGGTCAGGCGCCGGCGTGTCAATCGTCGACATCGCCCCGAGACCGCCAGCCTCCTCGCGCCTCCGACGGCACGCGCGACCACACGGCCCTCGTCGCCGAGGTGGGGCTAGAATCGGCCGCCACGCGCCCGTAGCTCAGCTGGATAGAGCGTCGGTCTACGGAACCGAAGGTCGGGAGTTCGAATCTCTCCGGGCGCGTTACAAAGCCCTGCTGAGCGGGGCTTTTTTATTCGGTCGGGCAGGCCGGGATCCGAAATATGTCCCGGATATGTCCCGAAGGTCGAGTAGATTGTGAACTAGGACCGATGGCATCCAGCCGCCTTCGGGCCACGTCTTCCGCGTCGAGCGGGCCCACGGCCCGGTCTGGTATGCGAAGTACCGGCTGCCTGACCGTCGCCAGGTTCAGCGCAAGATCGGGCCGGCCTGGACGGGTCGAGGCCGACCGGCCGCCGGCTATGTAACCAAGCGGCTTGCCGAGGACTGGCTGCGCGAGGTGCTCCACGAGGCGCGACAGGGCACCCTCCCCGGGCTGGTACGCACCGGCGCCACCTTCGCTGACGCGGCCGCCGAGTACCTGCGCTACTGCGGCGACGAGCGCGGTTGCAAGCCCTCGACATTGCGCGACTATCGCTCCAACCTCGACGCCCATCTCGTTCCTGGATTCGGCGACATGGCGTTGGAGGCGATCACCCAGGCGTCGATCGAGCGCTGGCGTGTGGGGTTGACCGGGCTCTCTCCTCGAACCAAGAACAAGCTCCTGGTCGTGATGCACGGCGTGATGCGCCGCGCGAGCCAGGTTTGGGGTCTGGACTCCAATCCCGTGGCGAGCGTCGAGAAACAGCGCGTGCCCTCGTCGGGCGACCTGGAGGTCTTCTCCCCCGAAGAGGTCATGGCCCTCGTACGGGGCGCAGCGTCAGAGCAGGACGGCACGATCTATCTCACGGCCGCGTTCACGGGGTTGCGCCGCGGCGAGTTGCTCGCGCTGCGCTGGCGCGATGTCGACTTCACCGGTTCGCTGATCCGGGTGCGGGCCAGCTACTCGGCCGGCCAGCTTACGACGCCCAAGTCCGGCAAGGTCCGCTCAGTCCCGATGGCACCCGAGGTCGCCGCAGCCATGGCACGACTCGGCCAGCGCGACAGGTTCGCGTACGACGACGACCTCGTGTTCCCGGGGTCCGAGGGCGAGTACCTCGACGGCTCGGCGCTGCGCCGCCGCTACGCAGCCGCGCTCCAGCGAGCGGGTCTACGCCCGCTGCGCTTTCACGACCTGCGCCACACCTTCGGGACGCGGACGATCGCCAAGGCCGACATCCGTCGCGTGCAGGAATGGATGGGACACGCGGACGTGCAGACGACCATGCGCTACCTGCACTATGTGCCGCGCCCGGACGATGCGGCGCTGGTGGCCGAGGCATTCCGTCGCGAGACAGGACCCGGAGTCTCGATGCAACCGCAACCCTGATGCCGCGCCTCTGCTGCCCTGAGGATCCGTGAGCGCCAACCCTGCAATCCGTGTGTCGCTGCCCCGGATCGGTGGCTCTGCGATCCGATTTTCCGGCGAGCCCAAGAGTCGACTCCGTCGCCAGCGGAGCGTGTGCATCGCTCCGGCTGCCATGCGGCTCCGCCTACGCGACGGATCGCGAGCGCGCCGCCGGCACACGCAGATGGCAAAACGAAGCCGGCCGCAACCACGCAGGCGAGACCGGTGCGTTATCGCAAAGCGAGGGCGCCCGCCCCAAGCCGCCGGACTGCGAAGGAGTCGTGCGGCACCGCGATGCAGGCGCAGTCCCCTTGCGCACAGGCCAGTCGGGGCGGCCGCGACGCCGCCACGCTTTCGCCGAATCCAGGGCGCAGCACGCGCCTATGCAGAGCGACAGCTGCGCCTATGCAGAACTCATTTCGGAACGCAGGTCCACCGGCCCGACGGGGGGCGCCCGGCGCCTCGCCCGGCGTCCCGGCGCGGGCTTGCGCTTCCCGTTGAGGCTGTCGCGTAATCGCTGCGAGGGCCAGGCGGCTGACGCTTAGGTGGCTGAAGCGTCAGTGTCGAAACGACGAAGGAACCCCTTTCTCAGGCGGGGGTAGCGGCGAGGTGGTGGGTATGGAGCTTGAGGAGGTTGTGGGTGGCAGTGATCAGCCGCCATTCGGTCCTGGCGGCCGATCTGCCGCGTCTGAGGAACCGGCGGA